>NZ_JBIDAK010000006.1:0-302649 GCF_043202455.1 Kitasatospora sp. NPDC048194
TCATCGATCTGCACGTAGAGTGCGGTCAGGAGGGTGTCCAGCTCTTCGGTCGTCACAACCCGAATGCTGGACACCCTCCCTGCATGCCCGGAGCAGAACCGGCAAACCCAGCCGACTTCGGAACTACTCGTCTAGCCCGGGAGGGGCCCCGCTACGGGACGGCCGGCCCGCTCAGGTAGGTGCCGTCCGCGCTGTACGGCCAGGCGTTCGGCGCGCAGCCCTTCAGGCCGTAGATCTGCTGCATCATCGCGGGCGCCGGCTTGTTCGGGCCGGGGCAGGTCTCGTGGCCGTGGCCGATCCGGTGGCCCACCTCGTGGTTGACGATCAGCGCCCGGTAATCGTCCAGCGGGCCGCTGAACTGGGGTGAACCGGTGTTCCAGCGCTTGGAGTTGACGAGCACCTGGTTGCCGACGTTGCAGTTGACCTCGCCGTGGGTGTCCAGGCCGGAGGCGCCGCAGATCTTGTCGACCGTGGCCGGGGAGGCGATCTTCACGGTGAAGTCGTACGGGCCGGTCGCCACCAGCTGGAAGCCGTTCTTGTGGTCGTTGGTCCAGCCGCGCCGGTCGCCGAGGATGCCGTGGACCTGCGCGGCGGCGGCCGCCGCGTCGATGCCGATGCCGTCCTCGACCTCCACCCGGTAGCGGCGCACGGTGCCGCGGCCGACCGGCTTGGCGGTGGCCGGGGCGATGGTGAAGGTGCCCGCGCCCTTGCTGGGGCCCGGGTCCGGCTCGGTGGCGGTGGGCGTGGGCGTCGGGGTCGGGGTGGGCGTCGCCGTGGGGGTCGGGGTCGGTGGCGGTGCCGCACCGGTCGACTGTTCGGCCGGCGGGGCGATCCGGGCCTGGGCGGCCGGTCCGGGGGCCGACGAGCCGGCGGAACGATTCAGCAGGAAGGCGGCGGAACCCAGCACCAGCAGCGAGGCGACCAGCGCCGTGAGCATGCCAGGGCCTATTCGGCGACGTGCCCGGCGGCGTCGACGGCTGCCGCCGGCCTTGCGGGGCGGGGTGGCTCGCCTGCGGGTGGATGGGGCTGCGGACACGCTCGACACCCTGGCATGGAGGACTGGTGAATGTCCACGTACCGGGTATGCAACCCCGGGCGGCCGCTGGGCGTTCAGCGGGCGCCGGGCTTCCGGCGGCCGTGCCCGCCGGCGCACCGGTGCCCGCGCCGCCGGCGGGCGCCCGTTCGGCGCGTCCGCGGCGTCCGCCGGGCCCCTGGCCACCGCCGCCGCCGTGAGCCGGGTCCGATCCGGTGATCGCGGTTGACCTCTGCGGTTCGGGTGGCAGACTTCAGGGCATGGCGATCCACAGGAATCTTCTCGACGGCCCCGAACCGACCCTCCTGCCCGAGGAGGAGCGGCCCTACCGGATGCTGGCGGAGGAGTCGGCCTCCCCGACCCAGGTGGCGGCCGAGTTCCCGGCCTTCTGCCTGGCCTGGGCCATGCTCGCCGACGACGCCTACGCGGCCGGCCGCTACGTCGAGTCGTACGCCTACGCGCGCACCGGCTACCACCGCGGCCTGGACGCGCTGCGCCGCAGCGGCTGGAAGGGCCACGGGCCGGTGCCGTGGGAGCACCGCGGCAACCGCGGCTTCCTGCGCTGCCTGGCGGCGCTCGCCCGGGCGGCCGGCGCGATCAAGGAGACCGAGGAGGAGACGCGCTGCTGGCAGTTCCTGAAGGACAGCAGCGCGGAGGCCTACGCGGAGCTCAAGCAGTAGGGCGCTCGAGCAGGAAGGCGCTCGACCAGGAGCGCCTTCGCGCAGGAGCGCGTTCAGCAGGAGGGCGCCCCGCGCGAGCGCGAGGACCACACGACCGTGCCCCCGGCGGAGGACCGCCGGGGGCACACCCGTTGTCACGCCCGTCCCGACGGGCTCACTTCAGGCGCTTGCCGGCCGAGCGCAGCTGCTCGGCGGCCTCGACCACCCGGGCGGCCATGCCGGCCTCGGCCAGCTTGCCCCAGGTGCGGGGGTCGTAGGTGCTCTTCTTGCCGACCTCGCCGTCGACCTTCAGCACGCCGTCGTAGTTGGCGAACATGTGGCCGGCCACCGGGCGGGTGAAGGCGTACTGGGTGTCGGTGTCCAGGTTCATCTTCACGACGCCGTTCTCCAGCGCGGTGGCGATCTCCTCGGCGGTGGAGCCCGAGCCGCCGTGGAAGACGAAGTCGAACGGGTCGGTCTTGCCGAACTGCTTGCCGATCGCGTCCTGCAGCTCGCGCAGCAGCTCCGGCTTCAGCACGACGTTGCCCGGCTTGTACACGCCGTGCACGTTGCCGAAGGAGGCGGCCAGCAGGTAGCGGCCCTTCTCGCCCAGCCCCAGCGCCTCGGCGGTGCGCACGGCGTCGTTGACGCTGGTGTACAGCTCGTCGTTGATCTCGTGCGAGACGCCGTCCTCCTCGCCACCGGTCGGGGTGATCTCGACCTCGAGGATGATCTTGGCGGCGGCGGCCTGGGCCAGCAGCTCCTGGGCGATGGCCAGGTTGTCGGCCAGGGTCTCGGCGGAGCCGTCCCACATGTGCGACTGGAACAGCGGGTTCTCGCCCTTGGCCACGCGCTCGGCGGAGATCGCCAGCAGCGGGCGGACGTAGCCGTCCAGCTTGTCCTTGGGGCAGTGGTCGGTGTGCAGCGCGACGGTGACGTCGTACTTGGCGGCGACGATGTGCGCGAACTCGGCGAGCGCGACCGCGCCGGTCACCATGTCCTTCTTGTGCTGGCCGCCCAGGAACTCCGCGCCACCGGTCGAGATCTGGATGATGCCGTCGCTCTCGGCCTCGGCGAAACCACGCAGCGCGGCGTGCAGGGTCTGCGACGAGGTGACGTTGATGGCCGGGTAGGCGAACTTGCCCGCCTTGGCCCGGTCCAGCATCTCGTTGTAGACCTCGGGAGTTGCGATGGGCATGCGATCCGCTCCTGTCGGGTTGCGGCGTACGGACGGTGCTGTCCGACGCTGTGTACGCCTTCGTGACGACTCCGTGCCGGCCCGCCGACGCGCGGCGCTGCGGTGTGGCTCTCCGGCACCAAGGTTCGAGGCGGCCTCCGCGGTACGGCCATGAGGGTGGTGGGCCGCCGCGGACCGGACGCCGGTGCCATCTTCCCAGACTCGTGCCCGCAGGTCAGCAGGAGCCCGCCAGTCGGAACGTCCGGCCCGGGCGCTCGGCCGGAAGCCGTCGGAGCGCCCGGCCGGAAGTCGTCCGGCGCTCGGCCGGAAGCCGTCGGCAAGGTACGCCCGCTATCCTGCGCCCGTGGACTACAACCAGCTGGCCGTCAACCTCCTCGACGCCAAATCCCTGATCTCGTCCCTCGGTGCCATCGGGCTCATCGCGATCATCTTCGCGGAGACCGGCCTGCTGGTCGGCTTCTTCTTCCCGGGCGACTCACTGCTGATCCTCGCCGGCGTGGCCGCCTCGAACGCCGCCTCCTCGGTGCTCGGCGACGGCGCCAAGCTGCCGATCGCCGTCCTGCTCGTCGGCTGCCCGATCGCGGCGATCGCCGGTGCCCAGCTGGGGCACCTGATCGGGGCGAAGGTCGGGCCGAGGATGTTCGACAAGCCCGAGTCGAAGATCTTCCGCCGCGAGTACGTGGTGAAGGCGGAGGAGTACTTCAACAAGTTCGGCTCCGGCAAGGCCGTGGTGCTGGCCCGCTTCATGCCGATCATCCGGACGTTCCTGAACCCGGTGGCCGGCACCCTGGAGATGCCCGCCCGGACGTTCTTCGTCTGGAACGTCGTCGGTGGCGTGCTCTGGACCGAGTCGATGCTGCTGATCGGCTACTTCTTCGGTGACGCGCTCGCCCCGGTGATCGACAAGTACCTGATCCCGGCGGTGCTGCTGATCGTCCTGCTGTCCGTCTCGCCGATCCTGGTCGAGGTGCTGCGGGAGCGCCGCAAGAAGAAGGCGGGCGTCGTCGACAGCGCCCCCGAGACGGTGCAGAGCGGCAGCGGTCGGCACCGGCGCGGCTGAGGCCGACCGGCCGGCGGCAACCGGGTCCGACGGGTCCAACGCGAAGGGCCGGGCTGTTCCACGTGGAACAGCCCGGCCCTTCGCGTTCGACGCGGGGTTCCGCGGCTCCCTCGCGCTGAACGCCGGGTTCCGCGGCTCCGGACGGGGTCAGAGGCCCAGGTCGTCCAGGTGGTACGCGGTCACGTACTCCAGACCCTGCTCCGCGATGGCGTCCGCACCGCCGCGCTCGACGATCACCGCGACGCCGACCACCTCGGCGCCCGCCTCGCGCAGCGCCTCGACGGCGGTCAGCACCGAGCCGCCGGTGGTGGAGGTGTCCTCGACCGCCAGCACCCGGCGGCCCTTCACGTCCGGGCCCTCGATCCGGCGCTGCAGGCCGTGCGCCTTGCCGGCCTTGCGGACCACGAAGGCGTCCAGCTTCCGTCCGCGGGCGGCGGCGGCGTGCAGCATCGAGGCGGCCACCGGGTCGGCGCCCAGGGTCAGGCCGCCGACGGCGTCGTAGTCCAGGTGCGAGGTCGCGTCCAGCATCACCCGGCCGACCAGCGGGGCCGCCTCGCCGTCCAGCGTGATCCGGCGCAGGTCGACGTAGTAGTCGGCCTCCTTGCCGGAGGAAAGGGTGACCTTGCCGTGCACGACGGCCTTGTCCTTGATCTGTGCCAGCAGGGCGTCGCGGTCGTTGCTCATGAGCGTTCAGTCTAGGCCCTGCCCGCCGCCCCGTCGGCTAACGGCGGCGCAGCGCCCTGACCAGCACCACGGCACCGCCCAGCAGCGCCACCGAGCCGCCGATCACCCACGGCACCGCGCTGCGGCCGCCGGCGCCCGGCACGACGATGCCGCCGGCCTCGCCGCCCCAGCGGGACGCCGCCCGGGCCCGGGCGCTGCGGGCGGGCATCGCCGGGGCGTAGCGGCCGCGCGGCGGGGCGTGGTCCACTTCCTCGGCGGAGCGGCCGACGATGCTGCGGCGGACGGGGCCGCTGAGGTCCGGCTCGTCCTCGTAGGCGAACAGCGGCTCGACCGGCACCTCCTCGGCGACCTCGTCCTGGCGTCCGCCGCTCCCGGCCCCGGCGCCCTCGCCGGACCCGGCGTCCTCGACGTCGTCGGCGGACCCGTCGGCGTCCTCGTCATCGGCGGCGGAGCCGGTGGGCAGCCCGAAGCGCTCGGCGTCGGCGTCGGAGAAGGCGATCAGGTCGGAGAGGTCGTCGTCCAGGTCGTCGCCGGGCTGGTCCTGGCGGTCCTCGATGGAGACCACCTCGGCCTCGGGCCCGTCACCGGCCCCGGCGGCGTCGCCGCTCTCCTCCTCGTCCGCCGGTCCGGCGTCCTGGGAGGTGAGCGCGGCGGCGAAGCGGTCCAGCAGGCGGTGGCCGGTGGCGGTGAGGGTCTCGGCGTCGAACTCGGTCAACCGGCCGGTGGCGGTCAGGTCGCCGGTGAAGCGGATCGTCGCGGTGCCGTCCTCGGCGCCGTCCGCGACGCTGACCCGCACGGTGGCGGTCACCTCGCCGTCGCCCCGGGCCTCCTGCCCCTCGGCCAGCACGGTGAGCACGCCCTCCCGGCCCTCGATCAGCGACAGCACGCCCTTGTAGGTGATCGTGGAGCCGCCGATCCGGAGCTTCAGCCGTCCGCCGATCTCCTCGGCCGGGCCGCTCCCGACGGCTGAAGGCTCGGTGTTCAGCCCCGGCACGCTCCGGGCCAGTTGCGCCGGATCCTGCAAGGCCTCCCGCACCAGCTCTGCGGACATCGGGACGACAACCTCATGCTCCATGCCACGGAGCCTACCGATCCGATCCCGCCCGGTCCCCACCTACCGCCACTCGAGTTTCGGGGCGGGGCGGCGGGCGGTCGGAGTGCGGCGCCCCGCACGCCGTGGACCGGTCGGCCGGGGGCCCGTCGGGCTCGTCCGCCGCCGCTCAGTGCGGGCCCAGCACGGTCAGCGGCGCGGGGGGCCGCGCGGGCCGGCGCGCGGTCAGCCGGGCGGTCGAGGCGCGCAGGGACTCGGGGGTCAGGGCGCGGGGCGGCGGGGCGTCGGGGGCCAGGGTGACCGGGGGTTGGACGGCGGCGGCGAGCAGGAAGTCCTGGGCGGTGTCCGGTGCGCCGGGGAGGCAGGCGGCGGTCGGGCCGCCGGGCACGTCGTACGGGGCGGTCCGCAGGCCTGCCGCGCGCAGACCGGACTCGATGCGCCAGAGGCCGTCCTCGTCCCCGCCGGCCCGGACGGCGATCCGGCCGCCCGGGGCCAGCAGCCGGGCCGCGAGGCCGTAGAACTCCTGGGAGTGGTACTTGACCGGTCCGCCGTCCGAGGGGGCGGGCAGGTCGACGAGCACCACGTCGTACTCCTCGCCGGGCGTGCCGCGCAGCCAGGCCATCGGGTCGGCCGCCGTCCTGCGGACCCGGGGGTCGTCCAGCGAGTGGCCGGTGAGGGCGGCGAGCCCGGGGTCGGTGCCGGCGAGCCGGGGGAGGACGGGGTCGGTGTCGACCAGTCGTACGGAGCGGACGCCGCCGTGCCGCAGCACCTCCCGCAGGGCGAGGCCGTCGCCGCCGCCGAGCAGCAGGACTTTGGTGTCCGGTCCGGCGGCCATGGCGGGGTGGACCAGCGCCTCGCTGCCCCGGTACTCGTCGGGGCCGCAGACCGCGAGCCGTCCGTCGAGGTAGAGCCGGAGCGGGCCCTCGGTGGGGCCGGTGAGCACGATCTCCTGGTACCGGCTGCGGGTGGCGTAGCGGACCTGGTCGCCGTAGAGGGCGTGCCGGGCGGCGCGTTCGACGGTGTCGGAGCCGGCGGCGGCCGCCGCGAGCAGGCCGAGGACGAGGGTGCAGCCGAGCCAGAGCAGCCGTCGTATCCGGGGGACGGGTTCCTCGCGGAAGAGCCAGAGCACCACGGCGGCCCCGGCGACCGCGTTGACCGCCCCGGTGACCAGCGCGCCGTCGCCCGGGCCGAGGCAGGGGACGATCAGGAAGGGGAAGGCGAGGCCGCCGATCAGCGCGCCCACGTAGTCGGCGGCGAAGAGGTCGGCGGCGGCGCGTCCGGCGTCCTCGCGCCGGATCCGCTGGATGAGGGTCATCAGCAGCGGGATCTCGGCACCGATCAGGACGCCGATCAGGCAGGTGAGGCCGACCATGGCGGCCTGGTAGCGGCCGATCCAGGCCCAGCAGGAGTACAGCGCGAGGGCGGAGAGTCCTCCGGTGAGCGCGAGGGCGCATTCGACCAGGGCGAAGGCGGTGGCGGGCCGTCGGGTGAGCCGCTTGGCGAGCAGCGAGCCGAGGCCCATGGCGAACACCATCACGGAGAGCACGACCGAGGTCTGGGTGACCGTGTCCCCGAGCAGGTAGTCGCCGAGTGCCACGAGTTCGAGCTCGTAGACGAGCCCGCAGGCCGCGCAGACGAAGGCGGCCAGCAGGACGGCCAGCCGGGCGAGCCGGGGGTGGGAGCGCAGCCGGGAGCGACGGCGGGCGGGGAGGGGGGTCACGCTCCGCCCGGACCGGGGCGGGGTGCCGTCGTGGAGGTCCACTCGCGGGCGTACGGGCGGGCCGGCCGGATGATTGATCACGAACAAACGCTAGGGGACGTGCGGGACGGATAGCTGCGCCCATCCGGCGGACAGTACGGGCTGTCGGATTGACGAATCGTTCCTGCGTGCGATTCATCGGCGAGAGCCGGGTGATCTAAGAGAGGGTCGGCGTTCCCTCCGAGGCTCCGGGTGGTCACGGCCCCGGCACCACCAGCGAGGAGCGGGTGCAGACCAGCTGCCCCTCCTGGGGGTAGGCGTGCCAGGTCCGCCAGAGCAGCCGGTCCGTACCGCCCTGGGTGACCAGCGCGGTGAAGGCGCTCGGGTCACCGGGGAAGACCCCGGCGAGGCCGCGCGGGTGCCCCTCGACCAGGGCCAGCAGTTCCTGGGCGCGGGCCGCGAAGTCGTGCGGGGGCAGCGCCTCGATCCGGGCGGCGAACTCGTACTCCCAGCCGCCGACCTGCTTGGCGACCCGGGCCGGCAGCGGGGTGCGGCGGCCGGGCAGGCAGGCGACGGTTTCCAGGCAGCTGCCGGGGCCGGCGTCGATCACCACCTGGTGCGAGGCGCCCAGCAGCCGGAGCTGGAGGGTGCCCGGGGTGCCGGGGCGGCTGCCTTCGAGTCTCAGGTCGCGGACCGCGAGCGCCGGCAGCGGTTCGCCGCCGAGGCACCAGGCCAGGTCACCGGCGCGGGTGTCCGTGTAGGAGGTCTGCAGTGTGGTGAGCATGCTCGGCTCCGCGTTTCAGCTCCGTGCGCGCCCGCCGAGCAGCAGCGACTAGGCCTAGGCGATGGCGAGGCTGTTCGTGGCTGTGCGGCCCTGGGCGCGGCCGACCGTGGAAGGAAGGATTCCGGCTGGAGATTCAGCAGCAGAGAAGCATGAATACGCCGGGTCCGTCGGTGATTTACCCAACTTTGTCAAGCATTCACCGTTTCGAGCACACCCGCTTCCCGGCTCTGATCGACCCGGTGTGCGACTCTGCACAGCGCGCGCCCTTACGACCGGCCCGCGCGCCGTGCGCGCCGGATGTGCGCCCTCCGTGCGCCCCACGCGCCGCCGCCCTCCACACGCCGGGCGTGGAGGGCGGGCGGGTGTGCCAAGGAGGTCGGCGGGATTGCCGCCTTGGCAGCGGAACAGCCTGATTTGCAGGGTAGTTGATGGCGGATCAGAACAGGCGTCGGATCGGACCGGCGCCCGTTCGAGGGGGCGCGCGAGCGCTCAGAGGCGCTGCAGCCGCGCGACGGCCTCCTGGAGCACCTCGTCCTTTTTGCAGAAAGTGAAGCGGACCAGGCTAAGGCCCGCCTCGGCGTCGTCGTAGAAGACGGCGTTGGGGATCGCCACCACACCGCAGCGCTCCGGCAGGGCGCGGCAGAACTCGACGCCGTCCTTCTCGCCGAGCGGGGTGATGTCGGTGGTGACGAAGTAGGTGCCCTCGGGGGCGAAGGCCCGGAACCCGGCCGCGGTGAGGCCGCCGAGCAGCAGGTCGCGCTTGCGCAGCAGATCGGCGCGCAGGGTGTCGAAGTAGTCGTCGGGCAGCCGCAGGGCCTCGGCGACGGCGTACTGGAACGGGCCGGCGCTGACGTAGGTGAGGTACTGCTTCGCGGTGCGCACGGCGGACACCAGCGCCGGACTCCCGGTGACCCAGCCGACCTTCCAGCCGGTGAAGGAGAAGGTCTTGCCGGCCGAGGAGATGCTCACGGTGCGCTCGCGCATGCCGGGCAGGCCGGCGAGCGGGCGGTGGACGGTGCCGAAGACCAGGTGCTCGTAGACCTCGTCGGTGACCACCAGCAGGTCGTGCTCCACGGCGAGGGCGGCGATGCCGGCCGTTTCCTCGGCGGTCAGCACGGTGCCGGTGGGGTTGTGCGGGGTGTTGATCAGCAGCAGCCGGGTGCGCGGGGTGATCAGGGCGCGCAACTCGTCCAGGTCGGGGCGGAACGACGGGGCCCGCAGGGTGAGCGGGCGGCGGGTGGCACCGGCCATGGCGATGCAGGCGGCGTAGGAGTCGTAGAACGGCTCGAGGGCGATCACCTCGTCGCCGGGCTCCAGCAGCGCGAGCAGGGCGGCGGCGATGGCCTCGGTGGCGCCGGCGGTGACCAGCACCTCGGTGTCCGGGTCGTAGGCCAGGCCGTGGAAGCGCTGCTGGTGCTCGGCGATGGCGGTGCGCAGCTCGGGGATGCCGGGGCCGGGCGGGTACTGGTTGCCCCGGCCCTCGCGCAGGGCCCGTACGGCCGCCTCGCGGACCTCCTCGGGCCCGTCGGTGTCCGGGAAGCCCTGGCCGAGGTTGATCGAGCCGGTGGCCGTGGCCAGGGCCGACATCTCGGCGAAGATCGTCGTGCCCATCCCGGCCAGTCGGCGGTTCAGCAGCGGCCTGGTTCCCATGCGAAAGGCTCCTCACGCGTCGTCGTCGCGCCCATCCTGGGCCAGTCGGAGGCCGCCGACAAGGACGGCCCGGGAGGAGGGCGGCCCGGGTCAGGACGGCCGGGGAGGAGGACAGCACGGGTCAGGGCGGCCGGGGGCGAGCGGGGCCGGGGCACGGCAGGACAGCCGGGGACGAGCGCGGCCCGGGGCGCGGCAGGGCGGCCGGCGACGACCCTGGCCGGGACGGCGAACGGCCCGCCGCCGCGCCGTGGGCGCAGGGGCGGGCCGGAGGGGGGAACGCGGGGGATCAGGCCTCGTCGGAGCCCTCGCCCTCGCCCTCCTCGCCCTCGATCTCGTTCTGCAGGCCGAGGCGCTCGACGATCCACTGCTCGAACCCGACCGCGGCCTGGGTCCAGTTCGCGGTGGTGGTGACGAAGTAGTCCAGGTTGACGCCGGTGCCGACGATCATCTGGGCCTCGCCGATCAGGCGGACGACGCCGTCCTCGTGGGTGTGGGTGTAGACCTTGGGCCAGAGGGTCTCGCGGTTCCACTCGTCGATCAGGTCGAGGATCTCGCCCTTCTTCTCCAGCGGGTACGCGCGGTCGTAGAAGGCGCGGACCGCGAAGAGCTCCTTCTGCTCGCCGCGGAACATGTAGTAGACGCGGAAGCCCTCCCAGGGGGCGGTGAGGTCGCCCTCCTCGTCCACGACGTGCTTGAGCTGCATCTGGTCGAGCAGCTGGGTGACCAGGCCCTGGTCCGGAACGATGATCGGCGGCGGGCCGGCCGGCCGGCCGCCCTGGCCACCGGGCTGGCCACCGCCCCCGGGGACGCCGAAGGACGGGATGGACGACGGGTCGATGCTCATGGGGGTCCTCTTCCTCAGTGCACGTGGTGGCCGGCAATGAGAGGCCGCCCTTTCCACCTCCCATCCTGCCTCATCCGGGGCTCCGCTCACAGGGGCACCCGGGGGCGCGTCGATCTTCGTTCGGGGGTGTCGCGGGGCCCCGGTAACGCACGGTGTCCGGAGCCGGCGACGGGTCGGCGGGCGGTCGGCGCGCCCGGCGCGCGCGTGAGCCACGTCACGCGCCCGGCGCCCGGGTTCGGCTGCCGTACCGGCCGGATGCGGTTAGCGTGCGACGGGGCTCGCCTTTTGCAACATCGCTGTCGCGTGGGCGAGTTGATGAGGACTTGAGTCGAAGGGGGGAGTGGGATGGAGCGTGCGGTGACCGGGGAGGGCAACTCGCTCGGGGCGCTGCTGCGGAGCATCCGGCTGGAGCGGGGGATGACGCAGGAGCAACTGGGGGAGGCGTCGGGGCTGAGCGTGCGGTCGATCCGCGACCTGGAGCGGGGGGTGTCCTGCCCGCGCGTCTCCACGCTGCGGCTGCTGAGCCAGACGTGGAACCTGCCGGAGTCCCAGGGGGCCGAGCTGCACCGGCTGGCGCGCAGCCGGCGGGACCGCTCGCGGCGGCAGCGCCGGGGCGCGGCCGACTGACCGCGCCCGCGGCACGACCCGTACGGGCCGCCTCCCGCACGTGGACGGCGGCAGGCGGCCCGTACCCGGGCCCGGGCGGTGCTACTTCTCCAGCGGCCCGCGGCTGCGGACGGTGAGGCGGTCGCCCTCGTCGTCCCGCTCGACCAGGACGGTGTCCCCGTCGTGCACCTGGCCGGACAGGATCGCCCGGGCCAGCTGGTCGCCGATCGCGGACTGCACCAGCCGGCGCAGCGGGCGGGCGCCGTACGCCGGGTCGTACCCGGTGAGCGCCAGCCAGTCGCGGGCGGCCTCGGAGACGTCCAGGGTGAGCCGCCGCTCGCGCAGCCGCTCGCCGAGGTGGGCCACCTGGAGGTCGACGATCCGGCTGAGCTCGGCGGTGCCCAGCGGGTCGAAGACCACGATGTCATCCAGCCGGTTGAGGAACTCCGGCTTGAAGGTGAGCCGGACGGTGTCCAGCACCAGGGCCTTCTTCCGGTCCTCCGGGGTGGCCGGGTCGACCAGGTACTGGCTGCCCAGGTTGGAGGTGAGGATCAGGATGGCGTTGCGGAAGTCCACCGTGCGGCCCTGGCCGTCGGTGAGCCGGCCGTCGTCCAGCACCTGGAGCAGGACGTCGAAGACCTCCGGGTGCGCCTTCTCCACCTCGTCCAGCAGCACCACGCTGTACGGACGGCGGCGGACCGCCTCGGTGAGCTGGCCGCCCTCCTCGTAGCCGACGTAGCCGGGCGGGGCGCCGACCAGGCGGGCGACGGAGTGCTTCTCGCCGTACTCGCTCATGTCGATCCGGACCATCGCCCGCTCGTCGTCGAACAGGAAGTCGGCCAGGGCCTTGGCGAGTTCGGTCTTGCCGACACCGGTCGGGCCGAGGAACAGGAACGAGCCGGTCGGGCGGTCCGGGTCGGCGATGCCCGAGCGGGTGCGGCGCACCGCGTCCGAGACCGCCTGCACGGCCTGCTTCTGGCCGATCAGGCGGCGACCCAACTCCCCCTCCATGCGCAGGAGTTTGGCGCTCTCGCCCTCCAGCAGGCGGCCGGCCGGGATGCCCGTCCAGGAGGCCACCACGTCGGCCACGTCGTCCGGGCCGACCTCCTCCTTGACCATCGAGGCCGAGGCGGCCCCGGGCTCGTCGTCGGCGGTCGCGGCGCGCTCCTGGGCGTCCGCGAGCTCCTTCTCGGCGGCCGGGATCTCGGCATACATCAGCTTGGACGCCCGCTCGAAGTCGCCGTCCCGCTGGGCGCGTTCGAGGGCGCCCTGCAGTTCGTCCAGCCGCTCCTTGAGCTCGCCGACCCGGTTGAGGCTCTTCTTCTCCTGCTCCCAGCGCGCCGTCAGCACGCTCAACTGCTCGTTCCGGTCGGCGAGGTCGCGCCGCAGCCGGGCCAGCCGGTCGACCGAGGCCGGGTCGGACTCCTTCTCCAGGGCCAGCTCCTCCATCCGCAACCGGTCGACGGCGCGCTGGAGTTCGTCGATCTCGACCGGGGAGGAGTCGATCTCCATCCGGAGCCGGGAGGCCGCCTCGTCGACCAGGTCGATGGCCTTGTCGGGCAGGAAGCGGGAGGTGATGTAGCGGTTGGACAGGGTGGCGGCCGCGACCAGGGCGGCGTCCGAGATCTGCACCTTGTGGTGCGCCTCGTACCGGCCCTTGAGGCCGCGCAGGATGGCGATCGAGTCCTCCACGCTGGGCTCGCCGACCAGCACCTGCTGGAAGCGGCGCTCCAGGGCCGGGTCCTTCTCGATCCGCTCGCGGTACTCGTCCAGCGTGGTCGCGCCGACCATCCGCAGCTCGCCGCGGGCCAGCATCGGCTTGAGCATGTTGCCCGCGTCCATCGCGGAGTCCCCGCCGGCGCCCGCGCCGACCACGGTGTGCAGCTCGTCGATGAAGGTGACGACCTGGCCGTCGGAGGACTTGATGTCGTTCAGGACGGCCTTCAGCCGCTCCTCGAACTCACCGCGGAACTTGGCCCCGGCCACCATCGCGCCGAGGTCCAGCGCGACCAGCCGCTTGCCGCGCAGCGACTCCGGCACGTCGCCGGCCACGATGCGCTGGGCCAGGCCCTCGACCACGGCGGTCTTGCCGACACCGGGCTCGCCGATCAGCACCGGGTTGTTCTTGGTCCGGCGGGAGAGCACCTGGACGACCCGGCGGATCTCGTGGTCACGGCCGATCACCGGGTCGAGCTTGCCGTCCCGGGCGGCCTGGGTGAGGTCGGTGCCGTACTTCTCCAGCGCCTTGTAGGTGCCCTCGGGGTCCGGCGAGGTGACCCGGCCGCTGCCCCGGACGTCCTTGAAGGCGGCGAGCAGCGCCTTGGGCGTCGCGCCGTGCCGCACCAGCAGCTCGGCCACCGGGCCGCCCTCGGCGGCCAGGCCGACCATCAGGTGCTCGGTGGAGACGTACTGGTCGTCCAGGTCGTCCGCGCGCCGGCCGGCCTCGGTGAGCACCGCCAGGGTGTCCCGGGCGAGCTGGGGAGCGGCCACCGTCGAGCCCATCGCGCTGGGCAGGGCGGTGAGTTGGCGGCGCGCCTCGGCGTCGATCCGGCCGGCGTCCGCCCCGACCGCCTCCAGCAGGGGCCGGGCGATGCCCTCGGGCTGCTCCAGCATGGCGATCAGGATGTGCACCGGCCTGACGTCCGGGTTGCCGGCTGCGCCCGCCTGCCGGATCGCGGCGGACAGGGCGTCCTGCGTCTTGGTGGTGAACTTGCTGGCGTCCACTGCTGGGGGATCCTCCCTCGTCGTCCTTCACTGCTGCTGGCTACAGCATGCACTAAGTTGAGTCTATTCCGCTCAACTTTCCGCGCGGTACTCCGGCCCGCCCTCCGACCCGCCCCCCGGCCCGCTTTCCGACCCGCCCCCCGGCCCGCTTTCCGACCCGCCCTCCGGCCGGTCGTCCGCCCGGCCCTCTCCCGGCGTGGTTCTCCCCAGGGCCCGGACCTTGCGCTTCAAGGTCGGGCCGTTCGCCCGCCGGGTCAGCCCCAGCAGCTCCCGGGCCGGCCCGCCCGGCCGGTGTCCGGCCGGCCAGACCGCGCGCAGCGGCCGCCGCAGGTCCAGCTCCTCCGCCAGCGGGACCTCGACCAGCCGCCGGGTGGTCAGCTCCTCCACCACCGCGAGCTCGCTCAGGCAGACCGGCCCCGCGCCGGTCATCGCCGCCGCCTTCAGTGCGGTGGACGAGGCCAGCTCCAACCGGGGCCGCACGGCGCCCCCGTACGGGGTCAGCGCCATCTCCAGCACCTCCCGGGTGCCCGAGCCGGGCTCGCGCAGCACCAGCGGCGTGGCCGCCAGCTCCGCCCCGGTCAGCGGGGTGCGCCGACGTGCCCACGGGTGGCCCGGGGCCACCACGACCACCAGCCGGTCCGCAGCGACCACCGCGCCGGCCAGCCCCGGCGGGGTGGAGGGGCCCTCGACGAAGCCGAGGTCGGCCTCCCCGGCCAGCACGTGCCCGGCGACCTCCGCCGAGTTCGCCGTCCGCAGCGTCACCGCCGTCCCCGGACTGGCCTCGGCGAGCGCCAGCAGCCAGCCCGGCATCAGGTACTCCGCGACGGTCAGGCTGGCCACCACCCGCAGCTTGGCGTCCCGCCGCTCGCGCAGCGCGTCGATCCCGGCGTCCAGCGCCTGTGCCGCCTCCACCACCTGCCGGGCCCACTCGACCACCAGCCGGCCCGCGTCGGTCGGCCGGCTGCCCCGCGGCGAGCGCTCCAGCAGCGGCACGCCGATCTGCCGCTCCATGCCCTTGATCCGGGCGCTGGCCGTCGGCTGGCTGACGCCCAGCTCGGCCGCGGCCCGTCCGACGCTGCCCAGCCGGGCCACCGCGAGCAGCAGTTCCAGGGCGCCGAGCTCGGGGACGCGCGGGGAGAGAGCCATAGGTCCAGCCTATGCCCCCATAGAAACCGCGGCGCTACCGGCGGCCGGGCCGCCCGGGCAGGGTGTTGTCCATGTCCACCTCGGCCGCCGTCCGCCCGCTCACCCGCCCCACCGCCCGTACCAGGGCCGCCCGGTTCGACCTCTCCCGACTGGGCCCCAACTGGTACGCCACCGTGATGGGCACCGCGATCGTCGCCAACGGCGCCGCGGCCCTGCCGGTACGCCTGCCCGGGCTGATCGGCTTCGGCGAGGTGATGTGGGCGCTCGGACTGACCGCCCTGCTGGTGCTGGCCGCGGCCCGGCTGGTCCACCTCACCCGGCACCGTGCGGCGGCCCGGGCCCAGTTGCTGGACGAGCCGGCCACCGCCGTCTTCTACGGCTGCCCGCCGATGGCGCTGCTGGCGGTCGGGCTCGGCACCCTGACGCTCGGCTCCCGGGTCATCGGTACCGGCCCGGCGGTCGCCGTGGACGCCGTGCTGTGGGGCGTCGGCACCCTGTACGCGCTGACCGTCGCCGCCGGCATCCCGTACCTGATGATCACCCGGCACCCGGTCTCCGTCCTGGAGGCCAACCCGACCTGGCTGCTGCCCGTGGTCGCCCCGCTGGTCGCCTCCGCCTGCGGCCCGGCCCTCGTCCCGCATCTCCCGGCCGGGCAGCCGCAGCAGGCCCTGCTGTACGGCTGCTGCGCGCTGTTCGGGGTCGGTCTGCTGGCCACCCTGGTGCTGCTGCCGGTGGTGTTCACCGGCCTGTTCCACACCAAGCTGCCCGCCCTGGCACTCACCCCGTCCCTGTTCCTGGTGCTTGGCCCGCTCGGCCAGTCCGTCACCGCGGTGCACCAGCTCGCCGACGCCGCCCGCCCGGTGCTGCCCGGGCCGGCTTCCGTCCTGCTACCGCTCGCCGAGCTGTACGGCGTCGCGGTGCTCGGGGTCGCGATGCTCTGGCTGGCCGTCGCGGTCACCGCCAACCTGCGCGCCCGCCGGGCCGGGATGCCGTTCGCGATGACCTGGTGGGCGTACACCTTCCCGATCGGCACCTGCGTCACCGGCGCCGCCGCGCTCGCCCGGCACACCGGCTTCGGCGGCTTCACCGGGCTGGCCACCGGGCTCTACCTGCTGCTGCTCGTCGCCTGGGTGCTGGCGGCGCGGGGCACCGCGGCCGGGCTGGCCCGCGGCCGGCTGCTCGCGCGCCGAACCCGCTGAACCCGCCGAGCCCGCCGAGCCCGCCGAGCCGGCAGGGGTGCTCGGGCGCCGCCGGCCGGGAGGATCCCCTGCTTCCGGCCCGCCGGCTCAGGAGCGCGCCGCAGTTGCAGGAACGCGCAGCTGCAGGACGACCGTGCCCGGCCGACCGGCGGAACCGCCGTCCGCTGCCCGTACCCCGCGCTGGCCTCGGTGTTCACCGGAATCCGGCCCGCCGCCGGGGGTGCGCCGGCCGAGCCCGCGTGCAGGTACCTGCAATTGCGCGAACCTGCACTCGGGCGCCACTTGTCCGCCGGCCGTCACGCTGTGAAGGTGGAGGTGCGCCAGGTCGTCCGGGCAACCGCAGCCCGATGGTGGCGACTTGCTCTTCGGACTGACCGCGGCTGCGACAACCCGCGGCCGTGGAACGGGGGGGAAGAGCACCGGCCGGGGTCCATGTGTGGTGATGGACTCCGGATCCGGATCCGGCGAGGCGTTGCTGCTCCGCCTCGCCGGGAGCGCCTTGGCATGGCGTACCGATGGCGGCCCCCGGGGCCGGTGTGCGACGGCACCCGGCCCCGGGGGCCCGCCGTTCGGCCGGTACCGTGAACACGCCCGGAGACCGGTACCGCGCACCCCAGGCCCGCGCGACCGGCCAGGGGCAGTACCACGGCAGAGGCGTCCGGCAGGGGGAGTACGACGTGACGGCGGAACCGGCGGTCACGCCGCACCGGACGCCACCCGCGGGCGGCGAACCCGACGAGGCGGCCCGGCAGCTGTACCTGGCGATCATCGCCGAAGGCGGACGCATCCCGTTCACCGACGTCCCGGAAAGCGAGCGCGACGCGCTCCGGCAACTCCTCGACATCGGCCTGGTCATGGCCAACCGGATGGACCACTGCTACACCGCCGTCAGCCCGCGCTCGGTCAGCGACCGCGTCGGCGCCGAACTGCGCAGCGCGGCCACCCGCCTGCTGGTCCGCGCGGAGAACCTCCCCGGCGCCCTGGACACCCTCACCCGCGCCTACGACGCCATGCCCCGCCCGTCCGGCCGCCCCGGCGGCGCGGTCTACGTCGAGGGCCACGTCCACATCCGCCAGCGGATCTCCCAACTGGTCTCCGACTGCCGTTCCGAGGTGCTCACCGCCCAGCCAGGCCACCGGCCCGCCGACACCCTGCAGATCGCCCTCGCCCAGGACGTCCAACTGCTCCAGCGCGGCTGCTCGCTGCGCACCATCTACCAGCCGGTCGCGCTCGCCGACCCGCCCGCGCTCGCCTACGCGGAGGAGGTCACCCGGCACGGTTCCCAGATCCGCGTCCTCGACGAGCCCTTCCAGCGGCTGATCGTCTTCGACCGCAGCGTCGCCGTCATCGCCGCCAACGACGACAACAGCACCGCCGCCTTCATCAGCGACCCGGCCGCCCTCGCCTTCCTGATCGGCGCCTTCGAACGCGACTGGGCCCGCGCCGACACCACCGAGGCCGCCGCCTGCCTCGGCCAGGGCCCCGCCCGCACCATCCCCGACCGGGTCGGCCGCCTCCTCGCCCGCGGCCTCACCCAGCGCGCCGTCGCCACCCGGCTCGGGCTGAGCGAACGCACCGTCGCCGCCCACATCTCGCGGCTGCGCGACCGCTACGGCGCCCAGACCCTCTTCCAGCTCGGCTGGCTGATGCGGGGCTCCCGCGAGGACTGACGGACCGGGCCCGGCGACGCGTCCGGACGGGACGCCCGGCAGACGAGAGGAGAACGACCATGACCGACCGCAGCCTCGCCCTGCTCGACGAGGCCGCCCGCGAGCTCTACCGCGCGATCCTGCGCGAGGGCGGCCGGATCCGCATCGCCGACATCCCGCAGCAGGACGCGGAGACCGTCCAGGCGCTGCTGGAGCTGGGGCTGCTGAAGCCGTACCTGTCGGACGGCTCGCTCAGCGCGATCAACCCGCGCTCGGTCTCCGCCCGGATCGCGGCCGACCTGCGCACGGCCGGGACCCGACTGCTGGTGCAGGCCGAGGAGGTGCCCGACCTCCTCGGTGACCTCACCAACGCCTACGACGCCGCCCCTCGGTGCCACGACCGCGACCGTACGCGGACCAGTCGGGTGGTCGTCGGGGCGAAGGACATCCGGCACCAGATCGCCAGGCTCACCGAGGAGTTGCGCAGCGAGGCGCTCTGCCTCCACCCGGGCGGCGCCCGGCCGGCGGAGGCCGCCGATGACATCGTGGACCACGCCCGGCGCTACGTGGCGTCCGGCGGCGCACTCCGCACGGTCTACGGGGCGTCGGTGCTCACCGACGGCCCGTCGGTCCGGCTGGCCGCGCGGCTGACCGAGCTCGGCTGCCACCTCCGGGTCCTGGCGGTGCCGTTCACGAAGATGATGGTCCTCGACCGGACGGTCGCGGTGATCCCCGCCGCGCCGGACGCGAGCAGCGCGGCCTTCGTCGAGGACCCGATCGTGGTCGACTTCCTGGTGAGGAGCTTCGAAACGCACTGGCAGCAGGCCGAGGGCGTGAACTGGGCGGCACTGACGGACGGTTCGAACGAGTCCGTGACCCGGGAGCAGGTGGGCCGCCTGCTCGCCCGGGGACTCACGCAGCGGGCGATCGCCAGCCGCATGGGGCTGAGCGAGCGGACCGTCGCCGGTCACATCGCCCGGCTGCGCGAGTCCTACGACGCGGAGACACTGTTCCAACTGGGCTGGCGGATGCGGGGAGCCCGGACGGGGGAGTCCGGTGGGCGAGCCCCCGTGGGTCCTGCTCAGCCGGTGGCGGCGCCGGTCGGCCAGTAACCGGGGAGGGCGGACTTCTGCCGGGGGACGTTGAACTGCTCGCCCGGGGCGGTCCAGAAGCCCTCGCGGAGGGAGAGCGCCATGCCGGCCCAGTCGAGTGCGGTCTCCACCGTGTGGTTGAGGGCCTCCTGCGACCAGGTGTCGTCGAAGACCAGCGGCAGGACGGGGGCGACCTGCTCGATGGTGGCGATCAGGGGGTTGTGGGTGATGGCCTCGTCGACGAGCAGGACGATCGGCTTCCGCAGGGCCGAGGCCCAGCCCAGCTCCAGGCTCACGCCGGCCGAGAGCGGCGCTCCGACGTAGGCGAAGACCAGGTCGGCGGACTGCAGGGCGCGGAAGTCGGAGGGCACCCGGGGCTCGGGGGCGCGGCCGGCGACGGTCCAGGCGTCGCTGTGGTGCGCGCTGTACACGGCGGCCCCGCTGCGGAGGAGGGTGGTGCGGAGCGTCGTCAGCCGCGTCCGGCTGGCGAGGGTCACCACGCTGTCCGCGGGACCGGTCAGGCGCATCAGCGGCGCGGCCAGGAACACGCGTGCACGCCGGCCCTCAGGGGCCTGGCTGTCGTGGTGACGCAGGTAGGGCTCGGTCATGTCGACTCCGGGGAAAGGCCGACCGGGTGGGGATGCGGTGCCGGTAGGCGCTGCGGTTGGTTGCTGCTTCGGAAAAGTCGAAGAGATCAGCCGGATATTTGACAGTACAGCGGCAAGTTTGCCTTTTCGCCGCACCATCGGGGACGAAATGATCGTCTATCAGCGGTTGCAGCCCCGTCCAGCGTCCCGCCCTGTCATCTGGATGACTGGCAGAGAGATGACGCTCTCTGTGGAGTCGGGGAGATGACACCGCTGTGAGGTCTGCGGCATCATGTGGACGCTAGTGCTATTAGATCCAGCTCACGGAGCTCTTGAGAGAAGGAGGGGTGGGTCCGTGTCCCCTATGTACCGACTCGTCCGCACGGTTGCGCTTTCGGTTGTCCTCGGCGCGGCTGTGCTGGCTGGGGTTCAGGCTGTTGTCGGCAGCGAGCAGGCCGGCGTCTCCACGACCGCGGCGGTTTCGGTGAGCGACGACATCCACTGGTGAGGCCTGGCCGGTTGGGGCATCGGGACCTGAGGGTGAGTCCGTGCCGCACTGACGGCCCGGCCGAGGTGCTGGAAAAGCCGCTCCTTTGAGGGAGCGTTTCCTACGCGTCTTCTTCTCGCGGGGAGCGGCCTAGCACATAGCCGAGTTGGAAGAGGGAGTCGACGTTGTAGTCCTCCCTCATCTCGGCGATATGCCGGGCGAGCGTCCGCTCACTGATGCCGAGCCGCCGCGCTATGACGCGGTGGTTCGTTCCGGAGAGCAGGAGCTCGATGATGGTCTGCCGGAGTTGCGACACGACCTGACGCGGGACCGTGCGGTCCCCCTCGAACTCGAGCGCCCTGTTCCAGCTCCGCTCGAAGACCTCCTCGGCGAGGAAGTTGATGACGGCGGGGTCGTAGATGAAGGCGGCGATGGTGTCGCCCGCCACGGGAATCACCGCCAGCTTCCGATCGACCACGATCAGCCTGGTGTACGGCTCGTCGAGGGTGCGGAACTGCCAACCGGCCTTCGCCAGCTGGGCCACGTAGTCCCTGGTCGGCTGGTGGTAGCGGGTGCTCGCGTGGTAGATCGTCCGCATCGACGCGCCGTGCCGGAGCATGTCGAGATCGCGGTCCAGGAATGCGGTCAGCAACTCGGCCGGGCGCGGTCCGCCCGGTTGCATGGCGAGTCCCTCCGTCCACCCGCTGGCCGCGGATTGCTGGAGCCGTTGATTGATCAGGGCGCGGCCCCGGACGTATTCGATGGGACCGCCGGATTGGTTCGGTGCGTGGAAAGCCTCGGCGAGTTCGCTGAGCTCCGTCGGCAACGCCACCGCGCGGGACAGAAGGTCGAGCGCCTGCCGTTGCCACGTCGAACTCAGGCTTGCCGACAGCTGTGTCGGGTCGACGGCGAAATAGGCGTCCGGCTCTTCGTTGTCGAGAATTAGCAGCCCGAGGTCCAGCAACTCCTGGAGGGCGGAATCCTCGCCGGAATCGCAGGCATTCCGGCTCAGCCGACCGCTCTCGCTCACGGCCTTCAGATAGAGCGTGCGGGCATCCTCCGACAGGACGCGGAGTCCGCCTGGCGCGGCACCTGCTCCTTCTCGCCCACTCATTCTTGGTCTCCCTGTGTTGACCGGACAAGTTAGTCAACGCGACGGATGGCTACTGCAGCAAGGATCTTATGCGGCTTGCAGGATCCGGTCGGAGTCGTCCCAGGTGGCGATCGCCCCCCTTGCCGCAGCACTCTCTCACCACACGCCAGCCGCCGGCACCCCCCGAACAGGAGGGAGCCGGCGGCTGGCGGAGCAGGCGGGCCCGCGGGTCAGCGCTTGGGGCGCCAGACGACGAGGGCGCTGGACTGCGGGGTGGGGGGCTGGTACGGGACGAGGTCGCGGCGGTAGGACGCGTGGACGGCGGCCTCGCGCTGCTGGAGCGCGGCGGCGGCGCCCTCGAGGGAGTCGACCAGTTCGGTGATGCGGGACTGGAGGGCGGCGACCTGGTTCTCCAGCTCGATGATCCGCTTGATGCCGGCCAGGTTGATGCCCTCGTCCTGCGAGAGCCGCTGGACCTCCCGCAACTGCTGGATGTCGCGGGCGGAGTAGCGGCGGCCGCGACCGGCGGTGCGGTCGGGGCTGACCAGGCCGAGGCGGTCGTACTGGCGCAGGGTCTGCGGGTGCAGGCCGGACAGCTCGGCGGCCACCGAGATGACGTACACCGGGGTGTCCTCGGTGAGCACGTACTGCGGCGGCGCGGTGGCGGCGCGCCGGGTGCGGCGGGGGCCGTCGCCGGGCAGGCCCTCGCCGAGCCCGGGGCCGATCGGGCTGTCGGGTGTCATCGAGTCGGGGTTCATCTGGTCGTCACGCTCCCTTCGCCGCCCGGAACAGGGCGGCTCGTGGGTCGTCGGAGGCGGTGGCCTCGCGGTACTGCTCGAGGGCGTTCAGCGCGTCGCCGGTGACGTGCTGCGGCACCACGACCTCGACGGTGACGAGGAGGTCGCCTCGGGTGCCGTCCTTGCGGGTGGCGCCCTTGCCGCGGGCGCGCATGGTGAGACCGTTGGCGCTGCCCGGGGGCAGCTTGAGCTTGACGGTGGGGCCGCCGAGGGTGGGCACCTCGATGGTCGCGCCGAGGGCGGCCTCGGGGAAGGTGACCGGGACGGTGACGGTCAGGTTGTCGCCCTTGCGCCCGAAGACCGGGTGCGGCTCGACGTGCACGGTGACGTAGAGGTCGCCGGGCTGGCCGCCGCGCTCGCCCTGGGCGCCCTTGCCCTTGAGCCGGATCCGCTGGTCGGCCTGGACACCGGCCGGGATGCGGACCTGCATGGTGCGGGCCGAGCTGGCCCGGCCGCTGCCGTGGCAGTCGGTGCACGGGTCGTCGACGATCATGCCGCGGCCGCGGCAGTCCTTGCACGGCTCGGAGAGCGCGAAGGCGCCCTGGCCGCGGCTGACGGTGCCGGCGCCGACGCAGGTCGGGCAGACCCGCGGGGTGGTGCCGGACTTGGCGCCGGTGCCGTTGCAGGTCCGGCAGGGAGCCTGGCTGGTCATCCGCAGCGGCACGGTCGCGCCGTCGACCGCCTCCTCGAAGGAGAGCGTCACCTCGGTCTCGACGTCGGCACCGCGCCGGGGCTGGGCCTGCCGGGCGCCGCCCCGGTTGAAGAGGCCGCCGAAGACATCGCCGAGGCCGCCGCCGCCCTGGCTGCCGCTGAAGAGGTCGCCGAAGTCGAAGCCGTAGCTGCCGGTGCCGGGGCCGCCGGTGCGGAAGCCGCCGTTGGCGAAGAGGCTGCGGGCCTCGTCGTACTCCTTGCGGCGCTTGTCGTCGGAGAGGACGTCGTACGCCTCGGAGATGTCCTTGAAGCGCTCCTCGGCCTTGGCGTCGCCCTTGTTCGCGTCCGGGTGGAACTCGCGCGCCAGCTTGCGGTACGTCTTCTTGATCTCGGCGGCGGTGGCGTCCTTGGGCACGCCGAGGACCTTGTAGTAGTCCTTCTCGACGAAGTCCTTGCCGCTCATGCGCCCACCTCGCTGCGCCCGGCAGCCGCTGAGCGGTCCGCGCACCCCTGGATGGTTCGCTCGCTGCGCTCGCTCACGGCTCCCGCCACCTCCCGATGTCCATCGTCACTGTGCTGTCAACAGCCGCTGGAAGAAGAGCCGTTGACAGCGCGCTGCGGAGCCGGCCGCTCGACTTGCCGGCGTTCGACTCCGCAGCGCACTGGTTGTCAGCTGTCACAGGTTGTCAGCTGTCCGAGCCACCGTCGGACTCGTCCGTGTCGGCGGGCTTCGCCTCGGCGTCCGGGGCGGACGTCGTCTGGGTGCCCGGCTGGGGCTCCGCGACGGCGACCATGGCGGGGCGGATGATCCGCTCGCCGATGCGGTAGCCGGGCTGGAGGATCTGCACACAGGTGTCCACGGTGACATCCGAGGAGTAGCTGTGCATCAGTGCCTCGTGCTGCGTCGGGTCGAAGGGCTCGCCCTCCTTGCCGAACTGCTGGAGGCCCAGCTTGGCGACGACCGTCTCCAGGGACTCGGCGACGGACTTGAAGCCGCCCGTCACCTCGCCGTGCTCGCGGGCGCGGCCGATGTCGTCCAGGACGGGGATCAGGGACTCCAGGATGTTGGAGACCGCGATCTCGCGGACGGTCAGCCGGTCGCGCTCGACCCGCTTGCGGTAGTTCTGGTACTCGGCCTGCAGCCGCTGCAGGTCCCCGGTGCGCTCGGCCAGCTCGCGCTTGGCCGTGGCGAGCTCGTCGGAGCCCTCGCCCGCACCCGCCGAGGCGGCTTCCTCGGCTGCCTTGATCACGGCTTCCTCGGCGGCGGAGTCGTCGCCGGGCTTGCCGCCCTGCGGCTTGTCCGTCACGCCGACGCACCGCCCTTGGGCTTCTCGTCGTCCACGATCTCGGCGTCGACGACGTCGTCGTCCTTCGCCTGGGCGGACTCACCGGCCCCGGCCGCACCGGCGGCGTCGGCGTTGGCGTAGAGCGCCTGGCCGAGCTTCTGGGCGGTGGTGGACACCTTCTCCGAGGCCTCGCGGATCTTCGCGATGTCCTCGCCCTTCAGGGCCTCCTTGAGCTCACCGATGGCGGTCTCGACCTCGGTCTTGACGTCGGCGGGGAGCTTGTCGGCGTTGTCGGCGATGAACTTCTCGGTCGAGTAGACGAGCTGCTCGGCGGAGTTGCGGGTCTCCACGGCCTCGCGGCGCTTGTGGTCGTCCTCGGCGTACTGCTCGGCCTCGCGGCGCATCCGGTCGACCTCGTCCTTCGGCAGCGAGGAGCCGCCGGTGACGGTCATCTTCTGCTCCTTGCCGGTGCCGAGGTCCTTGGCCGCGACGTGCATGATGCCGTTGGCGTCGATGTCGAAGGTGACCTCGATCTGCGGCAGGCCGCGCGGCGCCGGCGGCAGGCCGGTCAGCTCGAACATGCCGAGCTTCTTGTTGTAGGCGGCGATCTCGCGCTCGCCCTGGTAGACCTGGATCTGGACGGACGGCTGGTTGTCCTCGGCCGTCGTGAAGATCTCGGAACGCTTGGTCGGGATCGTGGTGTTGCGCTCGATCAGCTTGGTCATGATGCCGCCCTTGGTCTCGATGCCGAGGGACAGCGGGGTGACGTCCAGCAGCAGGACGTCCTTGACCTCGCCCTTGAGGACACCGGCCTGGAGCGAGGCGCCGATGGCGACGACCTCGTCCGGGTTGACGCCCTTGTTGGCGTCCTTGCCGCCGGTCAGCTCGCGGACGAGCTCGGCGACGGCCGGCATGCGGGTCGAGCCGCCGACCAGGACGACGTGGTCGATCTCGGAGAGCGAGATGCCGGCGTCCTTGATCACGTTGTGGAACGGGACCTTGCAGCGCTCCAGCAGGTCCGCGGTCAGCTGCTGGAACTGGGCGCGGGTGAGCTTCTCGTCCAGGTGCAGCGGACCCTCGGCGGAGGCCGTGATGTACGGCAGGTTGATCGAGGTCTCGGAGGACGAGGACAGCTCGATCTTGGCCTTCTCGGCGGCCTCGCGCAGACGCTGCAGGGCCATCTTGTCCTTGGACAGGTCGACGCCGTGGCCGGCCTGGAAGACCTTCACCAGGTGGTTGACGACGCGCTGGTCCCAGTCGTCACCACCGAGGTGGTTGTCACCGTTGGTGGCCTTCACCTCGACGACCCCGTCGCCGATCTCCAGCAGGGAGACGTCGAAGGTGCCGCCGCCGAGGTCGAAGACCAGGATGGTCTGGTCGTCCTTGTCCAGGCCGTACGCCAGGGCGGCCGCGGTGGGCTCGTTGACGATGCGCAGGACGTTGAGGCCCGCGATCTCGCCGGCCTCCTTGGTGGCCTGGCGCTCCGAGTCGTTGAAGTACGCCGGGACGGTGATGACGGCGTCGGTGACGGTCTCGCCCAGGTACGCCTCGGCGTCGCGCTTCAGCTTCTGCAGCACGAAGGCCGAGATCTGCTGCGGCGTGAAGTCCTTGCCGTCGATGTTGATCTTCCACCCGGTGCCCATGTGGCGCTTGACCGAGCGGATGGTGCGGTCGACGTTGGTGACCGCCTGGCGCTTGGCCACCTCGCCGACCAGGACCTCGCCGTTCTTCGCGAAGGCGACGACGGACGGCGTGGTCCGAGCGCCCTCGGCGTTCGTGATGACGGTGGGCTCGCCACCCTCCAGAACGCTGACGACCGAGTTCGTCGTGCCGAGGTCGATGCCGACCGCGCGTGCCATCGTAGGTACCTCCACGGAAGAGTTGAGCTTTACAGGCTCAAGGATGCACGACCCGTCCGGGGCCGTCAACAGCTTTGAGTGCGGGCGGCTCAACTTTGCTGAGCCGAACGGTCGGGCGCCGGAGCCCGGCGGCGGGCGGAGGTCGGCCGCCGGCCGGTCGGCCCGCCGGATTCCGAATCGGGCTCGATCGGGTGCGGCGCGTGGGAGTCACGTGACTGCCGCCATAGCTTGGGAACCTTCTGGTGGCCTGTTGTTGACAGGTAATGTCCGGGCCGTCGGCCCGGAAAGTTACCGACCAGTACACTCACTTCAGAAAACCGTGGAACCACAGACCCTGCTGAACCGCAAGCCGCAGGAGACGGAGAGCCGATGCAGCTAGCAGCGATCGTCATCTCGCTGGTCACCTTCGTGATCGGCACCGCGCTCGCCCTTCGTGCGGCGTGGCACATCTTCCGGGTGGTGCTGACCGGCTCGCCGGACTCCACCCGCTTCGGGAAGCCCGCCCAGCGGGTGAGGACCGTGGCGGTCGAGTTCATCGGCCACACCCGGATGAACCGCTGGGGGATCGTCGGCATCGCCCACTGGTTCGTCGCCGTCGGCTTCTTCAGCCTGGTGCTGACCATCGTCAACGCGATGGGCCAGCTCTTCGACGCCGAGTGGGAACTGCCGGTCATCGGCCACTGGATGATCTGGCAGCTCTTCGTCGAGCTCGTCGGCACCCTGACCACCCTGGGCATCGTGACCCTGATGGTGATCCGGCTGATGAGCCTGCCGTCCAGGTCGGGCCGCAAGTCCCGGTTCGCCGGCTCGATCGCCTGGCAGGCCTTCTACGTCGAGTACACGATCCTCGGCATCGGCCTCTGCATCCTGATGCTCCGCGCGCTGGAGGGCGCCCTGGCGGGCGTCGACTCCTACGGCCCCGAGCACCTGGTCTCCTACCCGATCGTCTCCGCGCTCAGCGGGCTGTCGCACGGCACCCTGGAGAACCTGGTCTACCTGTTCGCGATGCTGAAGATCTGCATCTCGTTCGCCTGGGCCATCACCATCGGCCTCAACCCCTCGATGGGCGTGGCCTGGCACCGCTTCCTCGGCTTCTTCAACATCTACTTCAAGCGCGAGGAGGACGGCGGCACCGCGCTCGGCGCGCTCCGCCCGATGACCAGCAAGGGCCAGCCGATCGACTTCGAGGACCCGGCGGAGGACGCCGTCTTCGGCGTCTCCCAGGTCGAGCACTTCTCCTGGAAGGGCATCCTCGACTTCTCCACCTGCACCGAGTGCGGCCGCTGCCAGTCGCAGTGCCCCGCCTGGAACACCGGCAAGCCGCTCTCCCCCAAGCTGCTGATCATGAGCCTTCGCGAGCACGCCTACGGCAAGGCGCCGTACCTGCTGGCCGGCGGCGGCAAGGACATGGAGGGCACCGAGCAGGCCACCGCCGAACAGCTCAAGGACCTCCCGGCGGCCGCCCTGGCCGAGGCCGACCGCCCGCTGATCGGCACCGCCGAGGAGAACGGCGTCATCGACCCGGACGTGCTGTGGTCCTGCACCACCTGCGGCGCCTGCGTCGAGCAGTGCCCGGTGGACATCGAGCACGTCGACCACATCGTCGACATGCGCCGCTACCAGGTGATGATCGAGAGCAACTTCCCGACCGAGGCCGGGACGATGCTCAAGAACCTGGAGAACAAGGGCAACCCGTGGGGCATGGCCACCAAGGCCCGCCTCGACTGGGTCAAGGAGCTCAAGAAGGAGACCGGCATCGAGGTGCCGGTGATCGGCGAGGACATCGACCCCGCCGAGGTCGAGTACCTCTACTGGGTCGGCTGCGCCGGCGCCCTGGAGGACCGCGCCAAGAAGACCACCAAGGCCTTCGCCGAGCTGCTGCACACCGCGGGCGTGAAGTTCGCGATCCTCGGCAAGGAGGAGACCTGCACCGGTGACTCCCCGCGCCGCCTGGGCAACGAGTTCCTGTTCCAGATGCTCGGCGCGCAGAACGTGGAGACCCTGAACGCCGCGCTGGAGGACGCCCCGACCAAGCGGATCGTGGCCACCTGCCCGCACTGCTTCAACACCATCGCCAACGAGTACCCCCAGCTCGGCGGGCACTTCGAGGTGATCCACCACACCCAGCTGCTCCAGCACCTGATCGACGAGGGCAAGCTCGTCCCGGTCAACCCGGTCGAGGGCCTGATCACCTACCACGACCCCTGCTACCTGGGCCGCCACAACAAGGTCTACAGCCCGCCGCGCGAGATCATGGACAAGGTCCCCGGTCTGCGCCAGCAGGAGATGCACCGGCACAAGGAGCGCGGCTTCTGCTGCGGCGCCGGCGGTGCCCGGATGTGGATGGAGGAGCGCATCGGCAAGCGGATCAACACCGAGCGCGTGGACGAGGCGCTGTCCCTCAACCCGGACATCGTCTCCACCGCCTGCCCGTTCTGCCTGGTGATGCTCTCCGACTCGGTCAACGGCAAGAAGAACGAGGGCGCGGCCAAGGAGCACCTGAAGGTGGTCGACGTGGCCCAGCTGCTGCTCGACTCGGTGAAGGCGACCCCGCCCGCCGCGGCCGAGGACGAGCCGGCGACCGTCGGCGCGTAGCGACCGCTGTTCGACAGTTCTGCTACAACCGCCCGGCCCGGTGGACGCACCCAACGCGCCCGCCGGGCCGGGCCTTTCGGCGCCACGGCCGACGTCCGGGCGCACGCCGGGCGGACGGCGGGTGACGCCGGTCGCACGGCCGCCGGACTGGCATTCGGTCGGAAGGAAATACAGTAGGCGCCGGACCGGCTGCGAGGCCGGTCGGCCCGTTCCGAACGGGTCGAGAACACCGACGGAGGTACGGCCCACCGGGCCGGGCCGCAGAGACCACAAGGGGAACAGCGCAGACCATGACCGAGGCGATCATGCTCGTCGGTGGTAAGGGCACGCGACTGCGTCCGCTGACCACCCACACCCCCAAGCCGATGCTGCCCGTGGCGGGTGTCCCGTTCATCGCCCACCAGCTGGCCCGCGCGGCCGCTGCCGGGGTGACCCGCGTGGTGCTGGCCACCTCGTACCTGGCCGAGGTGTTCGAGGACCACTTCCAGGACGGCACCCCGTACGGCATCGAGCTGGTCTACCTCACCGAGCGCGAGCCGCTGGGCACCGGCGGAGCCATCCGCAACGCCGCCTCCGGCCTGACCTGCGGCCCCGACGAGCCGGTCCTGGTCTTCAACGGGGACATCCTGTCCGGGCTGGACATCGCCGCCCTGCGCGATGGCCACGTGGCCGCCGGGGCCGACGTCACCCTCCACCTCACCCGGGTCGAGGATCCGCGGGCCTTCGGCCTCGTCCCGACCGACGCGGACGGACGGGTGCTGGAGTTCCTGGAGAAGCCGGAGACGCCGGAGCAGATCGTCACCGACCAGATCAACGCCGGCTGCTACGTCTTCACCCGGTCCGTCATCGACCGCATCCCGGCCGGCCGGGAGGTGTCCGTCGAGCGCGAGACCTTCCCCGAGCTGCTCGCCACCGGTGCCCTGCTGCGCGGCGTCGTCGACACCTCGTACTGGCTGGACCTCGGCACCCCGGCCGCGTTCGTCCGCGGCTCGGCCGACCTGGTGCTCGGCAAGGTCGACTCCCCGGCCGTCCCCGGCCCCACCGGCGACGCCCTGCTGCTGCCCGGCGCCACCGTCCACCCGCGCGCGGTGCTCAGCGGCGGCACCGTGGTCGCCGAGGACGCGGTGATCGAGGCCGGCGCGATCGTCGAGGGCAGCGTGATCCTGCCCGGCGCGGTGATCGGCCCGGACACCCTGGTCAAGGACTCGATCGTGGGCGCCTTCGCCACCGTCGGCGACCGCTCGGCACTGGACGGCGCGGTGATCGGCGACGGCGCGATCGTGGAGTCCGACAACGAGCTGCCCAGCGGCGTCCGGATCGCCTGCGGCACCCTGCTGCCGGTCGGCGCGGTGCGCACCTCGGCCGGTCCGGGCGGCTGCCCGGCCGGCACCACCGCGGCCGCCGCGGTGCACGGGCCGTCGGTCACCGCCCAGCGGTAGCGCCGCCGGCCGGGGCCTCCGGCCCCGTTCGTCTCAGGCTCGCTGCAAACCGGCCCCGGCTCCGTCCGGGGCCGACGTGCGCTGGGCCGGACGGGTACCTTCGGAGCGTGGCTGGTAATCGATACGACAGGGGTCAGGGCGCCGACCGCCCGCACGGCGGGTGGTCGCCCGCTCCGCCGCCGGCGGGGGCGCCCGGGGGGTACGGGCAGCCGGACGGGCCGGAGTACTTCACGGCCCCGCACCCGGCGGCGGCCGGCGGCCCGGCGGGGGCTGCCGCCGCTGACGGCGCTGACGGCGCTGACGGCGCTGACGGCGCGCCGGGCGGCCCCGGCGGGGTGCCCGGTGGCGGGTACGACCCGTACGCGGCCGACCGGCCGGGCAGCACCCGGGCCTTCCCGGTCGGCGACCCGTACGGCGGACAGCCGCCGTACCCGGCCCAGCCCGGCCACGACCAGGGCTGGTACGGCCAGGGGCCGGACCACGGCGGCCACGACGGCGGCTACGGGGGCGGCCGCGACGGCGGCTACGACGGCCGCTACGAGGGCGGCTACGGGCAGGAACCGCCCTACGGCCCGGACTCGCACGCGCCGTACGGCCGGGAGCCGCACGCGCCGTACGGCCAGGACAACGTCGCCGTCTACCGGGCGGGCGGCCAGTCCGCCCCGCACGTCGCCGGACCCCGCCCGCAGTGGCGCGAGCTGTTCACCGGCCTCCTCCGCAACCCGACCGCGATCTTCGACCGCACCCGTGACCACCAGGTCTGGCTGCCCGCGCTCACCGTCTCCCTGCTCTACGGCGTGCTCGCGGTGCTCGGCATCGGGCTGACCCGCGACGACATCGTCAACTCGACCTTCACCGTCGCGCTGACCGGCCTGCTGGCCGGCGCCGTCTGCTTCACCGTGGTCGGCGGGATCTTCGGCGCGGTCACCTACGCCCTGGCCCGCCAGCTCGGCGGCGACGGCCCGTGGAAGTCGACCGTCGGCCTGGCCGCGCTGATCGGCTGGCTCACCGACGCGCCCCGCCTGCTGCTCGACCTGGTGCTGCCCTCCGGCAGCGCGGTGGTCCAGGCCGTCGGCTGGGCCACCTGGATGTTCTGCGCGTACCTGCTGACCGCCATGGTCCGCCGGGTGCACGACCTGCCCTGGGGCAAGGCGGCCGCCGCCGCGGCGGTGCAACTGGTCGCGCTGCTGGTGCTGATCAAGCTGCCGACGCTGGGCTGAACGGCGGCAGGCAGAATGGTGGGCGGGCCGGGCCGCAAGGCCCACGGCCCGCCCGCCCTCGTTCCGCCCCAGCCAGGAGCCAGCCATGCCCCTCCCCACCACCCACGTCAGCTTCCCGGCCGGGGCGGTGACCGGAGAGTCACCGGTGCTCGCGGTGCACCCGCTGGAGGACGGCCGGTACGCGGTGGTGACCGAGTCGACCCCGTTCCACCCGCTCGACCACACCTGGCCCGACCAGCCGGCCGACCACGGCACCCTGACCGTCGACGGCACCGAGCTGGCCGTCGTGGACTGCCTCACCGGCGCGGTCGGCCCGGACGGCGGCGCGCCGCTGGTCGGTGCCGACATCCCCGTCAAGCGCGGCGACGAGGAGTGGTCCTGGCTGGTCCTGCACGTCCTGGACACCGACCCGGGCGACCTCACCGGCCGTACTGCCGTCCTCGCCGTCGACGCCGAGCGCCGCGCCGCCCTCAGCGCCTCGCACAGCGGCTGCCACCTGCTCGCCCTCGCCCTGAACGCCGCGCTCGCCCCGCGCTGGCGCAAGGACCCGGGCCGCTCGGACGCCTTCGGCAACCCCGACTTCGACAGCCTGGCGATGGCGAGCTCGGTGATGGACACCCACGCCAGCACCGACACCTACCGGCTCGGCAAGTCCCTGAAGAAGAAGGGCTTCACGGTGGACGCCACCGAGGAGTTCCCGGCCCTCGCCGACGCCCTGCCCGCCCTCACCGAGGCCGTCAACGCCCGGCTCGCCGCGTGGGTCGCCGCGGACGCCCCGGTCCGGATCGAGGTGCCCGGGCCCGAGCTCACCGCCCGCCGCCAGTGGCACTGCGAACTGCCGGAGGGCCCCGCCGAGATCTTCTGCGGCGGTACCCACCTGCACCACCTCGGCGAGCTCGCCGAGCTCCGCACCGAGCTGCGGCTCTCCGAGGACGGCACCGAGCTGGTCGCCGTCACCAGCCCCAAGCGGGCCTGACGAACGCCGCGGGCGGCCGCCCCCGTCGTGGGGACGGCCGCCCGCCGTGCGTGCACTCCGCCGGGATCAGACCTCGGTGCGGTGGAAGTTCAGGTACGAGCGGGACGGCGTCGGACCGCGCTGGCCCTGGTAGCGCGAGCCGTAGCGCGCCGAGCCGTACGGGTGCTCGGACGGCGAGGACAGCCGGAACAGGCACAGCTGCCCGATCTTCATCCCCGGGTAGAGCTTGATCGGCAGCGTCGCGACGTTCGACAGCTCCAGGGTCACGTGACCGCTGAACCCGGGGTCGATGAAGCCGGCCGTGGAGTGGGTGAGCAGGCCCAGCCGGCCCAGGCTCGACTTGCCCTCCAGCCGGGAGGCCACGTCCTCGGGCAGCGTGATGACCTCGTACGTCGAGGCCAGCACGAACTCGCCCGGGTGCAGGATGAACGCCTCGTCGCCCTCCGGCTCGACCAGCCGGGTCAGGTCCGGCTGCTCCTCGGAGGGGTCGATGTGCGGGTACTTGTGGTTCTCGAACACGCGGAAGAAGCGGTCGAGGCGCACGTCGATGCTCGACGGCTGGATCATCGCCGGGTCGTAGGGGTCGATGACGACCCGGCCCAGGTCGATTTCGGTCCGGATGTCCTTGTCAGAGAGCAGCACGGTTCGAGGTTACGTGCACGACGGGGCCCCGGACGAATCCGCCCGGGGCCCCTCGTGTCCGTCCGACGGCCGTCAGGCCAGGAACTCCGCGGCCTCCATCCGCATCGCCCGCGCCAGTTGCGTCGTCGAGAGCTCCTGCACGTCGGCCAGCACCGAGCTCCGGAGCCGCCCGCACTGCGGACAGCGGATCAACCGCCCGGGCCCGAGCCGACCGGGGCCGAGGTTCTGCATCGGGAACGTGGTGGTGCTGAACAGGTGCCCCTCGGCACAACGAACGACGGCGCGCTGCTCCATCGGTCCCCTTCCCATCCCTAACCCAGTACTCACCCGTACTCATCGCGCCCCGGCGGCCAGGCCCCGGGACAGCGTCACATTAGGGGATGTTCCGGACATTCCTCACCATGGCTCGCCGCCCCGAACCCACACCCGCCGGAGCACCACACGCGGCCCAAACAGTACGCCCCCCGCCCACCCCCACCCGGCTCCGCCACGTCCTCGGACCAGCCGTGCAACCACAGTCACGGATGGGGTACAGTGGCACCGGATCGAGCGGTCTCTGACCTCTCATCAGGCGGGCGTAGTTTAATGGTAGAACATGAGCTTCCCAAGCTTAGAGCGCGAGTTCGATTCTCGTCGCCCGCTCCAGCGCAAAGCCGCAGGCCAGAGGCCTGCGGCTTGTTTGTTGTCTGGACCAATTTGGGTCAGTCGTGCCAGATTCGTGCCAGATGGTCGCTGGCGTGGGCACCGGTAGCGGATTTTTCGGCCCGTCGACCGCACCTCTCGGGCGGGCGCACAACAATCGTCTCAAATGGCGAGATCAACTTTTTGTGGTCTGTGTCACGAAGTTGGTCGAGTGGGATGCGTGACCTGCGCACCGGTGGTCGACCGTCGATCATGACGAACGGCGGGACGTCCTTGTAGGGGCCGGACAATCCAGGAAGCCGGTGGAGGCTGGCGCCTGGAAACGGGGGACACTGAGTCGGCAGGTCGCCTACCATGCTCGCGATGCGCCTCCGGGTGGGGGAGGCGCCGAGGAGGGGCTCTTACAAGATTTTCGTAGTCGGTGATCGTCCTGGGCCCTGGGTCAGCTGAGCAGGATGCGCTGGCGTAGAAGGCGGTGTCCGGCGCGGCCGTAGGTCTGCCGTTTGAGCAGCTTGATCTTGTTGTTGACGCCCTCGGTGCGGCCGTTGTGCCAGGGCAGGGTGAGGGCGTGGTCGACGCTGGCGCGGTCGCGCCCGAGGCCGGTGGCGTAGGCGTGCAGGAACGGCAGGTCCGTGGCCCGGACCCGTGTGATCCATCCGGTCAGCGCCTCGGCGTTGGCCGGTTTTGGGGTGAGGAGGGCGGCGAAGTCGCCTACAGCGTCTGCCAGGGCAGTCATCTCCGGGCACGCTCCGGCGAGTTGGTCACGCAGCACTCGCTGGTCCTCGCGCAGGTGGTCGGGGTCGGTGAGCAGGAGGCGGGCGGCCTTGCGCGGGGAGAGGCTGGCGTGGTCGGCCTCGACCCGGCCCTGGTTGATGTAGCGGACCAGAAGGTTCGCGCTGCCGGTGTAGCCCAGTTCCTTGATCTCGCGCAGGAGGTGGGTGACGGGCACGGCGGGGTCCTCGGCCCGGCGTCGGCGCAGGTGCTCGCGGTAGGGGTCGACCAGGGTGGGCCGGTAGAGGGGCGCCCGGACCAGGCGCTCGGGCTCGGTGTGACGGGCATAGCGCTTGACAGTGTTCAGCGCGAGGCCCAGGCGGCGGGAGCATTCCAGCAGGCCGACCCCGGCCTCGAGGAGCTGGTGGACCTGCTGCCACCGCTCGCGGGTGGTCGCGGCGCGGGTGCCTTCCCGAAGGGGCGGCCCGGCCTTGGCCCAGCACGCGCTGTGGGCTGCGATTTCCTTCTGTGCAGCCTCGGCCAGTCCGTGCCACAGGTGCCAGCGGTCGCAAACTTGAGTGATCGCAGGGTCGGCGTCGGTGGTGGCCTGGGCGAAGCTCCCGGCTCCGTCCCGGCAGACGGCCTCGATGCCGGGGTGGGCCTTCAGCCAGGCGGTCACCGTCTCCATCTTGCGGTCCGGCAGGACATCGATGCGCTCGCCGGTGGCGGCGTCGATCAGGATGGTGGCGTAGCGGTGGCCCCGGCGCAGGGCGAACTCGTCGATGCCCAGCACCCGCGGGACGACCCGGGCGGGCAGGCTGATGCGCATCAGGCAGTTCAGCACGCTCGCCCAGGTCAGCGCGTGGTGCAGCACGCCCAGCAGGCGGGCCCCGGCCGACCCGGCCAGTGCCACGGCGACCGCGTCGACCACCTTCTGCAGAGCAGGAGTGCGACGCTGGTAACGCCGGGTCAGCCCGTCGATCTGCTCGGCGAAGGTGACCTTCTCGCAGGCCGGGTTCTCGCAGTACAGGCGGCGCACCGATAAGTCGATCACGACCGCCCGACCGCCCACCGCTTCGTCTGCGACATGCCGCTCGTATCGAAAGTGCACCCAGTCCGACGACTGCCCGCACAACGGGCACGTCGCCGGCAAGTCATTCCTGGTCCGGGCTGTGATCCTCAGCAGATCCCCGCTGGCCTCCACGCGCTCAACCTGCACCGCGGCCAGCTGCGGCAGCAGGTCCCCCACCATGACAACACACCCAGACAGCGTCTCACCGTCAACAAGGCGACACCACAGGCGAGTTGAAACAATCATCAGCTACGAAAATCTTGTAAGAGCCGTTGGCTGGACACACCCGACCTCGCCCGCCAGGCCGTAGCCGAGCAACAGGCCACGGACAGCCGGTAGCCGGTGCGGCCCCCAAGGTGGGTTCGGGACCTACTGGCGCCGGAATGGCCAGCTGGCGCGACGGTGACGGCCCGACCGTGCGCTGCTGGCTGGGTGTTCTTCCTCGGCAGTGCACGGCGGGATGGGAGCCGGGGGTTCGCTGCTGAGGAGGAGCGACCGCCAGACCCGTTCCTGGAGCCCTCGGATGCAGGCTCCGCAGGCGTACATCGGCGCCTGGGCGCCAGCCACGGTTGCGGGGCCGATCCACAGGACTCGGGTCCACCGCTCGCCGCAGTAGAGCCAACAGAATCCGTCGACCCAGTGGTTACCGTCGTCCGTGGAGGCTGGGGCGGGCAGGCCGCCATGGGCGAACTCGGCGATGGCCGGTAACACAGCGTGCGGTAACGCCAGTTCGGTCAACAGGAGCTCGCCTCCTCGGTCGGCCTCGGGACACTCCGCGTGCACTGCAGTGCGGTGTCGACCGCCGAGGCGACTCGTGCTCGCAGCGGCTCCGACGTGATCAAGGTGGCGGCTTCGGCGAAGTCCCGTGCCGCCGCTAGCAGGAGGCGGGACTGTACGGCCAGGTAGTCGCTCAGGAAGGCGTGGACGGCAGGTGGGACGTCGTCGAGGACGGCGGCGCTGTAGATCACGGTGAGGGAGAACGCCCAACAAGCGTGGAGGAACCCGAAGGCGGGCCGGTCGGTTTCGCGCCAGGGCGAGTAGAAGGTCACATCGTCCGGCAGCGAGACCGATGCCATGGCCAGGGCTTCGTTGAACCAGTGGTGGCCGGCCTCGTGGAGGAGGTCGCGGGCGAGGACTTCGGTGGCGTCGGTGTAGTCGGTGAACACGGTGCCGGGGAGGCGGGTGATGCTCCAGCTGAAGAGGGTGTCGCGCAGTTCCCGTCGTTCGAGCAGGCAGACGATCGGCGCGTGCTGGTCGAGCAGGTCACCGAACCCGTGCTTGCGGGCGGATCCCAGGGCCGCAGTGAGTAGCTCATGCAGCCGGGCCGGTGCAGCCGTGGTCTCCGGTGCGAGGAGGTAGTAGGCCGTCTCCGAGAGCGGCGACTGCAGGAGCTTCCCGTCCTCGGGGTTGAGCAGCAGGTGAGCGCCGCTGCGGGAGTCTGCGGACGCCAGGTACGCGAGGTCGCGCAGCTCGGTGCGCCGGTACCAGGAGAGCAGGTCGCCGTGACGGTTGGTGGCGGCCTGCTCGGCTCCTTCGAGCAGGTGGTGCGCGACCGCGTGGGCGACTGCTCCGCCGGTCGGGCCGTGGCCGTCGAGGTTGCTGCCGAGGAGGTCCGCGATGCGTCGCGTGCGCTCCGCCTTCCGTTCCTGGAGGCCGGGCAGGTGGAAGAGCTGGTCGGTCAAGGGCTCGGGCATGGTCACGTCTCCTCGGGCGGGTGGTGCGTCCGGTGCAGCGCGCGATGCACCGGACGCGCCGGGTCCTGTGTGGGGCTACAGCTGGGTGTCGTCGGTGGGCGCCTCAGCGGTCACGTTCGACCGGGAGGTGTTCCAGCCGTGCGGCGACGCGTTGGATGTGTGGGCGGTGATCCGCACCGGCCCGTCGTCGTGCAGGGCAGCCACGGCGCTGACGAACTCGCTGAACTGGTCGGGGTTCTCCATGGGTCCTCCTCGCAGGTGGATTGGTCGAGAGGGAGTCGGGCGGTCGCGGGGGACCGCGGCTCCGGTGCATCGGGGGATCACCGAGTCCCTTGCCGCGCTGGTGTCTCGGCGGTCAGGAGGGTGAGGAACTTGCGTACCCGGCCGGCGCGCACGGGTTCGGTGCCGTGGATGAGCTGGCTGCCGAAGACGAGCAGGGTGCCGGCGGCGGGCCGCGCGGTCCAGCGGGTGCGGCCCATCTCGCTGAACCAGCCGGAGGAACCGTCGGCGCCTTCGGAGATGAACCGCATGCGGGGCGCGTAGCCCGGAGCGGGCTCCGGGGCCGGCGGGGTCCAGGGCGCCTCGCTGCCGCTGGTCTCGACGTAGAAGCCGCCGCTGCCGTCGGTCGCGAGCTCGATGGTGACGCTTGCTGCGGCGATCTGCCGGGGCCAGGTGCCGGGGTCAGGGGCGATGCCGTCTGCGTGGGCGCTGATGTACTGGCCGGCCTGGTACTCCAGGAAGATCCAGGGGCGGTGGCCCTGGATGGAGGGCAGGTTCCGCGCGATCGCGGTATGGCTGCGTTCCAGCGCGGAGTCCAGGATCGCCTGGGCGGCGGCCGGGACGTCGGTCATCTCCACGCGACCGACGGGCTCGTAGAGCGCACGGGCCTGCTCGGAGCTGAGTCCGGGGACCTCGTGGATGGTGGAGGTGCGAGCGCTGTCGAAGGACTCGCGGCCGCGCTGAGCGAGCTCCACGTCCATGAGCTCGTTGAGCTGTCGCACCTCGGGGGCGCTGAGGAAGCCCTCGATGGTGTGGATGCTGAGCGTCTCGGCGATGTGGATCACCGGCGAACCTCCGTGGGATCGAGGGCATGCGGGGATGGGGCCGGAGGAGGGCAGGCGCAGCGGAACAGGTCGTCGCTGGTGGGGTAGTCGATGAGTTCGGCGAGGAGCCGGCCACCGGTGGGGAGCGCGGCGAGGTAGTCGTCCGGGTGGCTGCCGGGTGCGGGCACGAGCCGCAGGTCCAGGACGGGGTAGCGGTTCCCACCGGTGCCGCAGGTCAGCAGGCTGCGGCCGAGGTCGAGCGCGCAGGAAGGGGGCAATGCGCCTTCGGCTCGCGCGGCGAGTTGGCACAGCCGGGTGGCGATCTCGGCGGCCTCGGTCCGGTTGCGTGGCAGGACGCCGACGGCCAACTCGCGCTGCGGTGCACCAGGGGCGGCGGCGTGGCCCTGGCAGCTGTCGTAGGTGACGTAGTTCCAGCGCTCGGTGAGGGCTCGCACGAGCGGGAAGACCCCGGGCTCAATGCCGTCACGCCACTGCGGGTGCCGGGGGTCGAGGTCGTCGGCTTCGTGGACACCCGGCAGGCCCACGGTGTTGATGTTGCCGAGCGTACTGGTGCGCAGGCGGGCCCGCTGCCGGGGTGCGAGCGGATCGTCCCAACGGCTGAGGAAGGCGGCGACGTCGTGCATCTGGTTCGGGTGGCGCGGGCGCCAGCGGAGCCGGGTGCACCAGACCCCTTCGGGGTGTTCCGGCTGTGCGAGCAGGGCAGCGATGCCGTCGATCAGCCGCATGCGGTGGTTGCAGTAGGCATCGCCCAGGTCGGCATGCGCGTACCGGAGGCGCACGGCCATGCACCCGCCTCCGCAGGTGTCCCGGTAACCGCAGGAGACGCACGGCGCGATGAGGGAGCGGGCATCGGCGAGCAACCGGGAGCGGTCCTGGGCGTGCCGCACCTCCTGTTGGGAGCCGAGGAGCGGGAGTCTGGTCAACTTGGCTCGGGGCCAGGGGAGTTCGTCGCAGCTGCCGAGGCGACCGTCGGGGTACAGCGTGAAGACGTGGTCGCACTTGAGGTCGTCGTAGTGGCAGGAGCCGGTGCGCAGGCCGCGTAGCCGGCGGATCACGGAGACGGCCGGATCCAGTTTGATCTTGCGGAACCAGCCGGCGCGGACCCACTGGACGGCTGCGGCGAGGGCGAAGTCCGCGTACTGGGCAGGGGTGATGGCCCACGCCGGCCCAGCGGATCCGATCGCCGCGGCCTGCATAGCCCTGCTGGTACCGACGCGCCTGGAAGTTGCTCGTGTCGGTACGACCACGGCGCCGTCGAAGCAGGGGACGAAGCTGATCGCCATCACGGCCGGGAAGGAGGCCAGGTGGTCGACGATCTCTTCGGCCCGGCCGAGGATTTGCGGTGTGACGGCGCAGATGACCGAGGCGGCCCGGTCGCGGCGCTCCAGCAGCTGCAGCGTCTCGACGATCCTGGGGTAGACGGGCACCCCGTCGTAGCCGACGCGCCAGCTGTTCCCTTGGGCGTCGCCGTCGAGGGAGATGCTGATCTCCAGCGAGGGCAGGCGCTCGTCGAAGAGGTCGAGCCAGGCGTTGTCGAGAAGCAGACCGTTGGTCTGGAGGCTGACCCGGATCACGTTCGGGTTGGCCGCGAGTGCACGCAGGACGCCGGTGATCGCGTCCTTGCCGGCGGTGAGCGGCTCGCCGCCGTGCAGTTCGACGGCGAGCGGCCGGTCGGTGAAGAGCGCAGCCAGTTGGTGGACCTGGTCGGCGTCGATGCGGCGGCCACCTGGGGCTTCCTTGCGCTTCTCGAAGCAGTACAGGCAGTCGATGTCGCAGGTCTCGCCGCGCAGCTTGAGGATCACGGACACGGCCGCAGTGCTGTCGCCGGGGTCGAGGCGGGCGTACAGGGCGTCGAGGTCGTTCGAGGGCGGGGCGGTGGACAAGGCTCACCTCCAGGGGGCCTCGGTGGTCAGGCAGTTGCGGACTCCAGATGCTTGGCCCAGGCGAGCAGGGCCGCGTCGGTGAGCGGTACGCGGTCGTCGGCTCGGCGCAGGAACCAGCCGTCGCTGTAGCGCTGGGGTAGCCATCCCGAGCCGCTGACCGACACCGGGTTTGGCTCGCCACTGGCGCCGTTGACGAGGTGACAGGACAGCAGAGCACTGGTCAGCCGACGCTGGATCGGTCGGAACCACCCCCAGGACGTGTCCTGCCAGAGCGCGCTCAGCGGTCTGGGGCTCCACGGCTGGTCGGCCATGAGCGGCAGCCACTTCTCTCCGAGCAGGGGCTGCCCGGCGGCAGCGCACTCGGCGGAGGCGAGCGTCAGCGCCAGGCGTTCCAGGACCAGGTCGGCCGAGGCGTACAGGCCATCGACGATCAGTCCGATGAGGTCCTCGGTCAGGCTCGCCACCGTCTCGGCGCGGTCGGCCACGCCCCAGGCGCGGTAGACCTCAGCCTCGCCGGAGTTGATGACCGGAATCCACTGGCCGGCCTGGTAGCGCTTCGCGGTTCGCAGGCACGTCAGCGCCGGCAGGTCCCTGCGGACCCGGCGGAACAGAGCGAGATCGTCGGCACGAACGTCGAAGCCACGCAGGAGTCCGCGCAACTGCTCCATCTGGTCCGGGGTGGAGACCTGGAGGTCGATCCGGACGCCGTCGCTCAGCCACGAACGGGACCCGGGGAGATCCGGAGCGTCGCCGAGCAGGCGCAGGTCGATGTCACTGGTTGCGTGGGCGAGACCACATGCCAGGGCTCCCTCCAACCAGACCGCCGTGCCGGGGTGGGAGGACAGGAGGCGCTCGGCGGCCTGGCCTGCGATGCGGAGGCGGCTTCGTGTCGAGTCGCTGATCACGGGCCCTCCTGGTGGGCGGCTCCTACTGGAGTGGAGATCGACGCGAGGAGCTGGGTGAGCCAGGCGTCCAGTTCCTGGCGGACGTCCGTGCGTTGAGCGCCGATGTGCGGCGTGACCAGGAGGTTCCGCGCACCAGCGGTGGTGTGCGCCAGGCCCACGTGCTCGGCTTCGATGGCGTCCAGGGCGAGACCGCCGATCCGCTGTGCGTCGAGCGCGCGCAGGAAAGCCTCCACGTCGAGCGTCTCGATCCGACCGGCGCAGATCACCAGCGGCTGGCGGGCGGCAACCCCAGCGAGGAAGCCCTCGTTGAACAGCCCTCGCGTCCCGTCCCGCAGCGGCAGGGCCATGACGTGGACGTCCGCGTGCTCGACGAGCTCGTGAGCGGGCAGCTGCTGCAGCTCGGGAGGGTTGGATGGCCAGTGGGCGAAGGTCACTCGGCGTGCGAAGGGCGCGAGCAGCCTTGCGGTCGATCTCCCGACCGGGCCGGCACCCCACATGGCGACGTCGAGCGCGGACAGGGGCCTGCCCAGGCAGGCGTCCTTCATGTGGCTGCCCTGGACAAGGGCGTTGTGGCCCAAGGGGATGCGGCGCGCCAGGCTGAGCGCGGCAACCAGGCACCACTCGGCCACGGCGGCGGCACTGACGTGCGGATTGCGGTGCAGGGTGATACCGCGCCGGGCCAGCTCGGCAACGTCGATGTTGTCGGTACCCGAGCCGACCCGGACGACGTGCTGGAGCAGCGGCAGCTGGTCGAGCTGCTCGCCGCCCAGCCGTGCTCCGGAGCGCAGAGCGAGGAACGTGGCCCGGTGCGCGGCGTCGGGCAGCGAGTCGAAGTCGACCGTCTCGATGAACTCGACCCCAGGAAGCGAGCGTTCGAGTTGATGCAGATCGGCGGCGCCCTTGGCGATGAGGACGGTGTCGGTCATCAGGGGGCGGTTCCTCGCGGCACTGGGGACAGGTAGCGTCCGAAGGCGAGGTCGCCGTCGCCGACCAGGACCTCGATCGGCGGGGGCGTGCCGAAGAAGTCGTCCGCGGCACGCTTGACGCCGGGCAGGCCGTCCCACGCTTTCGGGTTGACGGCGGTGTCGGCGTAGTCGTCCAGGAGGAGCGTCCCAGCGGGGGCGAGCCTGGGGACGCAGGCTCGCAGCCCGGTGAGGGTGGAGTCGTAGAAGTCGCCGTCCAGGTAGGCCAGGGCGATCGTGCTGGGCAGCTCGCCGGGGATGGTCTGTTCGAACCAGCCCGGGTGGATCGTCGGCGGTGTGCGGTTCCACCGGGCGTGGGTGTCCAGGACGTCCTGCGGAGTGGAGCGAAGGTCGCCCTCGGCGAGGTGATCGGAGTCCTTGGTGCCAGGGGCGGGCATGCCGGCGAAGGAGTCGAAGACGTGGATCTCGCGCTGGCTATCGCCGAGCGAGTCCAGGACGCAGCGCATCCACAGGGCCATCGCGCCGCGGTAGCAGCCGAGTTCGACGATCGCCCCGCCGATGCCCTGCTCGACCAGGCGGCGCAACTCGTCGGTGATGACGTTCAGCCGGTCGGCGCAGACCGTTCCCGCGTGCTCTGCGAGGAGCCACTCGCGTAGGTCGTCGTTCAAGGCGGTCACCACCTGTCGATGAACGGGTCGTTGAGCCGCCCGTGAAGGGCGGCAACCAGCGGCTCGTTGATCCGGGGCAGGAGGTACACCTCGGTGAGCTTGCCGATGGGCGTCCATTCGAAGCCGACCTGGATCGGGTCGGGCGGGTCCGGGAACTGCGGGGTGGTGCCGTCCAGCGGATGGGAGAGGAAGGTGAACTGGGTCTTCTGGACGGTCCCGAACTCGTCGTTCCAGATGGCCGGCACGTACTCGGTCACCAGCAGGAGGCGGTCGACGGCCACGTCGAGTCCCGTCTCCTGCTGGACCTTGCGGCGGACCGCGTCGCGCAGGCTCTCGCCCTCCTGCGCCTTGCCGCCGGGCAGGTTGTAGTGGAACCCGGAGTGGTCGTCGTAGGAGAGGAGGAGGACCTGGTCGTCGTGCAGGATTACGGACTTCACCGACACGCTGATGCGGGGCAGGGTCATCGCGGGATCCCTCGGGGTGTGAGGTCAGATGCAGGACAGTGCGTCAGGTTCGCCCACCCGCAGCAGGTCGCCGACGGCCGCGAGCGGGGCCTCGGCGCTGGGGCGGAAGGTGCCCTCGCGGGTGAACTGGCGTGCGGCGGCGCGCATGCCGGCCAGGGCGGCGCGGCTGAACTGGTTGGCGTAGATGCACAGCCGGTAGCCGGCCTGGCCGAGGTCGGTGGAGGTGAGCTGGGGGAAGGCGGTGGGCACGGTGACCAGCGGGGCCGCGTTGGTCCACCGAGCGGCCACCTCCAGGGGCTGGCCGCCGGTCTGGTCCTTGGAATGGATCAGCACGGCGTCCGCACCTGCCTCGACGAAGCGTGTCGAACGGCCCGTGGCCAGCTCCAGGCTCATGCCGGCGATCAGGGACTCGGTGCGGGAGATGATCACCAGCTCGTCGCCGACGATCTTGCGGATGCGCTCGATCTGCCGGACGACGAGGTCCGCGGCGGCGAGCTGCTGCGCGGTGTGCGCGGCGAAGCTGTTGCACTTGGGGTAGGCGCTGTCCTCCAGGCAGACCGCTGCTGCCCCGGCCCGGACCAGGTCGGCCGCGATGCGGGCGGCACCTTCGACGGTGCCGCCCGCGTTGTCGACGTCGACGATCACTGGGCGTTCGGTTACCCGGCCGAGCGCGGTGACCACGTCGGCCAGGTCGCGGGCGCTGAGCACGTTGGCGTCGGGCAGGCCGAGGGCGGCGGACACCTCCAGGCCGCTCACCCAGAGCGCGTCGAACCCTTCCTCGATGGCCAGGCGGGCCGCCATGGCGTTGACGGCCCCCGCAGCCAGCACCGGGCGTGCCGGTGTCGGCGAGGTGAGCGACCGGCGTAGTCGGGCCGCCGGATCGGATGTCGGCATCAGCTCTCCTTCCCTTCGTCGGCCGGCAGGCCGGGGATCAGTCCGAGGTGTTCGAGCGCGGTCCATGCGGAGCCGAGGACCTGCGCCGGGGTGGCGCCGGCGTCCAGGCGGACCACGGTGCCGAGCAGCGGGAACGCCTGCGGGGAACCGGTGACCTCCGCGTAGACCTCCTGCACCGCGGACTGCACGTGGTGCACGTCCCAGTCCGCCCGCACGGCGTCGCCGGCGCGGTCCTTGGCCCTCAGCATGGAGTCGGCGGCGGGGAGTTCGAGCACCAGCGTCGCGTCCGGACCCGCCGCCAGCCCTTCGGCAAGGGCCTTGTAGGTGTCCTCCGCCCGGGCGCCGTGCTTGACGGCGAAGAACGCGAGCTCGCTCAGCAGCCAGCGGTCCGCGATGACCGGCCGTGCGCGGCGCTGGGGTTCGACCAGCTGCTGCAGCGTGGTGTTCTTGTCCGCGACGATGGCCGACAGGTAGCTGGCCCTGTTCTCGGCGGACGGCCGGTACTTCCCCTCGACGATCTGCCCGGCGTGCTCGGGCGACAGGAAGTTCGTGGTCAGGACGCAGAGCGGGGTGGTGTCGAACAGGCCCTGCCACAGCTGGAAAAGCCCCTTGCGGAGCGTGGTCTTCCCAGTGCCGTCCAGGCCCTCGATGGCGATGAAGGGGTAGCGGTTCGTCATCACTCGACCTGCCCTGCTCCGGTGCCGCCTGCGTACTTGGTGAACTGCCCGCGCCACACGGCGGTCGTGGACACCAGGTCCACCAGCCGCAGCTCGCCCAGCTCGTCCAGCAGAGCGGGCAGCGTCCGCTCCACCTCGATGCTCGCCGTGATGGCCTCGCAGAAGGCCCGCCGGGTCCGTTCGTCGTCCTGTGCCCGAAGGGCGGCGGCCAGCACACGGCCCGCCATTCCGTAGGCGACCGCGCTGACCGCGCCCTCCAGGACCTGGGCGGGGATCGGCCCGGGGTTCGGCTCCAAGGTCAGGTGCCGCACACCGCGATGCCTGATCACCGCGAAGAACCCGACCCACCACGCGCTCGCCTCGCACGCCGCGATCACGGCCTCGACCCACGGCGCCGCCGCGCCGTCGGCCAGTAGGCGCTTGCGGGCCTGCTCCGCCGCGCGCACCGTGCCGACGGCGCTCGCGTCTCCGTCCGCGCCGTGCTGCTGCGGGTACGACCACCAGTAGGAGAGACGCGCGTGCTGGAGCAGCGTCTGCGCCTCCGGACCGGGGACGCTGGTGGGCCGCAGGGCCAGGCCGGCCACGGGGACACCGCTGATGTCGGGCAAGCTCCCACCGGCCTGCGCGATCTCGCGCCACTCCTCGATGTGTAGTTGCAGCCGCTGGATCAGCAGCCCGTCCGCCAGAGTCTGCCAAGCCGCCCTCAGCGACGGCGCGGTGGACTCCTCCGCAGGACTCGTCGTTCTCATCACCTGTAAGTCCTTCCTGGCGCGCGGCCCGTGGTGGCGACGACCGCCGCAACCGGCTCGCATGCGCTCCACCCATGGTCACGAAGAAGCCCGCTCTCGCTTATGGGCGTTTATGCGAGTCGCGGCAGATGCCAATCTGACGGGGCATCACACGGAAGAATGTCAGGGTGGAAAGCAGTCAGCAGCGACGGTGCACCTCCTGCGGCAGCGCCCTGAGCCGCTACAACGCCGGTGCCAGATGCGGCCCCTGCCAGCGCGGGTTACGTATCGCGCCCGAGTTCTGGGACGACCCTCAGGTCCAGCAGGCAGTGTCGACCTGGGACCTGGGAACACTGTGCCGCCTCATTCGGCGCCATACCGGCATGCCACAGGCGGCCTTCGCTCGGATCGTCAACAGCGACCAGTCCGAGATCAGCCGATTGGAGCGCGGTCAGCGGGCCATCAAGGACCGGCGCAAGATGACCCAGTGGGCCCAGGTTCTCAACTTCCCCGAAGAGTTGGCTGGTCCGCTCCCGAGTGAGTCCGAGCACCCGGTGTCGACCACGCAGGTCGCGAGGCGCCTGCCGACTGCCACCGCGGCGGCCGGGTCGCGGCACCTGTACTTCCCCGCCGGCCAGAGCCTCTCCGGTGGTGCCCTGCCCGCACTGGTGATCGACGCCGAGACCTTTCGCGGCAACGAGCTTCACCTCAGCGGCAGCGCCGAGTTGGACGCCTGGACGAAGGCGTCCACCCGCTCCCTCGTGATCGCCAAGCGGACCATCGACGGTACGAGTCGCCAGTTCGCCGTCGACGCCCGCTTCGGTGCCCGTGCCAAGGGCAAGGCAACGCTCCGCATCCCGTCCGCGTACGAGCTCGACGACCTCACATACGGGATCCTGTGGGCAGTCACCGGCTTCGACGCCGCTCTGCTCGACGACGACGCCGGTCTGCACGCCGTCCTGCCGCTCACCATCGGCACCGACCTCGACCCGCTGGCCGCCGCCGCGCAGGACGAGGACCTGACGCCCGGCTCCCTCATGTTCATCGGCTCTCAGGCCAGCGCCCACTACATCCTCGACAGCCGCAGCGCCCTCGGCGAAGACCCGGTCTTCTGGACCCGCGAGCAGAGCGGAGAGGAGGCCGCCACCTGGCTCTTCTTCATCCACAAGCTCGACTACCTCCGACGAACCGCCCCGGCGACACCCGAAGCGAGGGGCGGGACCGGCCGCGCCTTCTGCATCCCGCCGGCAGCGGTCACCCGCTCCCCAGGTCACGAGCGGGTCCTGTTGTTCCTGGCGATCGCCCTGATGGAATCCCTCGGCATCACCACCTGGATCACCGACAACTCCGACCTCATGGAGACCGAGGGCTTCGCCCTGCTCCCTCAGCAACGCGCCATCATCGCCAGCTGGGTGCGAGCCGAGGCCGTCTCCAAGCTCGGACGCACCACACGACGGGCCGACCTGCACGCCTTCGCCGACGCCGTCGGCCACGCCGCCGCGCACTCCGTCACCACAGCCGATGCCACCCGCGACCGCCTCATCGCCACCGCCGACTACCTCGGACTCGACTGGGCCTGGCTCACCCGGCGCTGCCGCCAGCTCGCCACCGTCGGCACCCGCGCCCTCGCCAGACCTCGAAGCCGACTGCTCGGCCTGGAAGGCCTGGATGCCGCTTGTCAGTTCATCGCCGCCCACCACGTGCCCTGAACCGATAGATTGCCCGGAGGTCGCCCGGCCGCACCGCTGATGGGACAACACCCGAACAAGGAGACAATGGCGTTGAGCAAGAGGACAGTCGCGATCTTCTCCCTGGGCGGAACCATCGCCATGACCACCGACCCGGCCACGGGCGGAGTCGTACCGGCCCTCTCCGCCCACGAGCTCCTCGCCGCCGTCCCCGCTCTGCAGGACCTGGACGTCGAGCTGCGCGTCCACGACTTCCGGCGCCTCCCTGGCGCCTCCCTCAGCTTCGACGACCTGAGCGCCCTCTCGGACGCCATCGCCGACGCCTTCCGGGCCGACTGCGACGGCGCGGTGGTCACCCAGGGCACGGACACCATCGAGGAGACCGCCTACCTCCTCGACCTCCTGCACGCTGGCGAGCAGCCGATCGTCGTCACCGGGGCCATGCGCAACCCCACCCAGCCCGGAGCGGACGGACCGGCGAACATCCACGCGGCCGTCATCGCCGCTGCGGCTACAGAACTGCGCGGCGCCGGCACCGTGGTCGTCCTTGGCGACGAGATCCACGCGGCCCGCAGCGTCCGCAAGTCCCACAGCACCAGCCCGGCCGCGTTCACCTCCCCGGCCACTGGGCCCCTCGGACGCCTCTACGAGGGCCGCGTCCACCCACGCGGCCCGCTCGCCGCCCGCACCGCCTTCCCCGGACCGCTCACCAGCCCCACGCCCCGCGTAGGCATGTACACCGCGACGCTCGGCGACGACGGCACCCTCCTCGCCACGATGGCCGAGGCATGCGACGGCCTCGTCGTAGCCGCGTTCGGCGTGGGCCACGTCCCTCAGAATTTCGTTGCCACCCTGGAGCAGACCGCCGCCCGGATCCCGGTCGTCCTCACCAGCCGAATCGGCAACGGACCGGTCCTGGAAGCGACTTACAGCTTCCCCGGCTCGGAGAAGGACCTGCTCGCCCGCGGACTGATCCGCGGCGGCCACCTCGACCCCTACAAGGCCCGGCTCCTCCTGCACCTCCTGCTCGCCCAGGGCCGGAAGGCCGACGAGATCGTCGCCGGCTTCCGCGCCATGGCTGACTGACGCCGAAACCCCCAGCAGCCCTTCAATCGCGAGGACCATCCCCATGCGCGCCAGCGAACTGACCCTCGGCCGGACCTTCGGCGTCACCTTCGAGCACGGCGAGGACTTCTTCGAGGCCCTCGCCGCGTTCTGCAAGGACAACGACGTCCGGCAGGGCTACATCCCCATGTTCATCGGCGCGTTCTCCGAGGCCGAGATCGTTGGCACCTGCGACGGCCTGACCCACCCCGAACAGCCGCTCTGGGACCGCACCCGCGTCGAATTCGTCGAGGCCCTCGGCGGCGGCACCCTCGCCCACGACCCTGCCACCGGACTGGTCCTCCCGCACATCCACCTCGCTGCCGGTCTCAAGGGCGACAACGCCGATGGACGCACCAGCCACCTGCTCAGCGCTCGGGTGCAGTTCCTCAGCGAGCTCATGGTCGTGGAGGTTACTGGGCCCACCATGACCCGGCCGCGCAACCCGCAGCTCTACGACGTGCCGCTCCTCACCTTCGGCCCTACCTGTTGAGCCTGCTCAGCCAGTCATGGCCCGGCAGGGCCAGCTCCAGCGCCCCCACGAGCCAGGCCCGCTGGCCGGCGTCGAGGCGGGGCAGTACCCGATCGAAGTCGAGCTGGTCCTTCTCGCGCACGTTCTTCGCCTTGTAGAACAGCTGCACCTCGGGGCTCAGGTACGGGATGCCCGTGCAGGTCACCTGGCCGAGCTGCGCCAGCGGGCGCCGGACGCGGGAGTCCCGACGCGAGACCCAGTCCTCACCGTCGGCCTTGTCCAGCATGAGCTGAACCGACCACGGCTCGTCGGGTGAACGACGGCACCACACGTCGTGCACCCGGCTCGGCAGGTCCTCACCCGTCGACCAGGCACGCAGCCTTCCGGCACCAGGCGGATCGGCCAGGAAGAGGTCCCACCCCTCGAAGTGCCGGCGGACCCGGGCCTGGTCGCGGTGAAGGACCAGCACGTCGAGGTCGCTGTGCTCGCGGTACGGCTCACCGACGGCCCATTCGATCGCGAAGCCGCCCGCGATCCACCAGGGGAAGTCCGCCCCGGCCAGCAGCTCGGCTGCCTCCTGGGGTGAGAGGGGAGTCCACGGCCCCTGCGCCGGTACGGTCGCGTTCGCGTCGATCACGGCAGCCATCCTGGCACTTCCCGCACTGAGCAGCCCGTCCAACTCGCCTACGCATAAACACGCATGGGGGAATCCAGCCAGCACGCCCAATGTGGTTGGCGCGGCTGACACTACCGAAGCGTGCGAACGCTCTCGCAGAGGAGGAAGCAAGTGCAGGTGCCCACATCGGTCCCCAATCGCACCACCGAGTCCGCTCCGGCCGCGTGTCGGTCGACATCCAGGCACGCCAGTTGGCGACATCCAGCCATCGACATCAGCGCCGGCGCCGCCCGACGCGAGACCCGTTCCACGCTGGCGGCCTGGGACCTCGCCGAAATCGCCGACGCGGCTGAACTGTGCGTGTCCGAGCTGGTCACGAACGCGATCACGCACGCCCGGCACCCCGACGCCACATTCCAGCTGGACCTGGCCCGCCACGGGGACCACCTGCTCGTCGCAGCCAGCGACGCCGACGGTCCCGCCATCCCGCACCTCCGTATCCCAGAGGACGGCGACGAGCACGGCCGCGGTCTGCTGATCGTCCGTGCGCTGTCAACGGCCTGGGGCGTGGCGTACTCCAACGACGGCCTCAAGACCGTCTGGTGCAGGCTTGAAACGCATGTGATCTCCGAGTCCGTCCGCCAGTTGGCCAGCTGAGGTACCGGCGCCTCGCACTGATGGTGCGTGCGGAGGCGGGTCGCCCGCCTCGGCCACTGGCCTGGCTGAACCTCGCCAGCGGCCCGATGGTGTCAGCTGGCGCGACAGTCACCGCCATGAGCGACTCCCAGCCCCAAGAAGTCGTGGCCCAACCCCGTACCGCCGCCGGCGTGCTCTTCTTTGACGGGGACAACCGCGTCCTCCTCGTGAAGCCGACCTACAAGCCCGGCTGGGAGATCCCCGGCGGCTACCTGCACGCGGGGGAGACTCCGAGCGAGGGCGTCGCCCGCGAGGTCAAGGAGGAGCTCGGCATCACCCCGCCGATCGGCCGCCTGCTCGTCGTCGACTGGGCACCCCACCCCGCCGAGGGCGACAAACTCCTCTTCGTCTTCGACGGCGGCACCCTCCCAGCCGACGAGCTCAACCGCATCGCCGTCGACCAGGTCGAGATCGACGAGTACGCCTTCCACGCAATCGACCAGGTCGACACGCTGCTCATCCCCCGCCTGGCACGTCGAGTCCGCGCCGCAGCTGACTCCCGGTCCCGGGGCAGCACCGACTATCTGGAGCATGGCGTACCGGTATGACCAGGACGGGCCGGATGCCTGCTGCCTAATCGTCACCGAAGTGGCAGCACAGGCGGACTGATCGCAATGGTCACGTGTGTCAGTCTCGTCGCCTACGCTTCGTGGATAGGTCTCGAAGAACAGTGACGGGGGCTCTGTTGCAGGAGCACGCCAACGATGGCGCTTTGATACCTCCGCGCGCCTCCGCCCTGATGGAATCACTCCGGGCGTTCGGCTACGACATGGCCACTGCGCTGGCTGATCTCGTCGACAACAGCCTCGCGGCAGCAGCCAGCGAAGTCCGCGTGGAGTTCAGCACGGACAAGGGGGCCGCCTGGGTTGCGGTGGTGGACAACGGTGCCGGAATGACCGCGGCTCAGTTACACGAAGCGGTCCGTTTCGGGGGCACGGGACCCACGGCCGAGCGCCGGGTCGGCGACCTTGGACGATTCGGGCTGGGGTTGAAGACCGCATCACTCTCGCAGTGCCGCCTTCTCACGGTTCTCTCCCGCACTCCTGATGGTCTGGCATCCAGGACCTGGGACCTCGACCTGGTCCGGGCCACCGACGACTGGCGTGTCCTTGTGGTGCCTGACTCCGAAGCTCTGAGTATCGCCGAAAAGTTGGGGTTCGAGGGCAACGGCACAATGGTTCTCTGGCGCCGGCTGGACCGCGCAGGAGAAGGCCCTGTACTCGCCCGACGACTCGGCCAGTGCCGTGCGAAACTGCGGATGTGGTTCCACCGGTTCCTCGAGGCTGGTGCGCTTCGTCTGGTGGTCGGTGACCACTCGTTGACACCGTGGGATCCGTTCTGGCGTCGTCATGTGGCGACCCAGGACCTTGGGACGGAACGACTCGGTGAGGCCACCCCGGTACTCGTGACGCCCTACGTACTCCCGCACCCGACGCGACTGAGCGAGGCTGAGCTTGCCGAGGGCGCTGGCCCGCGTGGATGGCACGCGCAGCAGGGCTTCTACGTGTACCGCGGGAACAGGATGGTCTCCGCCGGAGGTTGGCTCGGACTACCCGACCTGACGATGGTTCCGCCAACCCGGCTGGCGCGAATCGAGGTTCATGTCGACCCTGCTGACGACCACAGGTGGCAGGTCGACGTGCGTAAGTCCCGGGTCCACGCTCCTGCTGCCCTGGAGGAGCGACTCGTACGGCTCGCCACCGCAGCCAGGGATGCGTCCACCAGGGTCTTCCGACGCCGAGCGGTGACCGCGGGAGAGGGACGCGGCCGCGACGGAGGGGTCACCTTCGGCTGGGTGCACGAGCGACGACACGGCGTCTCCAGCTACCTCGTCAACCGACAGCACCCGGTGGTCGTGGCCGCGCTTGCCAGCGACGAGGGTGCGAAGGTCGAGGCTGTTCTTCGGCTCGTCGAACGAACGCTGCCTGTGGGTTTCATCGCCATCGAGGCACAGAACGATCCCGGGAGAACACCGCAGGCGGCGCTCGAAGGCGCCGACGAGGCGGAGGCGCGAGCGGACCTGACGGCGATGCTCGCCGCACTGCCCGACGACCCGGCGACCAGGGAGGCCGCGATCCGGGCGCTGGCCTCTGTCGAGCCCTTCAACCGATTTCCCCACCTGGTCGCCGAGATCGCCGGCCAGGTCCGTCCGGAAGGCGCGTGACCGTGACCCTCGACCCCATGACGCTGGCCCTCAACATGGCCGAGACGATGCTGCTGGCGACGGACAGGCCCGGGCGCTCGTCCGAGGAGATAGGGCGGATCTCGGATACGGTCCACAAGATGCTGTCCGCAGCCGGCCACGACATCCCGGCGGAACGCATTGCCAGGGAACTCGAAGCACGGTTCGACGTCTGGGTTCCCCGTGAGGTCTGGGTCGCGGATCCCAAGGGCCATGCTCCGTGGCTGGCCGACCGACACGAGAAGATCGAGTGGTCCTACTGGGACCGCTACAAGACGTGGTTGACGCGCCGCTCGGGCTGGAAGCCGCCGGCCGTCGAGTCACTCAGTGACTCGACTGACACGGTGCTGTCCCTGCTGGAGGATCCCCTGCGGCCCGGTGAGTGGTCGGTGAAGGGGCTGACCTACGGGCAGGTCCAGTCCGGGAAGACCGCGAACTACACTGGCCTGATCTGCAAGGCCGTCGACGCCGGGTACCAGGTCGTCGTGGTCCTCACCGGTGCACACGAGAGCCTGCGTCACCAGACCCAGACTCGCCTGGACCTTGAGTTCCTCGGGTTCAACAGCCGGTTCACCCGCCAGCAGACCGCGGAGTCGATCGAGGTCGGCGTTGGCAACCTCGGTATGAGGAATCCGCGGCTCTGCCAGTCAATCACCACCAGGGACAAGGACTTCAGTGTCGGGGCGTTCGAGAGCACCAGGACCGACCCGCGGAGGGTTTGCCTGCTCGCGGTAGTCAAGAAGAACGCCCGGATCCTCGCGAACCTCCGCGACTGGCTGGGCAACTTCGCGACGGAGCAGGCCGATGGACGGCGCCTGATCACCGAAGTCCCGCTGCTGCTGATCGACGACGAGGCCGACTACGCGTCCGTCGACACCAAGAAGCCCCGCCGCGGGGGAAGCGCGAGCGACGCCGAGCACGACCCGACCCGGATCAACCAGTGCATCCGGGACGTGCTGAGTCTGTTCGAGAAGCGTGCATACGTGGCCTACACCGCAACACCGTTCGCCAACATCTTCATCTCCGACGAGATCGACCACCCGGAATACGGTGACGACCTCTTCCCACGGAGCTTCATGGTGGCTCTCAGCCCACCGTCGAACTACTGCGGTCCCGAAGTGGTGTTCGGACTGGAGGATCCGACGGCGGACGTCGTCCGTGAACCCCTCCCCGTGATCCGGGACGTGGCGGACGAGGCCGCGTGGATGCCGGATGGCCACACGAAGGACCACCAGCCACCATCTGAGCTTCCCGCCTCGCTGAGGCAGGCAATCGACGCGTTCGTGCTGGCGACCGCCGCGAGGAAGGCGCGCTCCGAGTACTTCGGGAGCCGTGCCGGCCACAACACGATGCTGGTCCATGTCACGCGCTTCAAGGCAGTCCAGTTCGCGGTGGCACGCCAGTTGAAGGAACACCTGCGAGCGATGGACGACCTCTGGGGAGATCGCGGTGCTGCGGGAACCGCCCTGCGCGAGCGACTCAGGGATCTCTGGGAGCAGGACTTCGTTCCCACCTACGCCGAGCTCGCCGACCGCTCTGATCTGACCGGTCTGGTCGGGGAGCCCCTCGAGTACGACCAGGTCGAGTCCGTGATCGGTGAGGTGCTCACCGAGTGCGCCGACGGGGTAAAGACGATCAACGGTGAGGCTGCGGACGTTCTGGAGTACGAGTCCAACACTCCGGCGACCGTGATCGCCGTCGGTGGTGACAAGCTCTCCCGTGGTCTGACACTGGAGGGGCTGACGGTCTCATACTACCTGCGGGCGTCGCGGACGTACGACACGCTCATGCAGATGGGCCGGTGGTTCGGTTACCGGAGTGGGTACCTCGACGTTACCCGGCTCTACACCACGCGGGAACTCGTCGATTCCTACGTCCACGTCACGCGGGCGAACCGGGAGCTGATGGATCTCGTGTCGTCCCTTGCGGCAGCTGGCCTCCGGCCCGTCGACGTCGGTTTGCGTGTCCAGGACGGGTACGAGCACCTGCAGGTCACCGCTGCTGCCAAGATGCGGAACTCCACCGTTCTCACGTTGTCCTCTGCCGGGCAGCGTCCGGAGACCCTGTACATGCGGACCACCGAACAGGCCATGGTGGAGAACCACGCCCGACTCGAGCGCCTCGTCGACGCGATCAAGGACTACGAACCAGTTCCGGAGGAACTGAGGCACGGCGCGAAGGGGCTCATGCGAAGTGGCGTGCCGGCCGAGGTGGTCATCGAGTTCCTCGACGGGTTCGCCGCCTCGTCGAAGATACTGCAGGCGCGACCGCAGAGCCTCGTGGAGTACATCACCAGGCAGAACGGGCAGGGAGAGCTGACCAACTGGACCATCGCGGTCACAAGTGGCAGCGCCGCGACGACCTTCGCCGCCGGCGGTGAGACCTTCCGTATGGTCAAGCGCAAGCTGCTGGGCAGCGCTTCCACGATCTCTGCAGGCACCGACTTCCAGGTCGGCGTCCTGGTCAGTCCCGACCACGAAGCCATCGGACTTCCGCAGGACGTGCACGATCGTGCCTTCGAGGCCACGCGCCGGGAGTTCTCGCGAAGGAAGGACCGAGCACCCCAGCGGCCGAGCGGTGCGGAGATCCGTCGCCATCGGGATCCGCGCGAGGGCCTCCTACTCGTGTACCCGGTGGATCCCACTGGGCGAGTTGAGGGTATCCAGCCGGAGGGCGTTCCTATGGTCGGTTACGCGTTGTCCCTTCCCAACTCCGATACGGCGACGCCCACCAGGTACCGCGTCAACGAGACGTATCTCCGCGAACTTCAGCAGATGGTCGAGGATGACGACGACGTCGAGGGAGACGACGAGTGACGACGGTCGACGCCGAGGAGATCGCAGGACTGTTCGCGACGATCGAGCAGGCACAGGGCACGGGCTACGGAAGTGCCAGGCGTCGTCTTCTCCCGGACAGCCCGCTGGACATCTTCCTCGAAGTTCGCTTCCCGGGACGGGACCGGGCGTTGGTCATCGCCAGCACGGAGCGGATCGGGGATCGCGATCTCGTCCTCGCGAACGGCCTGACCTGCGCGTTCCATGACGGGCACGTCGAGGTGGTCGCGCAGTCGGCCACGGACCCGCAGATCTTCTGCGCGCTGCTCGCGGACCTTCTCGACCACCTCCAACGCACCAGCGTCGGGCCGGCGGCGGCAGTCGTCCGTCGGATCGGGTCATGGCAGCGGATGCTCGTGCGCGGCCTCGGCGACGCGCTCGGGCCGGAGGCCAGGGTGGGCCTGTTCGGCGAGCTCCTGGTTCTCCGAGACCTCGTCGTGCCGGCTCTTGGAGAGAACGCCCTCGCCGCGTGGCAGGGGCCGCAGGGCGGTCCGAAGGACTTCGCCTGGGCGGCCTGGGGACTGGAGGTCAAGTCCATGGGCGGCACTCGTGCCCGACTGCGCTGCCGGATCCACGGCGAGGACCAGCTCGACGACGCCTCGTACGACTACCTGGCGCTCGTCCACCAGACGCTGCTCAGCGGTGCAGGAGGTGTGAGCCTTCCTGATCTGGTCGACGAACTCCGTGCCCACACCGCGCTCACCACTCAGCAGGCCGCGCTCGAGAACAACCTCCTCGAAGCCGGCTGGCTCGACGCGCACAGGTCCCACTATGAGGGGGAGCGGTGGTTGCTCACGGCCAGACGGTGCTTCAGGGTGACTGACGGCTTTCCACGGGTGGTCCCGCAGATGCTGCCGAGGGGTGTGCGAGGCGTCGCCTACGACATCGACCTCGGAGTCTGCGCGGACGCGGCTGTCGATGAGGACCAGGTTCGTGCTGTACTTGGCGCCCAGACAGTCAGTACACCCAGTGGAGGGGCACGTGACGGGCAGTGATCTGAGGGAGTTCGCGGAACTCCTGTACGAGGAGGCCCGGTCACGGACCGACTCGCCCGTCGGAACCATGTTCAACGGTGCGTTCGTGGAGGCGTTCCGGGAGTACCTCGTAGAGGACGGCAGTATCGAGGACATCGAGTCGGCCTACTGCAGGAAGCAGATCGGGCGGAGCGTCGCGGAGGCGTACGGCTACGGCCTCCAAGACGAGGACACCGTGCTCGACGTCATCATCGCCGAGCACGGCTGGAAGGCCGAGGTGATGCGCAAGGCCGAGGTGCAACGCGCCGTCCGCCGAGCGCAGGTCTTCGTGGAGAAGTGCCGTACCGGGCTGTACCTCGGCATGGAGGAGACGGACCCGGCGTATCCGATGGCGAAGCGGATCCACGACGTCTGGCCCGCCCTGAACCGGGTACGGATCTTCCTCTTCACGGACGCGCGCGTCACGGTGGACTCAATGCCACCAGGTGAGATCGACAGTCTGCGATGCACGTACGAGGTGTGGGACATAGCCCGCCTCCACCGCCTGGCCTCCTCGGGACGGCGGAGCGAGGAGACGGTCATCACGCTTGACGAGTTCGGTGGCCCTCTCACCTGCCTGGCTGCCCCCGGCGACGCCGACTACCAGTGCTTCCTCGCCGTCCTGCCAGGGGCACTCCTCGCAGAGCTGTACGAGCGCCACGGGGCGCGGCTCCTGCAACGGAACGTACGGGCGTTCCTGCAGGCCCGTGGAAAGGTGAACAAGGGCATCGGCGAGACGGTGAGGGAGAACCCCGGCCGTTTCCTCGCGTACAACAACGGGGTGTCGGCAACGGCCACGGCAGCGGACACGGAGTACCTGCCCGACGGTTCGTTGGTGATCGCCAGCCTGACCGACCTGCAGATCGTGAACGGCGGACAGACCACCGCCTCCCTGCACCGTGTCTGGCTGGGTGATCCGTTGGCTCTCGCCACCGTCAGAGTGCCCGCGAAGATCACTGTTGTCCGGCCGGAGCTGCTCGACGATCTCGTACCGAGGATCTCGCGGTACGCCAACTCCCAGAACGCCATCAAGGAAGCCGACTTCGAGGCCAACAGCCCGTACCACGTGGAGCTCCAGGAGCTGTCTCGTTCGGAATGGGCGCCCGCTCCCGAAGGAAGTACCCAGATGACCCGCTGGTACTACGAGCGCGTCCGCGGGCAGTACCAGGTGGACTTGGGTCGGGCGCGTGTTCGGCACCAGCTTCCCGACTTCAGGCGGGAGAACCCGGTCGGTCAGAAGTTCGGCAAGACCGACGTCGCCAGGTACGAGTTGACCCACCTGAAGCGCCCGCACGACGTGGTCCTCGGAGCCGAGAAGTGCTTCCGGCTGTGGACGGAGGACGTTGTCGCGCGGTTCGACGGTACGCCTGACAGGCGCTACTTCCGCGAGGTCGTGGCGAAGCTGATCCTCTTCGAGCACACCCGGAAGATCATCCAGCGCATGAGGCTGGGCGGATACCTCGGACCGACGACGGCGTACACCGTCGCACTGATGGTCGACCGGCTCGGGGAGGCGGTCGATCTGGAGCGGATCTGGAGGGCCCAGGGGCTTCCGCAGAGGATCGCTGATCTCGTCCCGACACTCGCGGCCGATGTGGTCAGACCGCTGCTCGTCGATGCTCCCGGTTCCGGGAACGTGGGGGAGTGGTGCAAGAAGGTCCAGTGCTGGGAGAGAGTTCGTGATGCCGACTGGCATCCCAACTAGTGAGGAAATGGACAGGAAGGCGCCGACCGGCTGAGAGGTGATTGCGACAGCGAGCTGAGGCACGAGTGGGTGAGATCCGCCCCCCGGCAGCCGTCTCCGTAGTTTGGGCCACTAGTCTGACCTTCTGGATTGACTAAGCGTCAGTGAGCGACTCCTGGACACGGGAACTGGCCTGCGGAAATAGCTGATCGGGGATCTGGCTTGATCGCGACGGGGTGAGTGTGGTCTCCTGGTGCTCGGCCTTGTTAGTTGGATGGAGGTTGTAGGGTGGGGGAGGATTTTCCTGTCCTGGAGAAGGGGAAGTACGGCGTCCCCCTCGAGCGGAGCGTCCCCTACGAGCCGCGCCCTCACAAGGACAGCTGCAAGCCGGAGGACTTCGCGGCCTGGCTTGAGGGGCGGCGAGAGGACGAACTGCTCGCCGTCGATCTGTTCTCCGGCGCGGGTGGCCTCAGCCTGGGCCTCGAGCGCGCGGGCTGGACTGTCGCAGCCGCCGTGGACCACGACACACGCGCCCTGCAGACGCACGCTGCCAACTTCCCAGGGCTCAGCCTCGACCTTGATCTGGGTAGCCCGACCGACCGCGACCGTCTGTTTGATCTATTCCGTGATGTCAGGGTCGACCTCGTCGCCGGAGGCCCGCCCTGTCAGCCCTACAGCCGTGCTGGTCGCAGCAAGATCCGTAGTCTGGTCAGCCAGGGCAAGAGGGATCGGGAGGACCTGCGTAAGCAGCTCTGGAAGGCGTACCTCGAGATCGTCATCACACTCCAGCCTCGCGCTGTTCTCATGGAGAACGTGCCGGACATGGGGCTCGGCGACGACTTCTTCGTCGTCCGACGGATCCAACAGGACCTCGAGGAGGCCGGCTACGTAACCGAGGTGCGGCTGGTCGACGCATGGAAGTACGGCGTGCCGCAGCACCGGAAGCGCCTGATTCTGTTGGCCAGGAACGACGTCGACGAGTTCACGTGGCCGGCGGAGACGGAGATCACGACCCTCCGCGACGCGATCAGTGACCTCCCCGGGCTCGGGGAAGACGACTACGGGGACCGGCGGCTTTCATACACGATGCCCAAGGGCATCTCCGACTTCGCGCGCGAGATGAGGAAGGGCACCAAGGGTGTGGTCTGGGACCACATGACCCGGCGTGTCCGCCCGGACGACAAGATCATCTTCCAGCACATGGAGTCGGACACTCTCTACTCCGACCTTCCCGAGCAGTACCAGCGCTACAACCCGGAGCAGTTCACTGACAAGTACAAGAAACTCGCCTGGGACGAGCTCAGCCGGACGATCACGGCTCACATCGCCAAGGACGGCTACTGGTACATCCATCCCGAGCAGATCCGCACGCTCACCGTCCGGGAGGCTGCTCGTGTACAGACCTTCCCCGACAGGTTCCGGTTCGCCGGGGGGCGCAGTGACGCCTTCCGCCAGATCGGCAACGCGGTTCCGCCCTTCCTCGGTGAGGCGGCTGCCAGGGCACTGCGGCCCGTCGAGGGCGGGGAAGCGCCTGAGGGAGGCCTGAAGCCGTACTGGCTCGAGGTGCGGCAGGAGCTCTCCGAGTGGGCGAAGAAGAAGCGTCGAGGGAGCCACGCATGGTTCCTCCTTCCCGGCAAACAGCTGAAGCCCCTGCATGCCGCCGTGGTCTCCGTTCTTGCCGGCTCCCGAGCCCAGGCCCATGTTGCCGGGATTCTGGACGTGCTCCGAAGGAGGGCGGGCCTGGACCGGGAGCTCTTCGAAGCACTTCTCGAACGGGCGCCCACCGCCGCGAGCAGGAAGGCGTTGGAACGGCTCGAACCCGTCGTGGACAACGACGGCGCCTGGGATGAGCCGGGCAAGGTTCCGGACCTCCTCGGTCTCAAGCCAGCCGAGACTTCGCTGTACCGGCTCCTCATCAACGAGGACCTGCTGCTCGCTGGACAGGGGCCCGTCCGCGTTGCAGCGCGTGTCAACGGTAGTGAGGATCCGCGGAAGAACCAGTTGAGCGATGGCAGGGTCAGTCTCGCGAAGATCGTCGGCGCTGGTGAGGATGCCCCGCTCAGAATGGCGGCCATACGTCTGATCGGCATGTCGCTGTGCCGGGAGAAGGACCCGCTCTGCTTCAGCTGTCCGTTGAGGGAACGCTGTGTCGAGTACGGGCGACGGACGGAAGAGCAGATGGAGCCCGAGGGTGAGCGGACGCGTCAGTCGCGTTCCCAGCTCTTCTGATCGCTGGCCGTCGCATCCGACGACGCTTCCTGCCCGAGGGCGGCAGAACGCACCCGTTGAGCTGCTGCTCCCGGGTCCTTCCGGACCTCACACTCCCAGATGCGGATGACGAGCCAGCCAGCGTCCTGTGCAGCCCTCGTGTTGCGGCTGTCGCGAGCCTGGTTGGCTGTGATCTTCTCCCTCCAGAGCTGCGCGTTGGGTCCTCGAAACTCCCGTACCCCGTGCTGTGGGCACCCGTGCCAGTAGCAACCGTCCACGAACACCGCGACGTGCCACCGGGGCAGTATGAAGTCGGGTGTACAGCGGGGTGCGACGGCGCGGTGAAGACGGAACCGGAGCCCGAGCGCGTGGACGGCCTTCCGCAGTGCGATCTCCGGCCGGGTGTTACGCGTGACGCGGCCCCGGAGATGGTTCCCGCGCTCCGTGCTGACCCACGCCTGCTCTTCCACTTCAACCACGTCTCCAACACTCGGCTACCGGAACCTCGGCCGCCAGTGGTACGGAGAGATCCCAATCGTGTCCAGATCTACCAGACGCGCCCCGACCCGGAGGGTCTTCCGGACGATCTGGAAGTGCACGCCCTCGGACGGAAGGACCGGATTTCTCAGAACGTCCAGCACCTGTGGCAACCCGGACGGCCTGCCCAGCTTGAGCAGGTACCTCAGCGAGATCGCGGACATGTTGGGCACGGGAAGTGGCCCGAGGCACAGCTGCTGCGGCGTGCCCACGCACCAGGTCCAGTCGATGCTGTCGAAAGCCGGCCAACTGTCGGGCAGCTCGGCGGTGGCGGTGTCGGACCGGAGTTCTCCCCGAAGACGGTCGAGCTGCCTGGCAGCCGAGGAGGCCCAGTTTTCGATCTTCACGACCTCGGTGGAGGTGACCGCGTCGATCGGCCACTTGATCTCGACACAGAGCCCGATCCGTCGCACCGGGTCAACGGCGATGACGTCCAGGTCACCGGCCCGCTTCCCGCCCGCCCGGTACGCGGGTACCCGTTCGGCGACCAGCGTCCCCGGCACGCCAGCAAGCCACTCCGTCCAGGCGGCCGCACGCTCACCCTGTGCCCGTCCCACGGAACCGAAGCGTCGGAAGTCGGACGCAGCAGACCGGAGCACGATGGGGTCGATCGCTCGGGGCGTCAGCAGTGGTGGGCAGAGGATGATCCTCTCGCCGTGTCGTACGAGCGGCGAGGTCCTGGCGGAGCGTCCCCGCCGGAAGAGCAGTCGCTGCACCGCGGCGACCCGATGCTCCTCCGGGACCGTGGGACACATCTCGGCCAGGACCGCGTGGAGCTCCGGTAGGTGCATGTGGGCAAGAGTGCTCTCCAGGCGGGAGAGGCGGACCGCCGTGTGCTCACAGAGCGAGGCCAGACCCATGAGTACGGCCAGGACACGCGCCATGCTCCCCACAGTCAGACCGTCACCGAGGGCGAACGAATCTGGTAGGTAGCCCTCCGGTAGCGCCTGTCGGTACGCCGCCATCGCGGCGCCAGCACGCTCGACGGCAGCCGCGAGGACCTTGACCGGGGGTCCGACTCGCGAGTCGACGGGTCTCGTGGAGATCCACCGCCGCTCGGTCTCGGACAGAGCGGGGACGTCGTGGGGCAATGCTCCTTGCTCGAGGTATATGTCGGCAACCTCGACGGCGGGATCCCAGCGATGGCGAACACGGAGGACATCCCGCGACCGACGAACCTCGTAGGCCCCCGCCCGGATGCTGGTCTCCAGCGCGTCAAGGCGTGCGAGGCCGGCCACAGCCGCCACCAGCTCCACGGCGGCGTCCTCGCGGAAGTCGTGCTCGCCCAGAGGCAGTTCGTGATGCCACTCGATAAGCTGCGCCAGGACGGTCTCCCAGGGCACATCCGTCTCCACACCAGCCGTGATCTCCATCGCGCGCAGTTTCGTCGCAGCCCTGAGAAGGCCGTAGATGCGATCGGAGCCCGAGGCCCAGGCCGTGTGCTGCCGTACCTGGGCGCGTCGGTCGACGATCGCGTCGAGGAGTTCCGCTTCCGGTGTCACCGATCTCGCTCCTGCTCTCGAATTCCTGCTTGGACGCGAACGGCTGTGCATGGGGTGGGGCGGACCGCCCCACCCCATGCACCCGCTCAGAGGGTGGGATCCCAGTAGCCGACGCGGCTTCCGTCGGGTGAACCGAAGAGATGCCAGCGGGAAAGGTTCCTGTTCCAGAACTGGCAGGCAGTTTCGGGGAGTTGCAGACAACCGTGATCCGCCCCATTGTTCGCGAGCATGCAGTTCGGGTCGTAGAGACACGAGTCGTTGTCGACCGCGCGTGTCACGACCGCGTCCAGGTTCTGCTCGAGAACGGTGCGGAGGGCTCCGAGACTGAACTCGCTGCCACCGTTCGGATAGACGGCGAAGGCGAGGTCGTGTGGGAACAGATACTCCGAGAGGCTCGTCTCGCTGTAGCCGCTGTCCACCGCCAGAGCGCGAAGGAGCTGGTGCGAGAGCGAATGGAGCAGTCCGAAGAGCTCGTGGACAGGCAGGTCCGGGTCACCCTCGGCAGGCCGACTCTCCAGTCGGAGCGACTCGCCGTCCGTACGCCCGAGCTGGTGGACCAACCATCGGGTGACGCCGCCGGCCTGCCGGAGATCGGCGGCGGTGACCAGCCTGTTCCGGACCAGCCACCGACTGACCCGCTCACGGTCCACAGGAAACAACAACGCCTCGGCCTGGGTCGGGTGCGCGTACAGCAGTGTGCTCACGGGTGCCCCTCGCGAGGCCCGACCCCGGTACGGAACGAGGTCCGCCTCCTCAGGACTGAAACCGGTCCTGCTGTATCCGATGGCCAGGTAGGTGACGGGCAGATCGCTGATCAGGCAGGTCTCCGCGCCCAGCCCAGCTTCTTCCAGCACCGCGGGGTAGCGCTCGTAGAGCGCTCGACGATCCGGTGTCCGGGCCTCCGCGATGAGCCGTGGAATGCCCAGCCGATCCAGGTTGAGCACCCGTCGGTAGGTGTGAAGCTCGCTGGCGAGCGCGTGAGCGGCCTCGCTGTCCGGGTCGAGTGACAGGCTCTTCGAGACGCGTTCCTTCAGCCCGTCGACCTCCACCGGCATGAACTGGGCACGCAGGGCCTCGGCGTTCGTCGACAGCCCGGCCTCCTCCATGGCCCGGATGCTGTCCAGGACCACTTGGGGGACATCGACGGTGCGTCCGTCGGTGAGCCTCCTGAACTCGTCCTCGGTGATCTCGCCCAGCCACCAGCCCAGCACGGCGGCGGTGTACACCGGATTGCGGAGACGCTGGGCTTCCTGGGTGCTCGTGACGTTGACCAGCGTCAGGCCCTGGCCGACGTGGGCGGCTCCCGCGCTGTGCAGGAGCGGACTCATGTACTTGTCGGAGTAACTGCAGGACGGGTTGTTGCAATTCCACTGCACCGGCAGGTGGAATCCGCACCGCATGCACTCCCACCGGAAGTCACGGAACCGGCTGGCCCGGTCGTCGAGCTTGAACCGGTTGTGGCCTCGCGGGCACGTACGCGGCGGAAGCATCTGCGCGACCTCGCCACAGCGGTGGGCGAACACGAACTGTAGCTGGCGGTTTCCCACGTTGTTGCCGCAGGCAGGACACGGCGGCGGCCAGTCGGTGCCCGGTCGCGGGTCGTCGGCCGGCCAGACGTGTCCACACCGACCGCTGGCACAGCGGACCACACGGGGCCAGATCCGGCAGAAGACCTTTCCGGGCACGACCACCTCGTAGTGACGAGCGGCCATGGGCCCGTCGCTGGGGAACTCGGGAGCACGGTCAACGCCCTGTGCCACCGTGTGACCGGCCACGCGCCACCGGCGAACGAACCTCATGGCCTCGGCGACGAGGTGGTCGCGGTCGAGCGATGGACCGTCGAACTCGTCGTCACGCCCGTACTGCACCACCTGGGTGGTGTAGCCGGCCCGGTGATCGAAGGTCTGGCCTGGCCGGTACCGGTACAGGACCTGGCCGCGGTCGCGGGCCATGTCGTCGTTCCTGGGGGTGAACGCCATCACGACCTCCGGTCGGACAGGACGTAGAACGGGAGTCCCTCGGACACGTCCCGCAGGCTGGTCATGGGCTTGTGCTCAAGCCCCAGGTAGTCGCCCGTGGCCCGGTACCCGCGCGCGCCGCCGGCCGCGATACCGGCAGCCGCGCCGGCGGACCTTATGCTCGCCAAGGCACGCTCGACCATCGTCTCGAGGTCGTCGCGAAGCTCCTCGGCGTCCGGCCGTCCGGTGTGGAAGGCCGCGTGGAGGGACTCCAGCAGCCGGGTGAGCGTCAGCGAGTCCAGTCCCCCTCGGCGCCGGTCGCCAAGCGCCATCTGCATCCGGGACAGGTCGTGGAGGTGGGAGGGGGCGTGTCCGGCCTGCCACCAGTCCCGGTTTCCGATCTGGAGCACCTGGCCCATGAGGATGCCGGGAAGCGTACGGCGGACCGCGAACCGACTCCACCGGTTGATGGCCACGGGCTCGACCATCCGGTCCAGGTACTCGTGGAACTTTCCGTGGTACCTGAAGTGCGAGCGGTCCCGCTCCCGGACGGGGTTGAAGAGCATGAATACCAAGCCGTGGAAGGCGCGACCGACCCGGGACGACGCCTGGATGTACTCGGCCATGGAGCGCGGCATCCCGTTGAACAGCATCACGTTCAGGCGGTCCACGTCCACGCCGTGACTCACCATGCTCGTCGCGACGACCATCCCCGTGCTTCCGCTCGGTGAACCCACGTCGTCCAGGACGGCACGCACCTCGTCCAGTGGGGTCTCACCCTTCAGCTCTGCAACCACCAGGTCCGGATAGCCTTCCCTGCGCAGGGCTTCGTTGACCTGTGTGTCGAGAGATCGCCTGATGCGGCCGAAGTCGACCAGCGTGGTGGCGTAGGTGAGACTCGTCCGGTACAGGTCGACCGCGGTCTGCAGTTCCTCCGGGGGCCAGGAGGCGAGGTGGTCGGGAAGGTCCTGACGTCGCTCGAGCTGCCAGAGAGCCCGATGTGCCGAGGTCAGGATCCTGACCAGGGTCATCTCCGCCGTTCCGCGAGTGGGCATCACGCCGACGAACCTGCGCAGGGGCCGGTCCCGGTCCAGCCGCCAGTAGAAACTCTCCTCGAGGTTCGGGCCGGGCAGGGGGACGACGACTGACCTGAGGCCGAAGAGGTGCTCGCACTGCCTGTCCTCGCCCCGGATGGTGGCGGTCGTGGCGACGACCTTCATCCGCACCCGTCGCCCGTCCGGACGTTGCCGCGACGACAGCTCGCGCTGCACCTCCGCCAGCAGCCCCTCGTAGTGGCCCGAGAACGCACCCAGCTCCTCGTTGACCATGTGGAGCTCATCGATGATCTCGAGAGAGGGAGAGGGATCGTACAGCGGCCTGGACAGCGGCTTCGGCGGTTGCTTCGGATGCCCTGCGGCCTGACGTTCGTGGCACTTGCCGCCTCGCCCGAAACCATGGAGGGGACAGGAGCAGTCGACGTCGCCGAACAGAGCACCGAACCGGTCGGAGAGGCCGATGTTGGCCAGCTTGTCCAGGGTGCCCACGACGACCGCCGGCAGGTACCGGTAGATCTCCGAGTCCACCACGACGATGGGCAGCTTCTTCCCGCATTGCGGATTCGTGCAGACATGTTCCAGTCGCAGGTGCGAGGGGTCCGGCGGAGGAATCTCCACCGAGCGCTCACCACAGTACGGACAGTCGTGCACGAGGCGGTACCGGTGCCGAGCCTCCGCGCTGGAGCGAAGACGGGCCAGCAGCCCCGAGTCGGCGGTGAGGGAGTTGGGCGTGTTCCCCGCACCGGCGTAGAAGCCGATCGCGAAGGTCCAGCCGGGGTCTCCACCCACCGCCCTCAGCATGTCCCCGCGTCGTTGCCGGACGGTGTCGGCCGCCGCCACCACGTCAAGCTGGCGCTGCGTCTGCTGGAGCGTCAGCAGGCGCAGGGGGAACCTGCACCAGGCGGACACTCCGGCCCACTTGCCTCGTGCCCTGTCGTAGAACATGGCGACTAGGACGAGCCCGAGGTACGCCTCGGTCTTGCCACCCCCGGTGGGGTACCAGACGACAGTGGCGGCCTCGGTGGGATCGACGTTGCTCTCGTCCCCCCACAACCCCGGAGCGAAGAGGTTCTCCGGATGCTCCCGCCACGCCAGGGCTCCGAGCTGGCTCACGATGGCCACCAGCTGGAAGAGCCGCCAGCCCCGGCTGGGACGCTCCCTGAGCCGGTTGACCTCCGTCATGGTCTCGTTCGCGAGCCGGAACGCGAGCAGCAGGCGTGGATCGCGACGCAACCACGAGACGCCGTCCCGGAAGCGGGCCACTTCGAGAGCCGACGCCGCACGGTCGGCGTCCTTCCTCCGCGCCAGTTCGGGAGTGCCCTCCAGTTCCTCCGAGTCCCACACCGGGCTGGCCAGGTACGCCTCCATCTCGTCAGCAAGCGCGTCCAACACCGGCAGCGGATCCGAGCTGAGGCTCCCGTAGTCCCATCGCTCGTCGGTCCGCGCGACCGCACGGTAGGTGTCGTGAACGGGCACGGGCACGCTCCGCACCCCCACGAGCTGCTTCCCGTGCCACCGCGGCTCCACACCGCAGTTGTTCGCGTATGCCGCAAGCTCCCCCGAGTAACGGTAGGCGTCAGCTCCGAGATCCATCGTGATCGGCAACAGACGGTCGCCCTCGACGTCCAGACCAGCCCGGAAGAGGAAGCTGTCCCGCGACTCGTCCCGACGTGTACGGCCGGCATTCCTGCCGCGCCCCTGCACCGTCACGACGGGGTCCTTGGAGAGGTTCTGCAGCGTCGCGGTGACCCTGAGCCGCCCGGGGGCGACCGGCCTCACCGTCAGGAGCACGCGCGCGTCCGGGGACGGAACGACCGGAGTACCGACGATCTCCGAGCCAAGCCACTGCTCGAAGGTGTCGTCGTCCAGCATGGCCCCGGGAGGGACGAGGCGCTCGCGGCGGTCGTCTCCGGTCCGGCGATCGATTCGGGGGTCCCGTAGTGCCAGTTGCACCGCTTGGTCGAAGGCGCGACGAAACTCGCCCCGAAGCACCTCGCGGACGCCAGCCTCGTTGCCGAGTACGACCTCGACCGGTCCGACCCCCACACCCAGTCGCCGGAACGACGGTGCGAGACGATACGGCTCGTCCCGCTTACCAGCCCACTCCAACTGCTGAGCCCTGGTTGGCAGCGTCGCGTAGTAGAACGCTGCGCAAGCCCGCACGGTCACCGTGCTCGAGTTCTCCGCCTCGAACTCGAAGCCGAGACTGTCAGGAGTGGCTCGTCCGAGCCGTGCTGCGGCGCCTTCCCCGTCGGCGTTGTGCGGCCCCAGACTCTCCATGAAGTAACGGGCACTCGGTGGCTCGCCGAGACAGAGGTCGCCCTCGGACTCGCCGGTCGCGTCGGCCACGACCCTGTTCACCAAGTACTCGACCATGGCCGTCTGTTGGGCGATGGTGGGCTCCGAGGACCGAGCGCTCACCTCGCCTCCCGACTGGCAGCCGCGCACACCGGCCTGCGATCCGAGTGGAACGACTTGGGCATAGCCGACCAGGCGACAGAAGTAAGCGGGGCCATGCTCATCGGCGCGGTGCAAGGACGCGATGTGCTCCGCGGCGTTCGAGACCGGAGTGCGAACCCCATGCCTGAGGCTTGGCTGGGCGAGGGAAGCGCGGAGGGGAGCACGCGCGGCAACCGGTGGGTGGGCGACGGCGGACACGCCGAGCCGACCCGTAGGACAGCAATGTCCACGAGATCTCCAGGTCCGCGAGCTGGAAGCCGCCATGGCACGGCGCCATGGCCGGACATCTTCCACTCATCCGGACCACAGCAGGATGAGACGCCCGGACTCCGGGTTTCAAGCTCTCACACCTTGGCGAGGGAGATTGTCCGGATCCGGTGCATCGGTAGCTGAAATAACATCATAATGCAACGACCGATGGAGGGTTGACCTGAAGAACTGCCGGAGGTGATCGCCCTCAACGCGGCGATGGCACACTGGTCGAATGATCAGGGAACCAGCCGAAGTCGTCGTGAACGATGACGGGACCGTGGAGATCCCCCTCGGAGTGCTCGCCGAAGCCGGTCTCGATCCAGGTTCCCGGATCGTTGTCTTCAGCGACGGTGACGGCCGCATTGTGCTCCGGCGCCAGGAGGACGCGATCCGGGACCTCCTCGAGCGTGGCCATCTCTGACCGTCGCCTTCAGGGGGCCGTCACAGAAGCGCTGACGGGAAGACGACGCGACCAAAAGCTGTCGCCAAGACGGGCAGCCCCCCGATTGGGGCCTCGAAAGCCGCCAGCTCGTCCCATGCCTCGCGGACGCGCTCTTGGAGGAGGGGCAGATCGTCGGCGTGCACGGCCCCGAGTGATCGGCTGTCTGAGAGTTGCCTCCGACGCCACCGACCGTCACGATGGCGTCGCCGGCTGTTGAGCGGTGGCTGTGTTCTGAGTTGCGTCTGGTGCTCGAGCAGCAGACCGCAGATCCTGGGTCCGAGAGCGGCGGCACGCTCCTTCTCGGACTGCGGCAGAGAGTCCAGGATGCTTGGCCACTGCACCACGACTACGCGCTCCCATATCTCGGGAGGAATCGTGTTCGCCAGATGGTGGCTCTCGCCGATCGGGAGGTCGCGTAGGCGTCGTCCGGCCTGCTCGGTCTGTCCCACGTACGCCAGGCCCGTCGTAGTCAGGTGCACGCCGTAGAGAACAGGACTGGCGAGTTCCGCTTGGTCCGGAAGCTCCGACACGAGGAGTTCACCGACGCGGTGAGCGAACCTGTAACGCTGGTCCTGCCACTCTTCCAGTTCGTGGACGCTGCCCACCAGGATCTGCAGTGCCTCTTGCCAGGCTTGGTACGCACCCGCGCGTCGTGTTGTCGCCACGAGGCGGATTCTCCCTGACCTGGCGAAGAAACGAATCAGCGAGAACCAGTCGTTGTGCGGTCGGCTGAGGCATGTAGATGTCGTACAGTCGAGCTCGGGGGTGCTGGGTCTCCGCCCCCCGGAACGGCGAGATGCGGCTTCTGGCGGCAGCGGGCCGACGGGCCGTTGGTTGGCGCTGGGCTCCAGGGGGCGCGTTCGACATGTCGACCGGCGGGGTTGGCGCGTCGTGCCAGATCCGTGCCAGAACGGGCGGTGAACGACGGTCGGAAGCGGTCAAGAACGACCACCCCGAGAGCTCGGCTGATCGGGCATCACCGCACGTCAGAGGCCATTTCGGACGTGAATTCCCAAAGATTCCCAAGCTTAGAGCGCGAGTTCGATTCTCGTCGCCCGCTCCAGCAGTAAAGCCCCAGGTCAGCGACCTGGGGCTTTCGCATTGTCTGGACCAATTCACACCTGCCGTGCCGAATCCACGCCTGATCGCTCCGGAACAGCAACCGCCCCCCGGGCAGAGTGTGCTCGGTGGGGGCGCCAGGAGCAGCCCTCAGCCGGCGGTGCCGAGGGTTTCGGCGAGGCGGGCGTCCTGGTCGGGCGAGAGGCCGAAGCGGATGCCGCGCGGGCTGTAGGAGTCGCTGCAGAGCAGCACGCGGCTGGTGCGGGCGGTGTCGCCGCCGCTGAGAGGAGAACCCTCTTCGAAGTACCACGTCCCGCCGTCCCAGAAGGGGTGGTCGAGCAGGGCCTCGGCGAGGGCGGCCGCGGCCTCGGCCGGAGTGCCGATGGTGGCGAGGGCGGCGGCGACGGTCGCGGTGGCGTCGGCCGGCAGGTCGACGTCGCCGAGGACAGGCAGCAGGAGGAGCAGGCGGGCATGCGGGTCGGTGATCCCCGGTCCGGCGCCGGGGTGCTCGGCGACGTGGACCAGCTCTCGCCAGGCGAGCCCGGGGCCGGCGAAGTGGGCCTCGATGCTGGCCAGCGAGCGTGGCCGGTCCCAGCCGGGGTGGGTCACGTAGTAGTCGACCCCTTCGTCCTCGGTGAAGTTGCGGTGGACGATCAGGATGCTGTGGCCGTATCGCATGGGCAGCCGGATGACGGGCCAGGTGGCCGGGGCGGAGAGCCGCTCGTATGCGGCGTCCACGTCCGCGCCGTCTGCGCCGAACAGCGCGGGCTCGGGACCCAGACCCTCCCCCTCGGCGAGCCAAAGCAGGTAGGCGGCCCAGAAGCCGGGCAGGTGGACCAGTTCCTCGCCGGTGGCAAGAGACTCGTTCTCGTATCCAGGGATCAGCACACGCGCATGCTGTCACCTGGTGCCGACATGGTGCGGTGCGGGACGCCGCGGGGTCTCGCAAGCCAAGGCGCCTGCGGGGTAACGGCGGGACGTGGGCTGCTGTCGGCTGCGCGGCGTTGCGGCCGCGCGACCGTGCAGCCGCAGGTGGGTCGGCGGCGCGGTGGGCGCGGGGGTGGGCGGAACTGTCCGTGGCCGGGTGCCGTCCAAGCAGTGACGGGATGCCTGCCCGGGGTGAATGCCGGGGGGAGTGCGGAGGGCCCAGTGCAGTCAGGTGGTGCCGAGGTGAACCTCGGGTGCGCGGGTGATTGTCGTGCGGGCTCTGCGGTCGCGCCGCAGTGGTGGCCGGTGCTCGCGCCGGGGGTGACGGCCGGTCAGCTGGACGCCGCGCGGAGGTGTGAGGCGCTGTTGGGGGACACCGTCGACGCCGTGCGGCCGGCGCTGGTCTGGCGGGTGGCGGGGCCCCGGGTGGGGGCGCGGTTGCCGCTGCCGGGGCGGGAGTCGGAGGCGCACTGGTACGTCGCCCGCGGCCGGGATCTGCTCACCGTCGTGTCGCCGTTCCGGTGGGTGGAGCTGGCGGGGGCGGTGGAGCGGCACTGGCGGCGCCAGGGGTGGACGATCACCTCGGTGAACGCCGGGCGGGACCGGCCGGGGGTGGCTGCCGTCACTCGGGACGGGTACCAACTGGCCTTGGTTATCGGCGAGTTCGGCGAGGTGGCGGTGACCGCGGCTTCCCCCGGGGTGGCCGGCCCGGTCCGGCGGGCGGCCGGCGGCGCGGCGCCGCTGCCGGAGGTGCACTGTCCGTACTGGAGCTCGCCGGTGTGAGGTGGGGGGGGGGGGGGGGGGGGGGGGGGGCCCCCCCCCCCCCCCCCCCCCCCCCCGCCTCGTCGGGCGGCTTCGGCGCTGCCGCTCCCCCCGACTCCCCGGCAGCCCCGCCGTTTCCCCCCTGGTCGCGCTCTCCGGCGAGAGCGGTCCGCACGGACCCCGGCGAGCCCCCTCCCCGGGGACGTCGTGCTCTCACGCTAACAAACCGCGTGGTTGGTTTGTCAATAGTCGGATCCACGAAAAATCCACAACCACGGCGATGGTTCTCGAACCACCGCCACACTTGCTTCACCGGGCAGTTCGTCGGCTCGGCGGAGCGGCCTGCCCGGTGCCCGCGCCCGTTCCGGACGGCGACCCCGCGGTGCGTGTGCGTCGCCGGGAATCCGACATTCCGAGAATCATGGCAGCACCCAGTGACACCGCGCGAGTGCTTAGCGCAGTCGAGGGTGAAACCGCTCAACGCAGGAGTCGCCGCTCCTTGGCCACGGCCACTGCCCCGGACCGGGTCTCCACGCCCAACTTGTCGTAGATCCGCCCCAGATGGGTCTTCACCGTCGCCTCGCTGATGAACAGGGCCCGGGCGATCTCCCGGTTGCCCAGGCCGTGCGCCAGCTGCTCCAGGATCTCCTGCTCCCGCTCGGTGAGCTGCGGCGCGGGTGCCCGCATCTGCGCCATCACCCGGGAGGCGACCGGCGGCGAGAGCACCGTCCGGCCGCGGGCGGCCGCGTGGACGGCGGCGAACAGCTCTTCCGGCCGTTCCGCCTTCAGCAGGTAGCCGGTGGCGCCCGCGGCGATCGCCCGGGTGATGTCGGCGTCGGTGTCGTAGGTGGTGAGCACCAGGACGTGTGGCCCGCCCGGGGCTGCGGTGATCCGCCGGGTGGCCTCCACGCCGTCGATGCCCCCGCCGAGCTGGAGGTCCATCAGCACGACCTGCGGCGCCAGCTTCGCGGAGAGCGCGACGGCCTCCTCCCCGGTGCTCGCCTCGCCGACCACGTCGATGTCGCCCGCGCTGGCGAGCAGCGCCAGCAGCCCGGCCCGCACCACCGCGTGGTCGTCGCAGACCAGCAGCCGGACAGGGGTCGCGTTCATCGGTGCTCCAGGGGGATCGCGGCGGAGACGACGGTGCCCTCGCCGGGGGCGCTCTCCACGGTCAGCCTGCCACCCAGCTGCCGCAGTCGGGCCCGCATGGCCGGCAGGCCGTACCCCCGGCCACCGCCAGGACCGGCCGCGGCGGGGTCGAAGCCGCGGCCGTCGTCGGCGACGTCCAGCACCGCCTGGTCGCCCAGGAAGGACAGCGTGATCGCCGCCGTCGAGGCCCCGGCGTGCTCGCGGACGTTGGCCAGCGCGCCCTGGGCGATCCGCAGCAGCGCGGACTGTGCGGCGGCGGGCAGCGGTACCGGGACGCCGTCCAGGTGGAAGCGGACCGGCAGCCCGCTCTCGGCGGACTCCCGCTCGGCCAGCGCCCGCAGCGCCCGGTCGAGGGAGCGGCCGTCGGCCAGGTCGGCCGGCGCGAGGCCGTGGACGAAGCGGCGTGCCTCGGCCAGGTTCCGACCGGCCACCTCGGCGGCGGTGCGCACATGGGTACGGGCGGTCGCCGGGTCGGCGTCCCAGGTGCGCTCGGCGGCCTGCAGCAGCATCTGCTGGCTGGACAGACCCTGCGCCAGGGTGTCGTGGATCTCCATCGCCAGCCGTTCGCGCTCGGCGAGCGTGCCCTCGCGGCGCTCGGTGGCGGCGAGTTCGCGCCGGGTGCGGACCAGGTCGGCGATCAGCGCCCGCTGCCGGGCGGCCTGCCGGGCCATGAACAGGAAGACGCCGGTGGCCAGCGCGGCCACGGCCGGCGGCAGCAGGACGAGCGTGGCGTCCGCCCCGCCGGGCAGCCGGACCTGCGCGATCACCACCAGCAGCGTCAACGCCCCCACCAGCGGGATCGCCGCCCGCGCGGGCAGCGCCCGCAGCGCGGTGTAGATCAGCGGCACGGCGCACCAGGCGAAGCTCGGCGCGAGCAGCACCAGCACCACCCAGAGAGCGACCACCAGGACCAGCGGCCACCGGCGCGGGCGGCCCGGTACGGGCGGTCGGCGGTGGTCGGACCAGGAGGCGGCCGGCTGGGCGACGGCCAGCGCGGCGCTCAGCCCGATCACCCACGGGATCCACGGGCTCCCGGCGTGGTGGGAGAGGTAGCGGTTGAGCGAGGCGGCGAGCAGGAGCAGGAAGGCGGAGTCCAGCAGCAGCGCCAGCCGGCCCGCGTCCGGGTCACCGGCGGAGCCCCCCGCGTCCCGGCCGGTGACGGGCGGGCCCGCGGACGGACGGGGCTGCGGCACGGACGACTCCTGAGGGTGCGCGGTAGAGGGGGCGGGGAGGCCCGGTGGGCGGGGCGCGGCGGGGGCGCGGCGGGCCGGCGCGGCGCGGTGGGTGGGGCGCGGCGCGCGGCGCACCGACCCGCGCCGATACCTCGATCCCTCGATGGTGACCCGTCCGGCCCGGTCCCGCATCAGCCGATCGGTTGACGGCGTCGTCCCCCGTCCTGCCCGGACGGCCGCGCCGGAACGTCGATGCCGCGCGGCCGCGCCCGGCCGGAGGATCGAAGCAGTGCCGAGGCGGGCAGTGCCTGCCGCCCGGCCCCTGATCCGCCGTGCGGTCCGATCTCCGCCGCACGGCCCGCAGATCCCGCAGAACCGTCGAGGAGCTGGACCATGAAGAAGACCTCCAAGACCTCCGTCCGCACCGGGTGCTGACCGGCACCGTCGTCGCCGCCGCGCTCGCCGCCGCAGGCGTGGGCGCCGTCTCGGCCAGCGCCGAGACCACCGGGACCCCGGCGGCACCGGCCGCCGCCAAGGCCGACACCCGGGACGGCAACCTGGTCCAGTCCACCGGTCTGACCATCGACGCCGCCACCCGCGCCGCCCAGGCCGCCCTCGACGCGGCGACCAGGGCGGGCCAGCACGTCGCGGTCGCCGTGGTCGACCGCGACGGCGTCACCCGGGTCCTGCTCAAGGGGGACGGTGCCGGTCCGCAGGCCCCGGAGTCGGCCGAGCGCAAGGCCTTCACGGCGGTCTCCTGGAACGCCCCGACCTCGGAGCTGGCCAAGCGCCTCGCCCAGGCTCCGAACCTGAAGGACATCCCGGGCACCTTGTTCCTGGCCGGAGCTGCTCCGGTGCAGGCCAAGGGCGCTCCGGTGGCCGGGATCGGCGTCGCGGGCGCGCCCAGCGGCGACCTGGACGAGCAGTTCGCGCAGGCCGGCGTCGCCGCCCTGGCCAAGTGACGGGCGCCGGCGCCGGTCTGCGACCCACCGACCCGGGCCACTGACGGCCCGGGCGACGCCGCCGGCCGGTCGGCCCGCCCCCGTGGCCGACCGGCCGGATGTTCGCATTTCGGATGAGCCGTCGCGAATGTCCCCGTTCGGGTGAACGCCGGAAGGGTCGTCGCAGAACAGACGGTGACCCTTCGAAAAGCCGGTGTCGTTGTCAGTGCCGCGTGGCAGGCTTCCCGCTATGACGGCGTGGACCCTCAACGACATCGAACGTGCGATCCGCTCCTCCTGGGGTGTCGACACCTGTGCGCCCGAGGACCTGGCCCACTGGCGTCCGGACAATCCCGCCCGCGGCCAGTGCGGAGTGACGTCGCTGGTGGTGAACGACCTGCTCGGTGGCGAGCTGATGATGGGCGAGGTGCACGTCGACGGGGTCCGGACGGATCTCCACTGGTGGAACCGCTTCGCCAGCGGCTTCGAGATCGACCTCACCCGCGAGCAGTTCGGGCCGGCCGAGCTGGTCGGTCCCGGCCGTCCGGTCGCCCGCCCGGCCCGCCCCGGCCGGCTCCAGGCCCAGTACGAGCTGCTGCGTCACCGCGTGGTGACCGAGCTGGAGCGCAGCGCCGCCGCCAGCCGCAGCCACCGGCGGGCCCGTATCTGCGCCTGACGGCACCGGGTTCCGCCTGCCCGGGGGCTGCACCGCCGCTGACGTACAGTCGGCCACGAACGGGCTGCCGGGGACGGCTGCTACGGACGGGCCGCCACGAACGGGCGGCAACGGCGACGGGAGTGCGCGGATGACCGGGGCGACGACGGTCGGCTTCGTGGGGCTGGGTGCGATGGGGCGGGGCATGGCCGGCAGTCTGCTGCGGGCCGGCCACACCGTACGGGTCTGGAACCGCTCGCCCGGGCCGGTGGCCGAGCTGGCGGCCCGGGGCGCGCAGGCCGCGGGCACGCTCGCGGAGGTCTTCGCCGCCGACACGGTGGTCTCCATGCTGGCCAACGACGAGGCGGTGGAGCAGCTGCTGCTCGACCCCGAGCTGCTGGCGGGCGCGAACGCGACCCTGCACGTCAACATGGCCAGCGTCTCGCTGGCCCTCGCCGAGCGCGCCGCGGCGCTGCACGCCGAGCACGGCATCGGCTACGTCGCCGCGCCCGTCCTCGGCCGGCCCCCGGTCGCCGCGGAGGGAAAGCTCAACATCCTCGCCGCGGGCGCGCCGGAGCTGCTGGAACGGGCGGAGCCGCTGTTCGCCGCGATGGGCGAGCGCACCTGGCGGTTCGGTGACAGCCCGCAGCAGGCCAACACCGCCAAGATCAGCGCCAACTTCCTGCTGGCCTGCGCGATCGAGTCGATGGCCGAGGCGTGCAGCCTCGCCGAGGCGCACGGGGTGCGGCCCGCCGACCTGATCGGGATGCTCACCGGCACGCTCTTCCCCGGGCCGGCCTACTCCGGCTACGGCGCGATGATCGCCGAACGCCGGTACGAGCCGGCCGGTTTCCGGCTTCCGCTGGGCCTGAAGGACGTCGGCCTGGCGCTGACGGCCGGGGCCGAGCGCAACGTCCCGCTGCCCTTCGGCGGCATCCTGCGGGACGCGTTCCTGGACGCGCTGGCCCACGACGACGGTGACAAGGACTGGGCCGCCGTCGCCGAGGTCGCCCGCCGCCGGGCCGGCCTGCCCGACTGACCCGACGCGTTCCGAGGACGGGTCCGAGGGGCCGCTTGACGGAACACCGGGCGGGCGGAAGACCGGGCGGACGGAGCGGCGGCCGGCGACCGACGAAGCAGCGGTCGGACGACCGACGGAACAACAGGCCGACGGAACAAGGGCGAACGGAACAACGGGCCGCCGGAACAACGGTCGAACGGAATAACGGGCGCGCGCCCGACGCTCGCACTCGGCGTCCGCAGTACCCGACCGGGGGAGCATCCGATGGCCGACCAGCCGTCCGGCGCCGAGGCGCCACGCCGATTCCTGTTCCTCGACGCGAGCGCGCGCGTCGGCGGCAACTCCGAGCAGCTCGCCCGGCTGGCCGCCGAGGCGAGCCTGCCGCCGGGTGCCGAGCAGCAGTGGCTGCGGCTCGCCGACCACCCGCTGCCGCCCTTCCAGGACCTTCGGCACACCGGCGACGGCGGCTACCCGGAACCGGCGGGCCACGAGCGGCTGTTGCTCGAGGCCACCATCGCGGCCACCGACCTGGTCTTCGTCGCGCCGCTCTACTGGTACTCGCTGCCCACCGCCGCCAAGCTCTACCTCGACCACTGGTCGGCCTGGCTCCGGGTGCCGGGCCTGGACTTCCAGGCCCGGATGCGGGGCGGCACCCTCTGGGGCGTCACCGCCCTGGCCGGCGGGGACGACAAGGCCGAGCCGTTGATCGGCACGCTACGGCTCACCGCCGAGTACATCGGGATGCGCTGGGGCGGCGTGCTGCTCGGCAACGGCACCCGCCCCGGGGACGTCCTGCGCGACGAGCGGGCGCTGGTCGCGGCCAAGTCCTTCTTCGCGGACTGAGCCCGGCGGCCGTCGGCGGCGGTGCCCCGCCGCCCCCTGCCGCCGCCGACGACGGTCCGCTGCCGCCCGCACCCCGCCCTCGCCCGTACCTCGCCGCCGCCCGCACTCCCACCGGCGCCGCACCCGCGCAGCCGCCCGTACCGCGCCGCCGCCCGTACCTCGCCGCCGCCCGCACCCCCACCGCACAGCGGCCCGTTCACGCCACCCCCGCCGGTGCGGTACCGTCTTCCGGACGTGTACCCGTCACGCCCCGCCGAGGTGTTTCCCGCCCGCGTGCAAAAGCCGTGACGGTGGACGGAGTTGGACGATTCGGGCGCGCCGGAGCCGGGCGCGGGCCGCAGCATGCCACCTGCCTTCCTGAGTGGCCGGATCATTCGATACTCTCCGTCGGACTTTCAGCTTCGCGGGGGGTACGTGGCGTCTGCGGCCGCCCCCTCGCGCCCGGGCCTCGCCCGGAAACTTCCGTGAGGTCTCCTTGTCCATACGTCGCAGTCTTGCCCTTGCCGGCGCCGCCGTGCTCGCGTCCTCGCTCGTGCTGGCCGGTGCCCAGGGCGCCATGGCCGTCGGCGCCACCGGCACCCCGTCCGCCGCCGCCCAGGCCGAGAAGGCGGGCCACCAGAGCCTCGACCTCTCGGTGCACGGTGTTCCCGGCACCTTCATCGCCGGTGGTGACGCCCGCGAGTTCACCTACCGGATCGACAACTCGACGAAGACCGACTTCGTCGCCTTCCCGCTGCTGAAGTTCAAGAACAAGGCGGGCTCGCTCAAGGCGAAGGACCTCAAGCTGGAGTACCAGCTGCCGGCCTCGCTGCCCGGCGGCGGCACCTGGAAGACCGCCTCCGTCGCCCCCGGCGGCGGCGACGGCGACGACAGCGCCGTGCTGATGTTCCTCGGTGACGTCACCGCCGACGGCGACGCCGCCGACGGCGCCCTGCTCTACGTGGCCCAGGGCAAGAAGATCGACATCAAGGTCCGCGCCTCCTTCACCAAGGACGCCCCGCTGGGCAAGGCCGGTGTCGTTCCGGTGGTCTACTCCGCCGACGCCAACGACGAGAACGACCACGGCCGCTTCAGCTGCGACGGGATCAAGGGCGCTGGCTTCACCATCAAGGCCGGCGGCGGCAAGCCCAGCCCCACCCCCACGCCGACCAAGACCGGCAAGCCGACCCCGACCGGCAGCGGCTCGCCCACGGCCAGCCACACGCCGACCTCCAGCGCCTCGCCGACCGCGACCGCCACCGCGACCGCCACGGCCACGGCCACCACGACGCCCACCACCGAGCCGACGACGCCCACCGCGACGCCGACCACCCCGGCCACCGGCACCGCGTCGCCGTCCGCCTCGGCCTCCGCCTCCGGCGCGCCCACCACCCCGGCCGGGTCGGACAGCAGCTCCGACGCGCCGCAGCCGATCGACTTCCCGGTCCAGAACCCGACGGTCACCCCGCCGAAGATCACCCCGGCCGGTGTCACCCAGGCCAAGTCCGCCGCCGCCACCGCGGACAAGTCCCTCGCCACCACCGGTGGCGGAGACAACACCACCGCGATCGCGGCCACCGGTGGCGCCGTCCTGGTCGCCGGTGTCGGCACCCTCGTCGTGCTGCGCCGCCGCAAGTCCGGCCAGCAGGGCTGATCCGAGAGGGCTCCCCGAGCCCCGCCGTGCCGCCCGGGTGTCCGTTCGAACGGACACCCGGGTGACACGGGCGGTTCTTCTCCGTCCCATAGGATGTCCGGCCGGAGGGGGCGGATCGGCGGGGAGAGGAACAGGTGCGGGTAGCGCGCACGGCACGGGCCACCACCGACTACGACGCTGCGGCCGGGCGGATCGCGGGACTTCCGCTCCGCCGGCACCACGTCCTGCTGACGGCCTGGACGGTGCTCTGGTTCTTCCTGGTCGAGCCCCGCGGCGGCTTCTCCTGGCACTACCTGCGCCAGGGCGAGCAGCTGCTGTTCAGCCACCAGCCCGACGGCGGCCTCTCGCTCTACGCCCACCACCCCGAGCTGCAGATCGGCCCGGTCAGTCTGGCCGCCGCCCGGCTCACCGCCCCGTTCCCGCCGCACGCCGGTGAGTTGATCGCCGAGGCGGTGAGCGCCGGGCTCGGCCTGGTGATGCTCGTCCTGGTCGGCCGCACCGCCGCGCTGTACTACCTGGGCACCGGCACCAACCACCGCCGGCTCCAGCAGCGCCTGCTGATAGCCGGGCTGGCGTTCATCCCGATGTGGGTCGAGGTCTCCGTCCGCTTCGCGCACCTGGACGACGTCCTCGCGCTGTTCTTCACCACCCTCGCCGCGCACGCCCTGGCCCGCGGGAAGCCCGTCCACGTCGCGGTCTTCCTGGCCCTCGCGGTCGATTCAAAGCCGTGGGCGATCGCCTTCGCCCCGCTGATCCTGGCCCTGCCCCGGCCCGCCTGGCTGCGCACCGCCGTCTGGTTCTGCGTGCTGGTGGCCGTCGCCTGGCTGCCGTTCTACCTCGGCAACCTGGACACCATGGCGGCCGCCAAGTTCACCATTCCCAACCAGCCCGCCTCCGCCCTGCGCTGGTTCGGCGTCACCGACCCGGCGACGCCCTGGTGGGACCGCCCGACCCAGTTCGCGCTCGGCATCGGCCTCGGCTGCGTCGCCGTCCGGCGCGGCCGCTGGCCGGCCGTGGTGCTGCTCGGCGCGGACGCCCGGATCCTGCTCGATCCGAGCGTCTACACGTACTACACGGCCTCGATCCTGCTCGGCACCCTGCTCTGGGACGCGGTCGGGCAGAAGCGGCTCGTCCCGTGGTGGAGCTGGATCGCACTGGTCGCGCTGTACGGCGGCACGCTGCTCCTGCCGTCCGACCCGGCCCGCGGCTTCGTACGGCTCGTCTTCGTGGTGGTCTCGGCCGCCTACGTGCTGCTCTGGCCCACCCAGCGGACCCGTCGGCCCCAGCCCCGGGCCCGGGGCGGCGACGGCCGCCGCCGGACGGCGGGTCGGCGGCGCGAGCGGATCCTGGTCGGCGCAGGCAACTGAGCCCGTTCGCGGCCCTGAACCTCCTCAGCCGCCTCCGGCCACCGCCCCCCGGCGAGGCCCGTCCGCGACCGGGTCCGCGGCGCCCGTGGCCGTTCCGATGCCCGCCGGCGGTGCCGGCTTGACCCTCACGCGACGTGAGAGCGGAGAGTCGTGGTCAGCACCAGGGAGGAAACCCGGATGAACGAGAACGAGGGCTACTCGGTCGGCGCCGTGGCGAAGATCGCCAAGGTGACCGTCCGCACCCTGCACCACTACGACGAGATCGGCCTGCTGGCCCCCGCGGGCCGCACCCGGGCCGGCTACCGCCGGTACGTGGACGCCGACCTCGACCGGTTGCAGCAGATCCTGTTCTACCGCGAACTCGGATTCCCCCTGGAGGAGATCGCGGCGATCCTGGACGACGGCTCGGTCAGCCCGAGCGAGCACCTCCGGCGGCAGCACCGGCTGCTGACCGACCGGATCAGGCACCTCCAGGAACTCGCCGCAGCCGTCGAACACGCCATGGAGGCACGCAGGATGGGCATTCAGCTGACCCCGGAGGAGAAGTTCGAGATCTTCGGCGAGGGCTACCAGGAGGAGTGGGAGCAGGAGGCCGAGCAGCGCTGGGGCGACACCGAGGCCTGGGCGGAGTCCCAGCGCCGCGCCGCCGGCTACACCAAGGCCGACTGGCAGCGCATCCAGGCCGAGATGACCGAGCTCAACGAGCGCCTGGTGGCGGCGGTCGCCGCCGGCGAACCCGCCGACGGCACCGTGGCCATGGACCTCGCCGAGGCCCACCGCCAGCACATCTGCCAGAACTTCTACGACTGCACGTTCACCATCCACCGCGGGCTCGCGTGCCTCTACGTCTCCGACCCGCGCTGGTCCACCACCTACGAGGACCTCGCCCCGGGCCTGGCACAGTGGCTGCACGACGCCATCGTCGCCAACGCGGACCGGAACGAGAAGGCGTAGGCGCCCGCCGCCCCAGGGGCTCCCGTGCCGCCCCGCCCGGAGGGTCACGCCACCCCGTCGGACGGAGGGTCACCCCACACCGCTCGGACGGAAGGTCACGCCACCCCGAACCCGAAGGAGCGCCGGTACGCGGTCGGCGAGGTCCGCATCACCCGGCCGAAGTGGTGGCGGAAGGTCGCCGCGCTCTCGAAGCCGACCGCCGCTGCGATCTCCTCCACCGTGCCGTCCGGGGACTCCAGCAGCGGCAGACTGGCCGCGATGCGCTGGGTGACGACCCAGCGCATCGGGCTGGTGCCGTTGCGCGCGGTGAAGTGCCGCAGGTACGACCGGTCCGACATCCGGGCCGCGCGGGCGAGCACCGACACGGTCAGTGCTTCCGACAGGTGGTCCAGCGCCCACTGCATGCTCCGGGCGACCCCGTCGTCCTCCTCCTCGACCGGCCGGACCGCCGCCTCGATGAACTGCGCCTGCCCGCCGTCCCGGTGCGGTGCCACCACGAAGCGGCGGGCCACGGTGTTGGCCACCTTGGCACCGTGGTCCCGGCGCACCAGGTGCAGGCACAGGTCGATGCCGGCGGCGCTGCCCGCGCTGGTCAGCACGTCGCCGTTGTCCACGTACAGCACGTCGGGGTTGACCCGCACCTTCGGGTGGCGCCGCTGGAGCAGCTCGGCGTACCGCCAGTGGGTGGTCGCCTCCCGGCCGTCCAGTAGCCCGGCGGCGGCCAGTGCGAAGGCGCCCGAGCAGATCGACACGATCCGGGCGCCGCGCTCGTGCGCCGTCCGCAGCGCCGCCACCAGCGCGGGCGGTACGTCGCCACTGCCGGCGTTGCGCACGCCCGGGACGACCACGGTGTCGGCTGCCGCCAGGTCGTCCAGCCCGTGCCTGGCGGTCAGCGCGAAGCCGCCCACCGCCTCCAGCTCCGTCCCGGGCCGGTCGGCGCACACCTTCAGCCCGTACCAGGGTGCGGCCAGCAGGCCGACCAGCTCCGGCCGCGCCAGCCCGAACACCTCCACCACCACGCCGAGTTCGAACGGCGCCATGCCCTCGAAGGCGTACACCGCGACATCGTGCACGGGCTCCGGGCGCAGGCCGATGGCGACGGCCACCGGTCGCGACCGGGCGGCCCGGTCCTCGGCGATCTGCTCGGCCATGCGAACCCCCTGCTCACGGGTGGCGGATTCCCGGTGAGTGTAGTCGTCCCGGCCACGCCGGACCTTTCCGCGAATCGCCCTGCAACCTCGGCCCGGCCCGTACGTCCTTCAGTACGGGGGCGGAGGGAACCGGGCCGCGACAGGCTGCGAGGATCTCCCCGATCACGATCTTGATCAGGTGGGCCTGACGGGCCGGCGCACGCCGGCACCGTCCTGGGGGAAAGCAGACCGCACATGTCCATGGCCATCGGGCCGATCAGCGCGCCGGTGGGACGGCGCGGCTTCTCCGTCCGCGGAGTGGTCACCGCGCTGTTCGGCGGGTTGGAGGCGGCCGGCGAGCCGCTCGTCGGCCCCACCCCGGACCAGCAGGCGGCCCAGCGCCGCTCCGGCTTCCGGCTGCTGCGCGGCGGCCGCAAGCCCGCCGAGGACCGGCCCACCCTGACCGACCTCTACCACGCCCACCGGCTGGGCCTGGTACGGATGGCGGTGCTCCTGGTGGACCACCAGGACCTGGCCGAGGACGTCGTGCAGGAAGCTTTCACCCAGCTCTACCAGCGCTACGGAGAGCACCTGGACGACCTCGACAACGCCCTCGGCTACCTGCGGACCTCGGTGGTCAACGGCGCCCGCTCGATGCTGCGCCGCCGCAAGACCGCCCGTGAGTACGTGCCCCCGCACGAGGCCGACGCGCCCTCCGCCGAGGACCACGCGGTGCTCAACGACGAGCACCGCCGGGTGCTCGTCGCCCTGCAGGAGTTGACCCCCCGCCAGCGCGAGGTGCTGGTGCTGCGCTACTGGTCCGACCTGTCGGAGGCGCAGATAGCCGAGACCCTGGGGCTGTCCCGGGGTGCCGTGAAGTCCACCGCCAGCCGGGCCCTGGACGCTCTGGAAAAGCACCTGGAGAAGGTTCGATGACCGACGAGTTCCCCCGCCCGGGCGGCGGTGACGGCGACGGGCCGGCCGAGACCCCGACGGAACGGCTGCTCCGCGAGGCGATGAACGCCCGGGCGTCCATGGTCACCGCCCATGGCCTGCGCCCCGCCGCGCCCCCGAAGAGCCGGGTGCGCAGGCTCCGCCCGCTGTACCTGACCACCGCACCGATCCTCGCCCTGGCCGCGTCCCTGGCCATCGGCGTGCTCGCCTTCCACGGCGACCCGGTCGCCAAGCAGGACGTCCCGCCGCCCCCGGCCGCCGACCTCACCGCCTCCCCCAGCCCGACGGCCACCCCCAGCACCACCCCGAGCCCGACGGCCACCCCCACCGGCACCGGCACCCCGACCGACGACGCGGAGACGGACACCCCGCTCGCGGACGTCAGCCCGAGCACGACCCGGACGGCCACCGGCGCCCCGACGGGGGCGGCGAGCTCCTACAGCTTCCGTGGCGTGAAGTTCAAGGTCCCGGCGGGCTGGAAGGCTGTTCAGGTGACGGACCGCGGGGTGTGCGTCCTGAGCCCGGGTGCGCCGGCCGATCCGCAGCAGAACTGGTCGACCAGCATGTGCGCGCCGTACGGTGTCCTGCTCGTCGCCTACAACTCCTCGGACGAGCTCAAGGGCGGCGCCTGGCCGATGATGGGAGACCTGGAGTCACTCGACGGCTGGAGTCACCAGGGAGCCTGTCCGGTCTGGGGCAACCCCCACACGCCCGGCGCGCAGGAGGTGAACAGCAGCGATCCGGACCGGACTTTCCCCACGGTGGCCGGTCGTTCCGCGAACAAGTCGCAGTGGCAGGCGAGCTGCGGCAAGGACTCCTTCACGGCTCAGATCTGGGCACTGCCCAAGGACCAGGTGTTCGTCGCGGCGGCGGGTCTCAAGGACGACTACCAGGCCGGACTGACCTCGATCGTCAACAGCCTCGACGTGAGCGGACACCAGGCTCCGCCGGTGTCTCCCGAGGCCAGCAGCGACGACATCGCGGTCAGCTACGACGGCCTGGCGGACGGCCAGAAGGTGCTGGCCGGGGGCCCGGTCGTCACCTTCTCGGTGATCTACCGCAACACCGGTCACAGCACGTACAGCCAACTGGAGCCGCTGGTCGTCACCGACCACTACCCGGGTTCACCGCCGGCGCAGGTCGTGTGGACGGGCAACGACGGCACCCTCGAGCGCCAGGACGGCGGGACCTGGAAGCAGGTGGCGATGTCACCGGGCAGCGACATGGGCTACGCGGTGGCCGACCCCGCCTCGCTGTTCTCCCTGGCTCCGGGCCAGAGCAAGAAGGTGACCTACCGGCTGACGGTCGGCGCCGGGAACGGCCCCGGGGACATGCCCGTGAAGGCCCAGGTGATGCTTCCGTACAGCGGTAGCAAGCTGACGGTGCTCGGCGAGAAGGACATCACCGTGAAGATCGCCAAGTGACGCCGAGGGCCCGGCCTCCCGGAGGGGAGACCGGGCCCTTCGGGCAGCCGGCTCAGGCCAGCGAGGCCATCCAGGCCTCGACGTCCTCGGCGCGGCGCGGCAGCCCCGCCGAGAGGTTCTCGTTGCCGTCGGCCGTGACGAGGATGTCGTCCTCGATCCGGACGCCGATGCCGCGGTACTCCTCCGGGACGGTCAGGTCGTCCTGCTGGAAGTACAGGCCGGGCTCGACGGTGAGCACCATGCCGGGGACGAGCAGGGCGTCGACGTGCTCCTCGCGGCGCGAGTGGGCGCAGTCGTGGACGTCCAGGCCGAGCATGTGGCCGGTGCCGTGGAGGGTCCAGCGGCGCTGCAGACCGAGTTCCAGGACCTTGTCGACGTCGTACGCGGAGGCGTCCAGCAGGCCCCAGGCGAGCAGGCGCTCGGCGAGGACGCGCTGCGAGGCCTCGTGGAAGTCGCGGAAGCGGGCGCCCGGCCTGACGGCGGCGATGCCGGCCTCCTGGGCGTCGTACACCGCGTCGTAGATCTTCCGCTGCAGCTCGGTGAAGCGGCCGTTGATCGGCAGGGTGCGGGTGACGTCGGCGGTGTAGAGGGTGTGGGTCTCCACGCCGGCGTCCAGCAGCAGCAGCTCCCCGGGGCGCACCTCGCCGTCGTTGCGGACCCAGTGCAGGGTGGTGGCGTGGGGGCCGGCGGCGGCGATGGTGCCGTAGCCGACGTCGTTGCCCTCGACCCGGGCGCGGCGCCAGAAGGTGCCCTCGATCCAGCGCTCCGAGGTGGCGACGGCCTGGCCGAGCTCGCGGACCACGTCGGTGAAGCCGTTGACGGTGGCGTCGCAGGCGGCGCGCAGCTCGCCGATCTCCCACTCGTCCTTGACCAGCCGCAGGCCGCTCAGGAACTCCTTGAACTCGGCGTCCTTGTCGGCGTCCAGCACCTCGGCGAGCGCGGCCTCCAGGCCGGCGTCGTAGCCGCGCACGATGCGGGTGGGCACGGCGGGGTCGGCGGCCTTCGCGGCCAGCTCCTCGGCGGCCTTGCGGACGTCGCGCGCGGGCAGGCCGAGCAGCTGCTCCTGCTCGCTCAGGCTGTGCCGGCGGCCGACCCACAGTTCGCCGTAGCCGTCGAGCCAGAACTCGCCGTTCTCGCGGTCGGAGCGCGGCAGCAGGTAGAGGGTGAACTCGTGGCCGGCCTGCCCGGTCGGCTCGGCGACGAGCACCGCGTCCTCGGTCCGGTCACCGGTGAGGTGCACGTACTCGCTGGCGGCGCGGAAGTTGTAGTCCGTGTCGTTGGAACGCACCCGCAGGTTGCCGGCCGGGACGACCAGGCGCTCGCCGGGGTAGGCGGCGGAGAGCCGGGCGCGGCGCTCGGCGGCGTACGGTGCCTGGGCGATCGGGGCGAGGCCGTGCAGCTCGGTGTCGGCCCAGCCGGACTTCATGGAGGCGGCCAGCTCGTCCGAGATCTCGCCGTACAGGCCGTTCTTGCGACCACTGAACTGCTGCGGCTCCTCGCCGCCCTCGGCCTCGGGGTTCTCGGCCACTGCGGGGGTCCGGTCCTCGGTCACGTGCAACGCCTCCTTGGGGGGTGGTACCGCCGCCCGTCGGGGGAGGTGTCGGATCGCGACACGCGCGGGCGGCCGTCCGTCCATGGTACGGACGCCCGGCCGCCCGCCGGTTCGGGCCCCCTGAGCGGGCCCCTGGCGCGAGCCCCCTGAGCGGGCCCCTGGCGCGGGCCCCCTGAGCGGGCCCCCGGCGCGGACCTCGGGCGGGCCCGGTGGCCACTACTCGAAGCGCGCTCCCAGCAGCATCAGGTCATCGGTGGCGGAGCCGGCCGAGGAGGCCGATCCGGCGTCCGGCTCGGGGCAGACGGCCAGCAGGTGGGCGCACAGCCGGTCCGGGTCGATCCGCACGTCGCGCGGGGCGTCGGCGGCGGCCCGGCGCAGGTTGGCCTGTCCGGCGTGCAGGGTGGGGCCGCAGCGGCGGGCCAGGCCCTCGGTGTAGAGCAGCAGGGTGTCGCCGCGTTCGGCGGTGAACTCGACCCCGGGGGCCTCCCAGCAGGCCAGCATGCCGAGCGGCGCGGAGAGCGAGGTCTCGACGAACTCGGCGCCGTGCCGGCCGACCAGGATCGGCGGGCAGTGTCCGGCACCGGCGAGGGTGACCCGGCGCTCCTCCGGCTCGATCCAGGCGTAGACGGCGGTGGCGGTGCGGGTCGGCTCGGTGGTCTTGAGCAGCAGTTCCAGGTCGCCGAGGACGGAGACCGGGTCCTCGCCCTCGAGCACCGCGTAGGCCCGCAGCGCGGCCCGGATCCGGCCCATCGCGGCGGCGGCGCCGGGTGCGGAGCCGGGGCCCGCGCCGGGGCCGTCGCCGAAGACCGAGCCGACGGTGAGGCCGACGGTGCCGTCCGGCAGCGGGATGGCGTCGTACCAGTCGCTGCCGCAGGAGCGGTCCAGGCCGGCCGGGACGAGCCGGGCGGCCAGTCGCAGCCCGTCCTGCCGGGGGAGCCGGTCCGGCAGCAGGCCGCGGCGCAGCGCCTCGGTGGTGCGCAGGACGCGCTCGGCCTCCAGCTGCTTGGCGAGCAGCGGCGCGGCGGTCTCGCAGTAGCGGCGGGCGAGTTCGCGCCGGCAGCCGGTGGGGGAGGCGGGCCGGTCGTAGAACCAGACGGCGGCCGCGAGCGGGCCGTCCTCGATGGTGGCCAGCGGCAGGCCGAAGGCGCCGCCGAGGCCGAGGTGGACGGCCAGTTCGCGGAGCCGGTCGCCGATGGCCGGGTCCTCGGCGAGGTCGGCGGAGTGCAGTTGTTCGGGGCGGTCCCGTTCGCGTAGCAGCATGGCGAGCAGGCTCTGCTCGGTGGGGACGGTCTCCAGGGCGCCGAGGCTGGCCCGGTCGAGGCCGAGGCCGACGGGTTGGCCGGGGCCGCCGCCCGGCATCAGGGTGACCAGGACTCCCCGGTCGGCGCCGAGCAGTGCGGCGCCGGAGGCGAGGACGGCGTCCAGGGTGGCGGTGAGGCCGCGGGCGCGGGCGAGCCGTTCGGTGTGCTCGTGCAGGCTGGTGATATCGGACAGGCGTCCGGCCAAACGGTCCTGCACGGTGCCGGAGGGCGCCGCGAGGTCGCCCCCGGTTCCCTCCGGGGTGTCGGCGGGGCCGGGCAGACCCGGCGGGTCGAGGACGGTGAGGCCGCCCGGGCAGCCGGGTTCGCAGAGCTCGGCGGTCGTCGGCGACGGGTGGGAGGTCGACGGGTGGGACTCGGTCATGCCGCCACTCCTGACGCGGTGCTACGTGCCATGCGGAACCCCCAGATACGGCCGATGTGGAGCGAGCACGGCCAAAGGACGCGTTTCGTCTCGTTTCGCTACTACTCGTCATTGATCGACAGCAATGCCACCACTTCTACACAGGCCATTCGGGGCATGTCCAGATCCGGGGCGCCGCGGTGGCCGTTCCGCTCCGTCATCACCCCGGTCGGAGGGCGTGAACGGTTCGTGCGCGCGCCGGTCGGGTCCGCAGGCATGGAGGGGGCCGGGAGCGGGCAGAACCGTGGGGACGGACCGGGCGGCCGTCCGGATCGTATGCCCGAGCCGCCCGCGCATTGGGCCGGCCGGAAGTCTCTCACTCGTACGGTGGAACCGAGCGCGCCCGGGCGGCGTCCATCCGGTCGCATACGGGATTCTCGTTCCAAGGGCCTGTTCCAGTGCGCGGCCCTTCTCATGTCGTGCTCCACACCGTGCTCCACGTCGTAGCCGCGCCGTCCGCCGTGCCGCCCGCCCCGCTCCGCGCCGCCCGGGGCCGTGCCGCCGCGGGCCCGCGTGGCGAGTCCCGACGGATGCCGGTGGGGCGGAGCGAACCGAGCGGTCAGGGAAAGGAACGAGCGCCATGCGTGAGAACCCGAAGAGCCGGCCGAAGGAGTCGTCCGCCCGGTTGGACGCGGCCCTGACGGCCGCCGTCGAGTACCGCTGGCCGGTGGTGCCGGGCACCGTGCTGTGCGGTGGGCGCTGCTCCTGCGGGGATCCGGACTGCCCGGTGCCCGGCGCGCATCCGCACGACCCGTCGCTGCTGGCCGCCACCACGGACCCCCGGATGGTGCGCTGGTGGTGGGAGCGGCAGAGCCCGGACGCGCCGGTGCTGGCGGCCACCGGCTCCGCCGTCGCCGCGGTCTCGCTGCCCGCGGCGGCCGGGGCGCGGGCCCTGGTCTACCTGGGCGCGCTGCGGCTGCCGCTCGGCCCGGTGCTCGCGATGCCGGGCCGCTACGCGTTGCTGGTGGCCCCGTACTCGCTCGACGCACTCGGCGAGATGCTCGCCCAACTCCCTTGGGTACCGGGATCGTTGCGCTACCACGGGCCGGGCGGATTCCTCCCGCTGCCGCCCGGCGGGGCGGCCGCGGGGGTCCCCCCGGTCGGAGGCTGGGGGAGGGTGCGCTGGGTGCTGGCGCCGAAGCCGGCGGCGGACGGTGGCGTCCGGCTGCCGCAGGTCGGGCCGCTGCTGGGCGAGTTGGTGGACGCGACGGTCCGGCTGGACAGCGGGCACTCGGCGCACTGACCGGCGCCGGCTTCGCGGGCCCTCCGGGGCCCGCTCGGGCGGGCCGTTCGAACGGGCCGCTCCGGAAAGCAAAAGATCCGGCCGCTGGCGACGGGGGATGCACCAGCGGCCGGACTCTTTAGACAGTAACAAGGATCCGCGCCCGCGCCAATTTCCAAGAGGCCCTCCAGGGCCGGAAATTGCCCCTTCATGGCGACAATGTGACGCGTATCACCCGAATCCAGCGGGCTTTAGTTCAAGGTGACCTGACGGTTCACCAGGTTCGCGCGGGCGCGCCGCTCCTCGGCGGTCAGCGGGGTCCCGTCGGCGAGGACGGCCGAGAGGCGCTCGGCGAACTCCGCGGCCGGCTTCTCGCAGTCGGTGGCGGTCATGGCGAGCGGGAGGTCCCACACCGGGACGGTCAGGCCGTGCGCCCGGAAGGAGCCGACCAGGCGGGTGTCCGGGCCGAGCGAGGCCTCGCCGGCGGCGTTCAGCCGGGCCAGCGCGTCCAGCAGCTTCTCCTCGGGCACGGTCATCACCCAGCGCAGGTGGTTCTTGTCCGGGGTGCCGCACCAGTAGGCGGCGTCCAGGCCCGCCAGCTTCTCGGTCGGGATGGCCGAGGCGTTGGCGCGCTCCAGCGAGGCGGCGACCTCGCCGGTGGCGGTCTCGGCGTCCTCCAGCCAGAACTCGAAGCCGGTGTGCACGGTGGGCGTGAACTCGGCGGTGGTGTCCAGCAGGTCCTGGAGGCGGCGCCCGCCCGGCACGGTCCGGCGGGCCGGCACCGGGGTGCCGGGCTCGGTGGCCAGGGCCAGCTCCAGGGCGTCCGCGAGGTCCCGGCTGAGGTCGCCGGAGGCGGACTGGGTCTGGAGGCCGAGCAGGATCGAGCCGTCCTGGCGGCGCAGGGCCGGCCAGGCCAGCGGCAGCACGGTTGCCAGGGTGACGGACGGGACGTCGCCGTTGGCGGTCTCGGCGACCCCGGGCGCGAGCGTCAGCGGCGCCGTGGCGGCCGGCACCAGCTCGCGCAGCGCCACCCAGTCGGCCTCGCCCGGCAGGCCCTCGAACGGGCGGTGCACCAGCTCCTGCACCGCGTGCGAGGCCTCCCGGCCGTGGCAGGCCTTGTAGCGGCGGCCGGAGCCGCAGGGGCAGTTCTCACGGGCCCCGACCACGGGGATTTCGCCCGCGACGGCGGTGGTGGACTGGCGCTGCGGCGCCTTCTTGGCGGCCTTCTTGCCCATGGTGCGGCTCTCCCGGGAACGGTGGTCCTTTGCTCCGGGAAGCCTACTGACGTTCCCCGGGCACGCGGGAACGCGTCGGGGCCGGCGCCGTACGGGCGTCCGGTCGGCAGGCGTGCGGCCCGCCGTACGGGCGTCCGGTCGGCAGGTGTGCGGCCCGCCGTACGGGCGCCTGGTCCGCCGGTGTGCGGCCCGCCGTACGGGCGTCCGGTCCGCAGGCATGTGGCCGACGTACGGGCGCCTGGTCCGCCGGTGCGCGGTCGGCGGCCGGCGGCAGGAGAGCGGTGGCCGTGGGACGGCGCGTCAGGCGCTGCGCGCGTCGCCGCCGGTGCGCCGGGCGTGCCGGGCCCGGGTGGGCAGTGCTGCCCAGACCGTCACCTCGCCGGGCGCGTCGCGCACCCCCCAGTCGCCGGCCAGCTGGTCGACGATGCTCAGGCCGCGGCCGCCGCGCGAGGTCAGCGAGGGGCTGGCGGGCAGCGGCCGGGTGGCCGCGCCGCCGTCGGTGACCTCCAGGGTGAGCACGCCGTCCGCGTGCACCTGCCAGCGGACCAGCACCCCGCCGTCCGGTCCGTCCGAGCCGTCCGTGCCCTCGCCGTGCTCCCGGCCGTCCACCGCAGGGTGCGGCCCGGAGGGGACGCCGACCAGCAGCTGGTCCACCACCTCGGCCCGGGCCCCGCGGCCGAGGGCGGGGAGCGGACCGAGCGGGCGGGCGTACCGACAGGCGTTGCTCAACAGCTCGGAGAGGACCAGGACGGCGTCGTCGATCACCGGCTCGGGTATCCGCCGCTCCCCCAGGTCCCGACGCAGCCTGCGCCGGGCGACGCCGACACTCGCCGGACAGTGCGGTACTGCCATGGTCGAAGAAGTCGGCCCGACTTCTGCGGGCACCGAACGCGCCACCATCAACGCCACCCCCGGACCTCCTTCAGCGTATGCCGAGGGATGGATGCCCCTTGGTAATGCGTTGGAAACGACCGCCGGAGGATCCCGGGGGTCCATTTCCGGCGGTGCGACTCAGGGTCGACGAGAGGTCATTCCGTGCTCACCCTCCGTCGCGCCGACAGCAGGAATTCCGGCAAAACCGTGCACGGAAGGTTTGGCTGCCGACCGGAGGGATCACGTTCGTCCGGCCCGGTCCCCGGCCCGCCGCCCGAGCACCGCCCGAGCACCGCCCGACCACCGTTCCCCCCGCCGGACGATCACCGGGCGATCGCCGGACGATCACCGCCCGAGCTGCGCCAGCACCTCGGCGGGCCGGTTGGTGATGATCGCGGACACCCCCAGCTCCAGGCAGAGTTCGACGTCGGCCGGCTCGTCCACCGTCCACACGTGCACCTGGTGCCCCAGCTCCCGCAGCCGGGTGACCAGCTGCGGCCGGGCCCGGACCAGGTCGATGCCCGGACCGGCGATCCGGGCCCCGCCCGGCAGCGGACCGCCCGGCCGCAGACGGCCCAGCAGCGGCAGCATCCGTTCGAACAGGAACACCCGCTGGTACTCCGGCGCGTCGAGGGCCACCCGGTTCAGCGCGATCGAGGAGAAGCTCATGATCCGGGCGGACGGGCGGTCGCCCTCCCGGCTCGCGCCGATCTTGAACCGTTCCAGCATCCGCAGCAGCTCGGCCTCGACCCGGCCGCGGAAGCGCACCGGGTGCTTGGTCTCGATCGCCAGGTCCACCGGGCGCCCGCAGTCCACCACCAGCTCCAGCAGGCGCTCCAGCCGCAGCACGCCGCGCAGCTCGGGGTCGGTGCTGGGGCGGCCGGTCTTCCAGGCGCCGAAGTCGTACGCCTCCAGCTGGGCCAGCGTCATCGCGGAGACGGTGCCCTGGCCGTTCGACACCCGGCCGATGCGGCGGTCGTGCACGCAGACCAGCTCGCCGTCGGCCGTCACCCGGACGTCGCACTCGACGGCGTCCGCGCCCTCGTCGAGCGCGCGCCGGTAGGCCGCGAGGGTGTGCTCGGGCAGGGCGTGGGAGGAACCGCGGTGGGCGATCACCTGGACGGAGGGCGCGGTGCGCGCCTGCGTCGAGGACAGGTCTGGGCTGGTCACGGCCCCAACGATAGGCGGCGCAGGTGAAGCGGAGGCGAAGGCGGTCCCAATCCCCGGGGCCGACTCCGCCTCCCGCGCCTCAGCTCCGCCCCCCGCGCCTCAGCTCCGCGCGGCGCGCCGGGTCAGCGGGGTGAGCGCCCAGGTCGCCAGGGCCGGTACCAGGAAGGCGAACAGCGAGGCGGAGGTCCACTCCTGCGGGGTGAAGTGCAGCGCCTGCTGTGCCGAGGTCCAGAAGTCCGTCCACCAGGCGGCGACCGCGGTCGGCGCGATGAACTGGTAGACCGCGAAGCCCAGGGCCCACGGCAGCAGCATCAGCCAGCGCGACGGCGCCGTGTCGGAGAGGTCCCAGCCGTGCCGGCCGGCGCCGAGGAAGTAGTCCACCGCCAGCACCGCGAGCAGCGGGACGAACACCGAGCCGATCAGCCCGAGGAAGTTGTTGTAGGTGTCGGTGAACCTGTCGATCCGCAGCGCGAGGACGGTGGTCAGCACGCCGATCCCGCCGCTCAGCACCCGGCGGTCCACCCGCGGCAGCAGGTTCTGCAGCGACATCGCGGTCGAGTACACGTTGGCGAAGGACTGGTCGGTCTCCCGCACCACCAGCACCAGCAGGAACAGCCAGCCGGCCCAGACGCCGAGGAAGGAGTCGAACATCCGGCTCGGGTCGCCGTCGGACTGCAGCAGCGCCATCAGGCCGAGCACGTAGCACCAGACCTGGGCGACGGTGTAGCCGGAGAAGCTGCCCCAGAAGGCCGAGCGCGCGGTGCGGGAGTGCCGGGTGTAGTCGGCGGCCATCGGTACGAAGGAGATCGACACCGCGATCATCGCGTCGGTGGCGCCCAGGAAGCCGTGCCAGTTGCCCGCGCCCGGGTCGGGCACGCCCTGGCGGCCCAGCTGGACGGTGAAGTACACCATCGCGACGGCGACCGCACCGGCCACGAAGCGGCGCAGCACCGCGATCGCGCCCAGCGGCCAGATCGTCAGCGCGGTGGTCAGCGCGCCCGCGAGCAGCACGAACAGCCAGCGGTAGCCGCTCGTGTGGGCGACGGTCTGCGCGCCCGCCGTGATGGTCAGCAGCTCGAACACGCCCCAGCCGATGCACTGGACGATGTTCAGCACGGTCGGCAGGTAGGACAGCCGGGTGCCGAACAGTCCGCGCAGGTTGGCCATCGCGGGGGCACCGGTGCGGGCGCCGATCAGCGCGGCCACGCCGAGCATCGCGGTGCCGACGGCCGTACCGGTCACGATCGCGGTCACCGCGGCGGCCAGCGACAGCTCGCTGCCCTTCTCGCCGAGCACGGTGGCGGCGGTGGAGAAGCCGATCAGGCTGACGCCCAGGTTCATCCAGAGCGCGAAGTGGTCCCGGAAGCGCAGGGTGCGCGGCGGCTCGGTGTCCAGCACCAGCGGCGCCTCGACCCGTTCGGTGGCGGTGGCGGTGGCGGCGTTGGCCGGGTCCGTGTCCCGGCGCGCGTCCGGGCCCCCGGGACGATCAAGGAAATCCTTGGACGCGGAGGCGTTCGAAGAAGAGGATGGCGAAGCAGGCGGCATGGCCGATACTCCCTACGCCGGCATTACCCGGACAGGTTCCGGCGGTCAGCGCCCCCTCGACGGTCCGCCCGCTACTGCTTGGCGTACCGTCGACATGCGCACTCTCAGCCTGGTCGGTCCAAGCTCCCGCGTGTCAGTTGTGAGCGACAGGCTAACCGGCGAGGGTACGAACGCCAAGGCCACGGGTGGGCCGTCCGCATCGCGGAACGCCCGGACGGGGGGAGGGGAGTCCCTCGACCGCCGCCGCCGGCGCCGCCGTGGAAGCCGGCTCCGGCGCTGTCGTCGGCACCGGCTAAGGATTCTTATGAGTTCTTCAGAGGGGTCCTTACGGCAATCGAATCGATGGTGCGAAAAACTATGGTCCTTGGTTCTGTCAGCTATGGAGGTCGTCCGTGAGCACCGAGCGCGAGGTTGGGCCCACCGGGCCGCAGGGGGAGCAGCCCGCGGGTCCCCAGGAGGCGGCAGGGGCCGCTCCCGAAGGCACCGCTCAGGGAGGTCACAAGCCGACCATGGCGTTCGGTCGGGTCCCCGAGCCCGAGGCGAGGCCGGCGGCCGCCGATCCGGCTCCGGCCGACGCCGCCGAGGGCGGGCACCGGGCGACCATGGCGTTCAGCCGGGTCCCGGCGCCGGAGGCCGGGCCCGCGCCGACCGCAGCCGAGGGCGCCGCCCCCGAGGGCACCTCGGCCGAGGGCGGTCACAAGCCCACCATGGCCTTCACCAAGGTCCCCGCGCCCGAGGCCCCGGCGGCGCCCGCCGTCGACCCGGCCACCGGCTACGTCGACGCCCCGCCGCCCGTCCTGCCGCCCGCGCCGCCGGCCGCGGCCCCGGCGGCGTCGCCCGCGGCCCCGGTCGCTCCGGCCCTGCCGCCGGCTTCCAACCCGTACGCGACCCCCTCCCACGGCGTGCCCGCCGCCGGCGCGCACGAGCCGTACGGTGCCGGGCCCGGCGGTGCGCCGGCCCAGCACGGCCACCACCCGTTCGGCGCCGGCCAGCCGCTCGGCGGCTGGGGCGCCGGCCACGACGCCACCTCCGGCGGTGCGGGCTACCCGGGCGGCCCCGGCGGCCCGCTCGGCTACCCGGCCGACCACTCCGGTGGCCCCGGCGGCCCGCGCAGGAAGCGCGGCGGCCTGGTGGCCCTGCTCGCGGCGGTGGCACTGGTCGCCGGTGTGGCCGGCGGCGCGATCGGCGTGGTCGCCGCCGACCGCAACGACAGCAGCAGCTCGGCGAACGACCACCGCAGCACCACGGTCCAGGCCAGCAACACCCAGAAGAACGAGCCCGCCCCCGGGTCGATCGCCGCCATCGCGCAGAAGGCGCTGCCCAGCGTCGTCACCATCAAGGCGCAGGGCAGCACCGAGTCGGGCACCGGCACCGGCTTCGTCTTCGACACCGAGGGCCACATCCTCACCAACAACCACGTCGTCGCCCCGACCCTCGGCGGCGGCAAACTGACCGTCAAGTTCGCCGACGGCTCGTCGTACAGCGCCTCGGTGCTGGGCCACGCCGAGGGCTACGACGTCGCCGTGGTCAAGATCGACAACCCGCCGAAGGACAAGCTGGCCCCGCTGGCGCTGGCCGACTCCGACAAGGTCAACGTCGGCGACGCCACGATCGCGATCGGTGCGCCGTACGGCCTGGAGTCCACCGTCACCAGCGGCATCATCAGCGCCAAGGACCGCCCCGTCGCCTCGGGTGACGAGACCGGCTCGCAGGCCTCCTACATGAACGCCCTGCAGACCGACGCCTCGATCAACCCCGGCAACTCCGGCGGCCCGCTGCTCGACTCCAGCGGCGCGGTGATCGGCATCAACTCGGCGATCCAGTCCAACGCCTCCGCCAACGGCCGGGCCGGCAGCATCGGCCTGGGCTTCGCCATCCCGATCAACCAGGCGAAGTGGGTCGCGGACACCCTGATCAAGACCGGCAAGCCGGTCTACGCCAAGCTCGACGTGCTGCGCAACGACGACTACAAGGGCGACGGCGCGCAGATCCAGACCCGCGACATCCAGGGCCAGCCGGCCGTCACCCCCGGCGGCGCGGCCGACAAGGCCGGCCTCAAGCCGGGCGACGTGATCACCAAGCTCGGCGGCGCGCCGATCGAGAACGGTCCCGCCCTGGTCAGCCGGATCTGGACGCACAAGCCGGGCGAGACCGTCGACGTCGAGTACACCCGCAACGGCCAGACGTTCACCACCAAGGTCACCCTCGGCCAGCGGGACGGGGACCAGTGACCGGGGCGCGCGGAATCGTGTGCACCGAACCCCGCCGGACCCGTTAGGCTGACCTCCGCCTGGAGAGCTGCCCGAGCGGCCTAAGGGAACAGTCTTGAAAACTGTCGTGGCGTGACCCGTCACCGTGGGTTCGAATCCCACGCTCTCCGCCGGTAGGAGAACCACCTGCACAGGGCGGGTGCCGAGACCACTCGGCACCCGCCCTCGGTGTTTCCGGGGCCGGCTTCCGGGCGGGCCGAGGCCCACTTGCCCACCCCCTGCCCTCGGGGCAGAGTGCGGAGGGCGGGGGCGGGTGGGCGCGGAGCGGAGGCGGCGATGGGTGACCTGACGGACCGGCTGGCGCAGGGCCTCCCGGCGGAGGCCGTCGTGGTGGACCCCGGTGTGACCGCCGCCTACAGCCACGACATGGCCGGTTTCTGCGCCGCGGGCACGCCCGCGGTGGTGGTGTTCCCGGAGACGGTGGAGCAGGTGCAGCACGTGCTGCGCACGGCGACCGAGCTGCGGGTGCCGGTGGTGCCCCAGGGGGCGCGGACCGGGCTGTCGGGGGCGGCGAACGCGGTGGACGGCTGCGTCGTGCTGTCCCTGGTGAAGCTGAACCGGATCCTGGAGATCGACCCGGTGAACCGGATCGCGGTGGTGGAGCCCGGTGTGGTGAACGCCGAACTGTCGCGTGCGGTGGGGGAGTTCGGGCTGTACTACCCGCCGGACCCGTCCAGCTGGGAGTCCTGCACGATTGGCGGCAACATCGGCACCGGCGCGGGCGGCCTCTGCTGCGTGAAGTACGGGGTCACCGCCGAGTACGTGCTCGGGCTGGACGTGGTGCTGGCGGACGGGCGGCTGCTCTCCACCGGGCGCCGGACGGCCAAGGGCGTGGCCGGGTACGACCTCACCCGGCTGCTGGTCGGCTCGGAGGGCACCCTCGGGGTCGTGGTGCGGGCGGTGCTGGCGCTGCGGCCCGCGCCGGCTCCGCAGTTGGCGTTGGCGGCGGAGTTCCCGAGCGCGGACGCGGCCGGGGCGGCGGTGTGCGAGGTGATGGCGCGCGGACTGACCCCGTCGCTGATGGAGCTGATGGACGCGGTCTCGGTGCGGGCCGTCAACGAAATGGGGCGGATGGGTCTGCCGGAGTCGACCCGGGCGCTGCTGCTGGTGGCCTTCGACGGGCCGGACCGGGAGGCGGAGCTGGCGAGGGCGGCCGCACTGTGCCGGGAGGCCGGGGCGACCGAGGTGGTGCCGGCCCAGGACCAGGCGGAGTCGGACCTGCTGCTGGCGGCCCGGCGGCTGGCGCTGCCCGCGATGGACCGGCTGGGCACCACGATGATCGACGACGTGGCGGTGCCGCGTTCCCGGTTGGCCGAGATGCTGAACGGCGTCGCCGAGATCGCCGGACGGCACGACCTGACCATCGGGGTGGTCAGCCACGCCGGGGACGGGAACACCCATCCGATCGTGATCTTCGACGCCGCGGACGCGGAGCAGGCGGTCCGGGCCCAGCGCTCCTTCGACGAGATCATGGCGCTCGGGCTGGAGCTGGGCGGCACGATCACCGGTGAGCACGGCGTCGGGCTGCTCAAGCGGGAGTGGCTGGCGCGTGAGCTGGGGCCGGTCGCCCTGGACCTCCAGCGGCAGGTGAAGGCGGTCTTCGACCCGCTGGGAATCCTCAATCCGGGTAAGATGGTCTGATTTTCAAAACCCCTGGAGAATGTCACTGGATGGGCCATTTTTCCCGTCTTTTCCATATGACTTTCGGATCGTCTGTGAATGGCTGAAAAGTCGACATGGAAGGGTGGTCGAACTTTTCGGGGGCGCGTTCACGTCCGGACTGCGCCGGGGTGGTGCGACCGGCGACTCCGGTGACGTGGGGGGCGCCGCTTCGCGCAGGTCGCCGATCGGCCGTCGTTCAGGCGACATCGCAGGTCGGGAGCGGTGTGTCGGCGGCCCGTCCGGATCCGAGGCCGGTATTCGCGGCCCGAGTGGATATCACGCGAAAGGGCGAAAAACGCGGCGTCGGCTAGTGCTTTGTCGATTTGTTGCGGAAGTCTGGCTTCCGGCGTCGCAGCCACCGGGCGTTCGTCTGGCCGGCGAACTCCCGCAGCTCGTGCTCCGATTGCACGATGAACAGTTTCTTGGAGGTGCACATGGCTTGCAAACACACCCGTCGGGTGTGCGGCCTTCTGCTCGCCGCCCCATTGGCGGCCGGCCTGCTGCTGGCGGGTGCCGGCGCCGCGGCCGCCGACGACGGCGCGGGTGCTGCGGGCGGCTCCAACGCCGGCGTGGTGTCCAACAGCGGCACGGGCAACGTGTTCGGCGGGGTCGACGGCAACTACGTCTCCACCCAGCAGACGGCGACCGGCGCCGGTGCTTCGAACCAGGCCAACACCCTCGCGGCGAAGGACAACGCGGGCAACGTCCTGGCCGGTCAGGGCAACAAGAACATCAACGTCATCTTCGCGCCGGTCCCCCACTGACCGCCCCGGGCACCACCGACGGCGGGGGCGCCGGAGGTGGACGACCGCGGGTGGACCGACCACCCGTGGAAGGGCCCGGAGCAGTCCCCGGGTGGTTTCCGCCCGGGTGCGGATCGGACAGGGCGCATGGACCGGCAAGCGGAAAGGGTCGCCGCGAAACCGGACTCGTGGGCGGTGCCGCCATCGGCACCGCCCACGAGCGCGTCCGGTGCCCGGCGCCGTCACCGAGGGCCCGCGCCGGGAGCCGTCGGCCCACGGCGGTACGGTTGCGCTCCGACAGCGCACCACGTGCCCGGGCCCGGAACGGACCGGCCCGGCCGGCGCGACGACCGCGGCAACCGGAAGGAAGGGCGCGCGATGGCGGCGGAGGACGAGGACCTGACCGGTGCGGACGGGGCCGGGTCGGCACCCGAGCCCGAAGCCGAGGCATGCCCCGCGCCGCCGGACGAGCACCGGCCCGAGCCGAGGTCCGTCCCCGAGCTGCTGCTCGGCCGCCCGCCGATGGCCCGCCCGCTGCCCTCCTTCGACCACGAGGCCGCCCCCGCCGAGCCCGGCCCGCTGTTCGTGGAGTGGCTCGCCACCGCCCTGGACGCCGGGGTGCTGGACCCGCAGGCCTTCACCCTCTCGACCGTCGACGCGGACGGCGTGCCGGACGCCCGGGTGCTGGTGCTGCGCGACGTCGACGCGGCCGGTACCGGCTGGAACTTCTCCGCCGCCGCCGACAGCCCCAAGGGCCGTCAGCTCGCCGACCACCCGGCCGCCGCGCTGTCCGTCTACTGGCCGCAGCTGGGCCGCCAGGTGCGGGTCCGCGGCACCGTCGAGCGGGCGGCCGACCTGGTCGCCGCCGCGGAGTTCGCCACCCGCTCCCCCGCCGCCCGGGTCGGCGCGCTGGTCGGACGGCAGAGCGAGCCGCTGGGCGCGCTCACCGAGTACGACGAGGCGGTGGCGGTGGCCCGCCGCCGGCTGGAGGCCACCCCGGACGCCGTCGCGGCCGGGCACGCGGTCTACACCCTGTGGGCGCACGAGGTGGAGTTCTGGCAGGGCGACCCGCAGCGCCGGCACGTCCGGCTGCGCTACACCCGCACCGGCCCGGTCCGCAGCCCGGAGTGGTCGCGCACGCTGCTCTGGCCGTAGCGCCCCCTGGCGGCCGGGGCGTCCCGGCCGCCGCGCGCCCCAGCGGCAGCGCACCCCGGCCGTGGCGTTCCCGGTGCGGCGCTCCCCCGCCCGTAGCGTTCCCGGCCGTGCCGCTCCCCCGTGCGGCGCTCCCGGCCGGGGGCCGCGCGCCCGTAGCGCCCGGGACGCGGCCCCCGCGCGGGGCCCTACCGCCGCCCGGTCAGCGTGGCCCCCACGCTGGCCGCGACCACGCAACCGATTCCGGCCAACTGCGCGGCACCCAGCAGCTGGCCGAGCACCACCAGCCCGACCAGCGCGCTGACCGCCGGCTCCAGGCTGACCAGCACGCTGAACACCCGCTGGGGCATCCGGCGCAGGGCCGTCATCTCCAGCGCGTACGGGATCACCGGCAGCAGCAGCGACACCCCGGCCGCCGCGGCGAGCAGTGCCAGAGGCGAGGCGCCGGGCGCGGTCAGCCCGTTCCAGGCCTGGCCGAGCCCGAACGGCGCCAGCGTCAGCGCGCCGACCGTCATCGACACCGCCAGGCCCTGGAAGCCCTGGAAGGTGGCGCCGACCTTGTCGGTGAACAGGATGTAGGCCGCGTAGCAGGCCGCCGCCCCGAAGGCGTACAGCAGGCCGACCGGGTCGAGCGAGCCGCCGCCGGAGCCCTCGCCGAGCAGGGTCAGCAGCGCCACCCCGGCCGCCGCGAGCAGTGCCCAGAGCAGGTGGCCGGCGCGCCGGGCGAAGACCAGGGCGACGGCGAGCGGGCCGAGGAACTCGATGGTCGCGGCGGTGCCCATCGGCAGCCGGTCGATCGCCCCGGCGAACAGGAAGGTCATTCCGGCCGAGGCCACGCCGAGCAGCGCGGCCGCGGCGAGGTCGCGCGGGCGCTTGTCGCGCAGCCTGGGCCGGGTGACGGCGAGCAGGATGACCGCCGCGAAGGCCAGCCGCAGGAACGTCGTGCCGCTGACCCCGAGCGGGCCGAAGAGCGGCTTGGACAGCGCGATGCCGGTCTGCACCAGGAACATCGCGGTCAGACAGAGAAGCGGCGCCGGGATTCTCTCCGGGCGCCGCAGGACCTTGCCGAACCGGCCGGTGGACCGGCCGGCCCCCGTTCCGGGGGGTGCTGCGGAGCCGGGCTCCCCGCCTCGTCGCCAGCTGCCCCGCTCGCCGGCCGGCTCGCCCTTGGGGGCGGGCGGCATGGCAAGGGCCTCGGCGACGGCGGCGGCCGAGGTCGGGGCAGCAGTTTCGCTGGTACGGGAGACGGGCATGCTGACGAGTTTGCCGTAAGGACTGACAAACGGGCAAGCTCGTTACCAGAATCGGGACGGATGCGGACGGGTGCGCCCGAAAGGGTGGACGCCGGCGGGGCCCGCGGCGTGGTTGGCGCATTCGTCCGATGGTCCGTCAGTATCAAGGCCGGATGCGCTACATCCGCCCGGCGGCCCTCCTCGCCGCCTCCCTCGTGTTCCTGCTGGCCACCGACGGGACGGGCGTGAACGCCGAGGCCTCCGCCCGAGCCTCCGCCCGGGCCGCTGCCCCGCGGATCCGTGCCGTCACCCTCCCCGACCGGTCCGGTCCGCCCCCGGGCCGCGACGACTGGAGCGGCACGGCCTTCGACGCCTGCAGCGCTCCCGCGCTCGACACCTTGCGGGCCTGGCGCGCGGGCTCCCCGTACCGGGCGCTCGGCGTCTACGTCAGCGGTTCCCAGCGCGGCTGCGCCCAGCCCCGGCTCACCGCCGACTGGATCCGCCAGGCGCGCGCCATGGGCTGGCGGTTCCTGCCGGTGCACGTCGGGCTCCAGGCGCCGTGCGCCGACCCCGCCCGCAGGCCCAAGCGGATCGACCGGGCGAACGCCGTCCGGCAGGGCCGGGACGAAGCCGCCGAGGCGGTGGGTGCGATGCGATCGCTCGGCCTCGGCAAGGGCAGCCCGGTGTACCTGGACATCGAGTCCTACCCGATGCGGGACCCCGCCTGCGGCCAGGCCGTGGTCGACTTCGCCCTCGGCTGGACCGAGGCCCTGCACCGGGCCGGCTACCGCTCCGGCTACTACTCCAGCCTCGACTCCGGCATCGCCGACCTGGTCGCCGCCGCCCGGGCCGGCAGCTCCCCGCTCCCCGACGCCGTCTGGTACGCCCACTGGGACGACCGCGCCGACACGGTGGGCTCCGGCCCGCTCGTCCCCGACCTCTGGGGCGCCCACCAGCGCGTCCACCAGTACCGCGGCAACGTCCAGGAGAGCTACGCCGGAGCCGCCCTCACCGTCGACCGCAACCAGGTCGACGGTCCGGCCGCCGGTTGAGCCCCCGTCGATAGGGTGTCCCCCTCGACCAGCACGAGGGGGCGTAATGACGAACGGCCAGGAGAGCGGCGGAGCGCCCGGGTACGGCGCGGCCCCGCAGCAGAACCCGTACGGGCAGGGCGCGCACGCACCGAACCCGTACGCCCAGCCCGTTCCACCGCAGCAGCCGTACGGTCGCCCGGCCGCCGCGTCGAACCCCTACGCCCAGCCGGCCGCTGACCCCCAGCCGGTCCCGTACCCCCGGCCGGTCCCCCCGCAGCAGCCGGACGCCGCCCGACGGCCCGACCCCGCCGCCCGGTTCGAGGCCGCGCCGCAGCCGGGCGGCTTCCCCGGCCCGGCGCCGCGCCGCAACCGCGCCGCCGTGCTGCTCCAGTTCCTCCTGCAGTGGATCTACGCCCCGCTCTGGATCCTCGGCCTGGTGGCCGTCTTCGTCGTGCTGATCCTCGCCGACTACAGCGGCGGCGGCCCCGACTCCGACGGCTGGGTCCGGGTCAACCGCAGCTTCATCCCGCCGCGCCGCCTCCGCGCCGAGCTCACCGGCCGCCCCGAGGACTGGGAGCGCTACGTCACCCCGCTGCTCGAGCGCCGCATCGCCGCCGCGGAGGCGACCCACGCCGCCGGCGGCGGGACGGTGCAGCCCGATCTCGGCCGCGAGGTGTCGGTCGGACTCGCCGTGCGCCTCTACCGGGGCCTCGGCGCGGACGGCGTGGTCCGGATCGCCGAGCGGTTCGGCTGGCAGGGCGTGCCGAACGGCACCGACGCCGAGCAGGTCCGGCTCGTCCGCCGCTTCCCGGCCCCGGCCGCCCTCGCGGCCCCCTCCCCGCAGGATCCGCCCGCCGCACCGGGCACGCCCTGGGGCCCGCAGCCCACCCGCTTCGCGCTGCTGCTGCCGGTCGTCTTCCTGCTCCAGATCGTCTACGTCCCGGTGTACGGCCTGCTCACCTTCTGGGTGAACCACCCCGAGCCCGACCGCTGGGAGCGCTGGGGCGCCCGCTGGACGGTCGGCCCGCGCGCCTTCAAGGCCGAGTTCACCAACAGCCCTGCCGCCTGGGACCGGCACATCCGCCGCATCCTCAAGCGCGACGCCACCCGCGAACTGGCCCGCCCCGCCGACGGCTACGGGCCCCTCCTCGCCCCCGACGGCACCTTCCTGCGCCGGATCACGCTCCACCGCGCCACCTACTGCGGCGCCGGCGCCCACCGCGCGCTGCGCATCGCGGCCGAGGAGGGCTGGGTCCTCGACCCCGCCTACGCCCCCGACCCGGTCAACTCGCTCCGGCTCTGCCGCGCCGACCACCGCTGAGCCGCCCCGACCGCCGCTGAGCCGCGCCCGCCGGCGAGCGGGAGAAACCGGGCGAATCAGTGATCCGTTCAACGGCTTCGGGATGCTGACAGCGGACGGGCGGGGCGGCACAATCGGGCACGTCCGCGCGCATTACCCCCGGGTAGGGGCGCCGCAGGAGCCGCCAGTGCCGCCAGGTCGAGGAGGACCCGTGTTCAGCACGATGCAGGACGTACCGCTCACCGTCGCCCGGATCCTCGAGCACGGGTCCACGATCCACGCCCGCTCCACCGTCACCACCTGGGACGGCGCCGGCCCGGTCGTCCGCAGCTACGCCGAGGTGGGCGCCCGCGCCGCGCAGCTCGCGCACGCGCTGCGCGACGAGCTCGGGGTGACGGGCGACGACCGGGTCGCGACCCTGATGTGGAACAACGCGGAGCACCTGGAGGCGTACCTCGCCGTCCCCGCGATGGGGGCGGTGCTGCACACGCTCAACCTGCGGCTGCCCGGCGCCCAGCTGTCCTTCATCGTCAACCACGCCGCGGACCGCGTGATCATCGTCAACGGCAGCGTCCTCCCGCTGCTCGCCGCCGTGCTCCCGGAGCTGGCGCCCACGCTCAAGCACGTCGTGGTGGCCGGCCCCGGCGACCGCTCGCTGCTGGCGGGCTTCGCGGGCGGCGTGCACGACTACGAGGAGCTGATCGCGGACCGGCCGGTCGACTACCCCTGGCAGCAGGACATCGACGAGCGCCAGGCGGCCGTGCTCTGCTACACCTCCGGCACCACCGGGGACCCGAAGGGCGTGCTCTACAGCCACCGCTCGATCTACCTGCACTGCATGCAGGTCAACACCGGCGACAACTTCGCCTTCACCCCGCGCGACACCGCGCTGCCGGTGGTCCCGATGTTCCACGTGAACGCCTGGGGCATCCCGCACGCCGCCTTCATGTCCGGTGCCAACCTGCTCATGCCGGATCGTTTCCTCCAGCCCAAGCCGATGGCCGAGATGATCGCCGCAGTGCGGCCCACCGTCAGCGCCGCCGTCCCCACCATCTGGAGCGGCCTGCTGGACGAGCTGGACGCCGGTGACTACGACACCTCCAGCCTGCGGATGGTGGTCATCGGCGGCAGCGCCTGCCCGCCGTCGCTGATGAAGGCCTTCGACGAGCGCCACGGCATCCGGGTGCTGCACGCCTGGGGCATGACCGAGACCTCCCCGCTCGGCTCCTTCGCCCAGCCGCCGGGCGGCCTCACGCCCGAGGAGGAATGGCCGTACCGGATCACCCAGGGGCTCTTCCCGGCCTCCGTCGAGGCCCGGCTGATCGGCCCGGGCGGCGAGCGCATGCCGCACGACGGCGTCTCGGCCGGCGAGCTGGAGGTGCGCGGCCCCTGGATCGCCGGGGCGTACTACGGCGGCGCCGGGCAGGACCCGATCCGCCCGGACGACAAGTTCTCCGAGGACGGCTGGCTGCGCACCGGCGACGTGGGCACCATCACCGCCGACGGCTACCTGACCCTCACCGACCGGGCCAAGGACGTCATCAAGTCCGGCGGCGAGTGGATCTCCTCGGTCGACCTGGAGAACCAGCTGATGGCCCACCCCGAGGTGGCGGAGGCCGCCGTGGTCGCCGTCCCGGACGAGAAGTGGGGCGAGCGCCCGCTGGCCACCGTCGTGCTGCGCCCGGGCGCGACCGCCGGGCTGCCGGAGCTGCGGACCTTCCTGGCCGAGCGGATCGCCTCCTGGCAGCTGCCGGAGCGCTGGGCGATCGTCGAGTCGGTGCCGAAGACCTCGGTCGGCAAGTTCGACAAGAAGGTGATCCGGGCCGAGTACGCGGCCGGCGCGCTGGACGTCACGGTGCTCGGCAAGTAGCGGCGCACCGCCGGGGCCGGCCGACCCGACCGGGGGGCCGGCCCTCGGCGTACCCGGGCTCAGCCCGCCGCCACCGGGGTGGCCGGCCCTCGGCGTGCCCGGGCTCAGCCCGCGGCGGCGACGCCCGCCTCGCCCATCGCGCCGATCCGCCCGAGCAGGTCGACGATCCGGGACTGGACGTCCTCGGTGGTGGAGCGCTCGGCGAGGAACAGCACCGTCTCGCCGGTGCGCAGCCGGGGCAGTTCGCGCGGATCGAGGTCCACCGAGGTGTAGACCACCAGTGGCGTGCGGTGCAGCCGGTCGTTGGCGCGCAGCCAGTCCAGCAGGCCGACCCGGCGGCGGCGGATCTGGAACAGGTCCATCACCACCAGGTTGGGCTGGACGCTGGCGGCGCGGGCCACGGCGTCGTTCTCGTCCGTCGCGTGCTCGACGTGCATGCCCCGCCGCTCCAGGCTGCTGATCATGGCGGCGGCGATGTCCGGGTCGCCCTCGACCAGCAGGACGCGCGGGGCGTGGTGCTCGCCGTCGCGCGGGGCGAGGGCGCGCAGCAGCACGGCCGGGTCGGCCCCGTACGCGGCGTCCCGGGTGGCCTGGCCGAGACCGGCGGTGACCAGCACCGGGACGCGGTTGTCGAGCGCGGCGGTGCGCAGCGACTGCAGGGCGGTGCGGGTGATCGGGCCGGTCAGCGGGTCGACGAAGAGCGCCGCGGGGAAGCCGGTGACCTGGGCGGCCACCTCCTCGCGGGAGCGGACGATCACCGGCTGGTAGCCGCGGGAGCGGAGGGCCTGGTTGGTGGCCGGGTCGGGCTCGGGCCACACCAGCAGCCGCCGCGCGTTGGCCAGCTCACCGGTGCCGGACTGCGGCTGCTCCGCCCCGGACGGCCCGGCGGCCGGCAGCTCCGCCATCGGACGCGGCGCGGTCCGCGCCTCTGCGGGCACCGGCGGCTGCGGTGGTACGGGGGCCACCGGCGCGGCGCCGAGCGGGCGCGGCGGGGTGAGCTCGGCCAGGCCGCTGCCCACCGGCTGCGGGGCGCCCGGCTCTTCGGCCGCGGGCAGGGCGGAGCGGGCGGGCTCCAGTGCGCTGCCGGGGCCCGCGGCGCCCGCGGAGTCCTGGTCGCCCGCGTTCTCCGGGGCGGGGCCGGGCGGTACCGAGAGCCGCCGGCGGCGGCCGGTCGGCGGGGCGGCCGGCTCGGGTGCGGCGGGTGCCGGGCCGATGGGCAGGGCGTGCTCCAGACCCGGGTAGACGGGGGTGTCGGCCACCCCGGGCAGCGCGAACCCGCCCGAGGAGTCCTCGGCGGAGGGCAGGGCGCGGCGCCGGCGCGGCTTGCCCGCAGCGCCGTCCTCGGCGGGGCCGGAACCGGGAGCGGCGGGGTCCGGCGGCGCGGCGGCGTCGGAGGGCGCGGGGCCGAGCGCGAGCGGCTCACGGCCGGCGGGCCGGTTCTGCTGGGGGCGTGCGCCCTCGACGGGCACGGCGTAGGCGGGCCCGGAACTGCCGTCGTCGTTGCCCCACGGGTCGCTCTGCGCCCCGTCCGGGCCGGCCAGGCCCTGGCGGCCGTACGCGGGGTCCTTGCCCGTGCCGTTCCACTGCTCGGGGACGGCCCGCTCGATCCGGGCGGGGGCGTTCGGCCACTGGTCGGCGGGGGCCGCGGGGGCGGTGCCGGCCGCAGGGACGGGGGGAGGCGGCGGAACCGGGGGAGCGGCGGGAGCGGTGGGGGCCTGCTCCGCGGCGGCGGGCCGGCCGCGGCGGCCGCGGCGCTCGACCGGGGGTTCCTCGGCGGGTGCCGGCTCCGGCTCCGGGGACCCGGCGCCGGGCTGCCCGGCCGCCGGGGCGGCTGCCGCCTCGCCGCTGCTGGGCAGCTGGGGGATGCCGGGGAGCTCGGGCAGGACGGCGCTGTCGCCCTCCTTGGGCCGGTCGGAGCGGCCCTCGGCGGCCGCGCGCTCGGCGGCGGCCTTCGCGGCGGCCGGGTCCAACGGCAGCTCGACCACGTACGTCGTCCCGGACTTGCCGGGCAGCTCGTGCGGCTGGAGCACGCCACCGTGGCGCTCGACCACCGCGCGGGCTATCGGCAGGTGGACGGGGCTGCCGCCGATGCCGGGGCCGCGGATCTCGACCCGGGCGACGTCGCCGCGCTGGGCGGCGGCGAGCACCACGGTCGGCGGTTCGGGGGCGGCGCTCGGCGCGGCGGGGCCGCCCAGCCCCGGGGCGCCCAGTCCGGGCACGGGCATCCCGGCGCCGGCCAGACCGGGTACGGCCAGGCCGGGCGAGGAGGCGGTGGGGGCGTCCAGCGACAGCCCGATGCCGCTGACGTCGGCGACCAGGTGGGCCAGCGCCTGGGCGAGCCGCCGCTCGTCGGCGATCACCTCGACGGCGGCGGCGTGCACGGAGAACCGCACCCGGCCCGGGCCGACCAGCCCGCCGGCCTCCTCGACGGCCCGGCGGACCACCGCGTCCAGGCCGACCGGCACCCGCTTCGCGGCCTTCCGTCCGTCCTTGCGGTCCTCGGCGTCCCCGCCGTCCTTGTCCGCTCTGGCGTTCCTGGTCTCCGCCGGGCCGTTCTCGCCGGCCTCGGAGCGCTGGTGCTCGAGGACGCCGTCGATCAGCTTCCCGAACCGCCGGCACTCCTCGGCGAGCCGGCGCAGGGTCCAGTTGGCCTCCGGCCAGAGCTGTCCGGCCGGATCGGCGGCGAGCGCGTCCAGCCGCTGGTTCAGCGCGGTCAGCGCGCCGCCGAGCTCGCTCTCCAGGACGGCGGTGAGGTGCTCGTTGCGGGCGATGAGGGCGAGCTCGCGGCTGCGGTCGGTGAAGGTCATCACCGCTCCGACCAGCTGGTCGCCGTCCCGGACGGGAGCGGTGGTGAGGTCGACGGTGACCGGACGGCCGTCCTTGCGCCACAGCACGGTGCCCCGCACCCGGTGCTTTCGCCCGGAGGTCAGGGTGTCCAGCAGCGCCGACTCCTCCAGGGCCAGCGGGGTGCCGTCGGCCCGGGAGTGCTGGATCAGCGGGTGCAGCTCACGGCCGCCCAGCTCGCTCGCCCGGTACTCCAGGATGTGCGCGGCCGCGGGGTTGACCAGGACGCAGCGGCCTTCGAGGTCCACGCCGAGCACGCCCTCGGCGGCGGCCCGCAGGATCATCTCGGTCTGCTTGTGCTGGCGGCGCAGCTCGGCCTCGACGCCGAGCCGGCCGGAGAGGTCGCGGACCAGCAGCAGGAGCAGGTCGGAGGAGGACGGCGAGCGCGAGCCCTCGCGGTACGGGTCGTACGGGGCGAGCGGGGAGCGCGTGTACCCGTCCTCGTCGGCGAAGTCGTTGCCGGACACCTCGACCGGGAAGGTGGTGCCGTCGGTGCGGTGGGCGGTCATCCGGACCGGGCGGTCCAGGGCGTCGCCGTCGCGGGTGGCCGGGCGCATCGAGCCGGGGATCCGGCTGGGGTCGAACTCGGGCAGCAGGCCCAGGACGCCCATGCCGACCAGTGAGGTGCCCGGCGCCTGCAGCGCCTGGACGGCCGCGCTGTTGGCGTCCACGACGGTGCCGTTGCTGTTCACCAGCAACAACGCGTCGGGCAGGGCGTCGAGTATGGCGGCGAGGCGAGCAGCGCCTCGGATCGGCCTGCTGCTCACGTCGACAGGTCTCCTCGGCTCAGGGCAGCTCCTCCGGAGTCGGCAGTATCTCATTCTTCTTTGCGACGGGGACGACCCGCCTAGTAACGTTGGCGGTGGTTGGTGCCGGACCCCAGGGTTGTGGCATCATCACTGACACACGGAACGGGTCCGCTCGCGCGGGCATGGTCCCTGTGGGGAGGCTTCGCCTAGTCCGGTCTATGGCGCCGCACTGCTAATGCGGTTTCGGGGTTATTCCTGATCGAGGGTTCAAATCCCTCAGCCTCCGCAGCACGGGAGCCCCGTCGACGATCTTGTCGGCGGGGCTCCTCGCATGTCCGGGGGTGGATCCCCGGCCGCCCGGGGAGGGCGGGGCCGGGGTCGGATCAACCGATTTCGTCCTGCGTCGCAGGTCATGTAATGTTGTCCCCGCAACGCCCCGGAGGCACGGTTCGCCGGGGCGAGCGCTCATAGCTCAACGGATAGAGCACTTGACTACGGATCAAGAGGTTGCAGGTTCGAATCCTGCTGAGCGCACCAACCTCCGCAAGATCGGGTTCGCCCGTTCCTTGCGCTCATAGCTCAACGGATAGAGCACTTGACTACGGATCAAGAGGTTGCAGGTTCGAATCCTGCTGAGCGCACCAGCGAGAAGCCCCCGGCCGACGGCCGGGGGCTTCTGCCGTTTCCGGCCCGTGCCCGGCGGTGATCGCGGCGGACGGCCCGGTCCGGCCCGGTCGACCCGCTTCCTCGTGCGGGGCCCGGGTCCGCTCCCCTGCCGGGGCCTCCTCCGCACCCGTCCCGCCCTGCCGCCCGGGCGGCCCGCCGAACGGGTGGGACACGGCCAGGGGGCGCAGGTGTCGCCCTCCGGCCGCGCCGGGATCGTGATTCCTTTTTGTCGGATCTTGTGCTCGGGCCGCTCGCCGCCCGGTAGCCGACCGCGAAGGAGAGCCGGATGAGCCGACGGTTTCCCCGCACAGCTGTCGCCCTGGCCGTCCTCGCGGCCGGGCTGCTGACCGGTCCGAACGCCCCGGCCGCCCCGGCCCGGCAGTCCCCTGACTCCTGGTCGCCGGAGCACCGGGCGGTCCTGCCGTCCGGTCTCTCCGTCCAGTTCGACTTCGCCGCCGCGCCCGGCACGGCCGTCACCGCCGAACCCGGCCGCCTGGCGGAGCGCGCCGGAGGGGCCGGCTCCGGCGGAACGTACGCGGACGGCATCGGTCCGGGGGAGCCGGCGCAGACCTTCACCCCCGCCCCGGGCCGTCCGCAGACCGATGGCTCCTGGCGCACCGTCGGCACCCTCCGGCTGAGCTTCTCCCGGCCGGTCCGCAATCCCCGGCTCCACCTCAGCGGACTGGCCGCGGTCGCCTCCGGCGAATCCGGCACCACCGGCACCGCGGCCCGGCTGACCCTCACCGGCGGCTCACCCGCCGCGCCCACCCTGGTCGGCCGCACCGGCTGGAACGGCTGGACGGTCGACGGCAACTCCCTCGCCCCCGGCGGCGCCGACGGATCCACCGACGGCGCGGCCGGCACCGCGGCGGAGGGCACCCTGGAACTCGCCGGGACCTTCCGCACGGCGGTGTTCCGGGTCGAGCAGCGCTCCACCTCGCGGGCCGGGAGCACCACCGCCGCTCCGGTCCTGCGCCAGGCCTACACCGTCACCGTCGACGAGTTCCTCGGGACGGCGCCGCAGGCCTACGGCAACGCCTCGCACGTGGTCTCCGACCTCTTCCTGGGCACCGACGCCACCACCGGGCCCCGGCGCGACCGCGCCCCCGGCCGGACCGCCGCCCCCGCGGCGGAGGACGGACCGCTGGTCCAGCTCGACCACGGCGCCGCCCGGCGGGCCACCCCGTTCGCCAGTCCCTACGGGCCGCCGCCGGCCAAGCCGCAGCCCGGTCGCGGTGAGTACCAGGGCCCCGACCCGTCGATCGGCTTCCCCGCCGAGGCCGCGATCGGCCACTACTACCGGGTCACCGTCCCCGTCGCGGTGGGCGACCAGCCCGCCACCCTGGCCGGCTGGATCGACTTCGGCCACAGCGGCCGGTTCGACCCCGTCGACCGGGTGCAGACCGAGGTCCCGGCCGGCGCCCGCACCGCGACCCTGGAATGGACCGTCCCGGCCGGCGCGGCCCCCGGCGAGACCTGGGCCCGGCTGCGGATCGGCCGCGACACCAGTCAGCTCGTCCCCTCCGGCGGCTTCGCCGACTCCGGCGAGGTCTCCGACCAGCGGATCAAGCTGACCGTCGGCGCGGCGCGGCCCGAGATCGCCGAGCCGGTCGACGGCGCCGTGCTGGCCGACGCCCGGCCGCAGATCCGCGGCGCGGGCGCGGTGGCCGGCGCCTCCGTCGAGATCCGGGAGGGCGAGGACGCGCTCTGCAGAGCCCGGGTCGAGCGCGGCGGCGACTGGTCCTGCCGCCCGGGGAGCGCGCTCCCCGCGGGACCGCACAGCCTCACCCCGGTGGAGACCACCAGCGGGGGAGTGGTGCTGCGCGGTGAGGCCGTCAAGATCACCGTGAAGACGGCCCCGCCGGCCGCGCCGGTGCTCACCCTGCCGGCCTACACCAACGACCCGGGGCTGCAGCTCACCGGCACCGGCGAGGCGGGCAGCACGGTCTCGGTCACCGACCGCTCCGGCTCCGCCGACCTGTGCAGCAGCGCGGTCCGCGCGGACGGCGGGTGGTCCTGCCTGCCGGTCGAGAACCTGGCGGACGGGAGCCACCAGCTCACCCCGGCCGCGGTCGACGCGGCGGGGAACCGGACGGTCGGGCAGGCGGTCACCCTGGTGGTCGACACCGTGCCGCCGGACAAGCCGACGCTCACCGTGCCGGGCGCGGGCGACGTGCTGAAGCTCAGCCGGCCGACGTTCGCCGGGCGTGCCGAGCCGGCCGCGAACGTGCTGGTCACGGCACGGGTGGGGGCCGCCGGCCCGGGCGACCGCACGGTGCTCTGCGGGGCCGCGGTGGCGCTGGACGGGAGCTGGACCTGTACGGCCAACCGGGACCTGGGGGACGGCGAGCAGTGGCTGACCGTCACGGCGACCGACCGGGCGGGGAACGGGACGTCGGCGGACCCGGTCCGGGTGCGCGTCGCCGCCGCGGCCCCGACCCCGGCGGCGTCGAGCCCAGCGACGCCGAGTGCGGCGGTGCCGAGCCCAGCGACGCCGAGCGCGACGGCGTCGAGCCCTGCGACGGGCCCGGCGGCGACGGCCGCTCCGGCAACGCCCGTACCGGACAAGCCGGTTGTGGCGAGCGGGGGCGCGAGTGCGACGACGCCCACGGCCACGGCCACGCTCGCGCCCACCGCCACCACCACCGCCCCCTCGGGCGCGACGGCGGGCGCTCCCGGGCCGGGCCCGCTGGCGAGCGGCGGCCCGTCGGTGGAAGGCGCCGGTCAGGACGAGTCCGGCTCCGGCCGGTCCGGTGCGCGGCCGCTGCCCGCACCGCCGGCCGGGGCGACGGTGGCGGAGGCCGAGCAGACCGCGGGCCGTCACCGGGAGACCGGCCGGCACGGGGTGCTCGCCGGGGTACTGCTGTTGTTCGCCGGAATCGGGCTGATCACCCGTCGGGTGTTCGCCCGCGGGCCCGGCTCCCGACGGCGCTGACCTGCGCCGACACCGTACCGACCATCCGTTCATCCGTTCATGTGCCTGCGCGTCAGGTCGGCTTCGGACGATACGTCAGTAAATGTCGACACACCTCGACTCAAATGTCGCATTTGATGACGTATGAACTTAGCCTGATTTTGGCACTGCCCGTCAGATCCGGGCCGCCCGTTGCGCGACACACCGACCCAGAGGATCCGTGCATGGACGTCACCCGCGACTCTTCGCAGCGACCGGAGAACCTGACCGAGGAGCTCCCTCCGGTCTTGCCGGAACGTTTCGCCTCGGGCTCCAGCCCGCTGGCCAAGGTCTCGACCGTCAAGGCCGCCCCCCAGGCCCCGGTGGCCCCGGTGGCCCCCAGGACAGCCAGGACCCCCCAGGCCGCCACGGCCACCGCGGCCGCCACGACGCCTCCGCCCGCCGACAGCGGACCGGCCACCACCCCGTTGACCGTCGTCCCCGGACCGTCCCCCGCCGGCGCGGGCGACCTGCGGGATCCGCTGGAGAAGCCCGCCTCGGAAGCCACCGACCGCCCGGGCGGCGCCGCCGGTGCTCCGACCGCGGCCACCCCGCGCCGCCCCCCGCGCGCCGACCAGGCGCTGCGCGAGCACCCCGCCCCCGCGCTGCCCGGCTGGGTCGCCCTGCTGGTGGTGCTCCTGGGCCTGGCCTCGGTGGGCTACGTGCTGCTGCGCACGGGGGTGCTCCCGCACTGGGACGCGCTGCCCGAGCTGCGTGACCGGGCCGTCAGGGAGAGCGGCCGGGCCCGGGTCGACGTCCGGGCGGTGGCCGCGGTCACGGCGGCCGGCCTGCTGGTCGTGTGCGCACTCGCCGGCCTGCTGGCGAACGCGGGCGGCGAGACCCGGGTGCTGACCCGCTGGGGCCGCTACCGGGGCACGGTGCGCAGGACCGGGCTGGTCTGGGTCAATCCGCTGCTGCGCCGCCGCCGGGTTGACGTGCGGCTGCGGCACTGGCGCAGCGAGCCGGTCAAGGTGGTCGACCGCACCGGGACGCCGATCGTGGTCCGGCTGCTGATCGTCTGGCGGGTCAAGGACACCGCGCGGGCGCTGCTGGCGATCGAGGACCACGAGAGCTACCTGCGCGCCCAGGTCCAGGCGGTGCTCACCCGCACCGCGTCCACCCTGCCGTGCGACAGCAACGCGGCGCCCGGCCCCGCGCTGCGCGACGGTCAGTGGTTCGCCGACGAGATGACCCGTGCGCTGGCCGCCGAGGTCGCCCCGGCCGGCCTGGAGGTCTACTCCGCGCAGCCGCTGGCGCTGGACTACGCGCCCGAGGTCGCCGAGTCGATGCGCCGCCGTCGAGTGGCCGACCTGGACGCGGGTCTGCGGACCGTGCTGGTCGACGACGCGGTGGAGGCGGCGGCGCTGGCCGTCCGCCGGCTGGAGCGCGCGACGGCGCACCAACTGGACGAGGCCGCCCGCAGCGCGCTGATGGAGCAGCTGCTGGTCGCCTTCGTCGCCCCGGCCGGAGTGGCCGCCTCGGTACCGCCCCCGGCCGCCCGGGCCGGGCGGAAGGAAGGACGACCCGCATGAGGATAGCCACCGGCGCGTACGCCGAGCCCGGTTCCGACCCCGACGCGGACTCCGGTCTGATCGGTTTCGAGGAGCGCCTCGGCAGCATTCCCGCGGTGGCGGGCTGCGGCTGCCCGAACTGCGCGGCCCGGCCGCGCACCGCCCGCCCGGCGTCGGCGTCCGGTGGAGGGCGAGTGAACCGCGTCGTGCGGAGCACCTGCCTGGCCACCACCGTGCTCGCGGGCGCCGGCGTGGTCGGCCTGACGGTCGGTGCCGGGTCCGCCCAGGCCGCGGCCGGCCGGCAGGGCTGGGACGGTTCGAAGTACTGGTTCAGGAACGGCGCCGGTGAGTGGCGCTGGACCAGCCGCTACGACGTCTACGCCAGTCGCACCGGGAAGCCCGGTGGCCCCGGGAAGTCCGCAGGCGCCGCGAAGTCCGGTGGCCCCGGGAAGTCCGCTGCCACCGGGAGCTCCGGCGGTGCCGGTGGGTCCGGCGCGGAGGCCGTCTCCAACGGCCCGGCCTCCTCCTGGGGACCGCGCCAGGGCTGGGACGGTTCGAAGTACTGGTTCAGGAACGGCGCCGGTGAGTGGCGCTGGACCAGCCACTACGACGTCTACCTCAGCCGCACCGGGAAGTCCGGTGACCCCGGGAAGTCCGCCGGCGACACGGCCTCCTCCGGGAGCCAGGCCTCCTCCGGCGACACGGCGGCCCCCGGCAGCAAGGCCTCCTCCGGACGCACGGAGGCGGCGGTCGACTACGCGCTGGCCCAGCTCGGCAAGCCCTATGTCTGGGGCGGTGACGGCCCGTCCGGCTACGACTGCTCCGGGCTGGTCCAGCAGGCCTACCTGCGCAGCGGGATAAACCTTCCGCGGGTGGCCGACGACCAGTACGCGGCGACCACGCCGATCGGCTCCGGGCAGCTGCGCCGCGGGGACCTGGTGTTCTGGTCGGACAGCGGCCGGGCCTCGGGGATCCACCACGTGGGGATCTACCTGGGCGACGGCACCTTCGTGGAGGCGCCCCGGCCGGGCCGGACCGTCCGGATATCGGCGCTCACCTCCGGCTACTACCCCACCCACTTCGGCCGGCCCTGACCCAGGCCGGACCCGGCCCTGACCCGGGCCGGACCCGGCCCTGACCGCCGTGACCGGCCCTGACCGGCCCGGGCCCGGCCGCGGCCGGTGGGCAGCACCGGGCCCCGACGGCGGAGCGCCGTCGGGGCCCGGTCGTGTGCTCAGTCGGAGCCCGGTCGGGCTCACCCGCTGCTCACCCGCTGCTCATCCGGGCGCTCACTCGGAGGCGGCGTCCAGCAGGGCGGTCTGCTCGGCGGTGAGCTCCAGCCCGGTCGCGGCCAGCAGCGGGGGCAGCTGGTCGAGGGTGCGGGCGCTGGCGATCGGGGCGGCGACGGTCGGACGGGCGGCGAGCCAGGCCAGCGCCACACTGGCCGGGGCGACGCCGTGCTCGGCGGCGACCGTGTCCAGCGCCTCCAGCACCTTCGGGCCGCGCGGCTCGTCCAGGTAGCGGGCGGCGCCCTCGGCGCGGGCGCTGTCCACCTCCGGACCGCCGGGGCGGTACTTGCCGGTCAGGAAGCCCGAGGCGAGCGCGTAGTACGGGACGGTCGCGAGGCCGTGCTCGGCGACCACGTCGGCCAGCGGGCCCTCGAAGGTTCCACGGGAAACCAGGTTGTAGTGCGGCTGCACCGCGACGTACTTGGCCAAGCCCTCGCGCTCGGCGAAGGCCAGTGCCTCGGCCAGCCGTTCGGCGGAGATGTTGGAGGCGGCGACGGCCCGGACCTTGCCCTCGCGGACCAGCTCGTCCAGTGCGGTGACGAATTCCTCCACCGGGGTGTCGTCGTCCCGGTGGGTGTAGTACAGGTCGATCCGCTCCACGCCCAGGCGGCGCAGCGAGCCCTCCGCGGCGGCCTTGATGGTGGCCGCCCCCAGCCCCCGCGCCTCGGGGTGCATGCCGGCCTTGGTGGCGATCACCACGTCGTCGCGGTTGCCGCGGCTGCGCAGCCAGTTGCCGATGACGGTCTCGGACTCGCCGCCGGTGTTGCCCGGGGCCCACGCGGAGTAGACGTCGGCGGTGTCGACGAAGTTGCCGCCGGCGGCCGCGTAGGCGTCGAGGACGGCGAACGACTGCTGCTCGTCGGCCGTCCAGCCGAAGACGTTGCCGCCGAGGGCGAGGGGATAGACGGACAGGTCGGAGGTGCCGAGCGGGACTCGGCTGGGGTTTCCGGTCATGCCCGCAGTCAACCCGAAGGCGGGGCAGCGCATTCCGGGCGTTGCGAGCTGTTCACGGGACCGTCGCACGAGGGAGTGGTGTGCCCTCCGGAGGAGGGGTCCGGGGTGTGCCTGAGGTGGGCCGATTCGTTAGAGTCCGTGCCATGGCTGACAACGACTACGACCCCGCCGGTAGCACCCAGATGTTCCGGGCGTTCGTCGACGAGAGCCCGGCGCGTCAGGCACCGGGCTCCGTCTCCACCTACGGCAGCAGCAAGAGCGGCAGTCGGACCGGCGTGATCGCGCTGGTCGCGGTCGTCGCCCTGGTCGTGCTGGGCGCCGTCATCTGGCTCGCGGTCAAGTGACCCTCGCGCGGGTGGCCCCGCGCAGGGTCACCCGCGCGACGGGAAGCACCGCGCCCGGCGCTGGTCCTAGCAGGGCTTGCGCCAGGCGTTGAGGTCGAGCTTCTTCTGCATCGAACTGAATCCCAGCGCCTTGGTCTTGGCGCAGAACCGGTCCGTGTCGAGCTTGTACTCGACGTGGAACACCGCCTTGCCCGCCTTGATGAACGGCGAGACCCGGTCGCACTCGTCGAACTGCGAGCACTCCTCGTTGACCGCGAAGTCGAAGTCCGGCAGCAGCGCGGGGATCTGGTCCAGGTCGTTCTTCAGTCCGATGGCCAGGCCGCGGTCATGGGCGAGCTGCGCCAGCATCCGGTTGTACCGGAGCTGGTCGTCGGGGGTCAGCGGGAAGCCGCTGTTCTGGTTGTAGGCCTCGATGGTGTCGGGCTCGACGGCGTCGAAGCCCTTACTCCTGCACATGTCGAAGCGGGCCGCCATCAGCGGCTTCAGCTGGTCGAGCTTGCGGATGTCGAACCACTTCTCGCCCTTCCAGCCGGTGTCCGAGCCCTGCAGGGCCTTGGCGAAGGCGTTGGAGTCGGGGCGGAAGTCCTCCCAGGACCCGGCGTTGATGTAGCAGATGACCTTGCGGCCCTTGGCGTGCAGCGCGGCCACCACCGAGGCGTCGTTCTCGAAGCCGTCGATGTCGTAGACGGGCACGTCCACCGACTGGTCGACGGTGCCGCCGAGCTGCCACTGCCAGGCGAGGCCCGGGGTGGGCTGCCAGCGGGCGCCGGTCGGGGCCGGGGCGGTGGTCGCGGGCGGCGGCGTGCCGGGAGCGGTGGTGCCGCTCGGCGTGCCCGGGGCGGTGGTCGCACCGCCGGTGCCGGGAGCGCTCGGGGTGCCCGGGTCGGACGGGGTGCCGGGGGTGCTCGGCGCGGTGGCCGTGGGCTGGCTGCTCGGGCTGCCGTCGGCGGAGTCCTGGTCGTCCTCCGAACCCGAGCTGCTGCACGAGCTGACCAGCAGGGCGGTGGCGGTGGCGAGGGCCAGGGCGGCCGGCAGCAGCCGGGTACGACGGTTCACGGTGGTGGACTCCGGATCGGGTCAGGTCAGTTCGGCGGCGGTGAGGCCGTACGGCAGGGTGCGCCAGGGGTTCTCGCCGGCGCCCGGTACGGCACAGCCGACGCCGGCGCGCCGGGCGGCGATCAGTGCGGCGGCGTCCCGGGCGGCGTCGGCCGGGACGTCGTAGACCAGGTGGCAGAAGCGGGACGCCGCGTGGCGGCCGGTCCACAGCGGCAGCGTCATCCCGCGGTAGGTGTCCCAGTCGCCCTCGAAGGTGACCAGCAGGTCGGCCAGACCGACCTCGGCGTACCCCGGGTCGGGGTGCTCGCCGTGGCCGAACACCACGGTGGCGCAGCCGGCTGCCCGGGCGGCGGTGGCCAGCCGCCGGTAGTGGGCCAGTGCCCCGGGGTGGGTGGCGACCTGGTCGAGGTACACGCCGCTGATGCCGTGCCGCTGGCGGTACGTCAGGACGTCGGCGACCACGGCGGCGTGCGGTCGGCGGCCGTAGTCGGTGTCGGTGTAGCCGAGCAGCGGCAGGCCGGCCGCGCGCAGTTCGTCGGCGGCCTCGGCGAAGACGCTGTCCGGCACCTCGCCGGGACCGTCCGCGAGGTTGAGCACCACGGCGGCGATCCGGGCGGGGTCGGCGGCGGCGACCGCCTGCCAGGCCGCCGGGTCCACCGCGGGGTGGACGTACAGCGGCACCAGCAGGCGGCCGTCGGAGGTGGCCCCGGCGGTCATGCGACCACCGGGGTCCGGGCGGACTCGGCGGTGCTGAGCCACAGGTCGCGCAGGGTGTCGGCGAGGTCCGTCTCCGGGTGCCAGCCGAGTTCCCGGGCGGCGGCCGACACGTCGGCCTGCTGCCAGGAGACCGCGGCCGAGCGCTCGGAGCCCGCCCCGCTCTCGTCGATCCGGCCGGTGAACCCGGCCGCCGCGACCAGGCCGTCGGCGATCGCCCGGACCTGCCGGGCCCGCCCGGAGGCCAGGTTGAGCACCCGGGGCAGCGGACGGTCGGCGGTCACCGCGAGGCCGACGGCCCGGGCGACGTCCCGGGCGTCGACGAAGTCCCGATAGGCGGAGAGGTCCCCGACGGTGATCACGCCGTCGGAGCCCTCCGGCGCCACCCGGCGCAGCTCGGCGGCCAGCCGGCCGGGCAGCGAACCCGCCGGGGCACCCGGGCCGACGGGGTTGAACACCCGCAGCACCACCGCGTCCAGCGGCGAGCCGGCCACCGCGAGGGAGCCGGCCAGCTTGGTCGCGCCGTACACGCCGACCGGGCGGGCGTCGGCGTCCTCGGACAGCGAGCTGCCCTCGGCGCAGACGCCGTACTCGCCGGCCGATCCGATGTGCACCAGGCGGGCCTTCGGCGCGCCCAGGGACAGTGCCTCGCAGAGCACCGCCGGGCCGCGGGCGTTCACCTCGGCGAGCTTGACCGCGCTGCCGGCCACCGCGCCGGCGAAGTTGACCACCACGTCGGGGGCCAGTGCGGCCAGTTCCTCGCCGAGCGGGCCGGCCTGGGCGGTGCCCAGGTCCAGCCGGAGGTCGTGGGCGGGGCGCCGTCCGGCGGTCAGCACGGTGGCGCCGGGCAGCGACCGCAGGACGGCGGAGGCGTGACGGCCGAGGAAGCCGTCGCCGCCGAGCAGCAGGATCCTCACGCGGCCCGTCCGTCGCTCTCGGCGTCCGCCCCGGCGGACTCCCCGACCAGGTCGTCCGCGGCGGCGCGGGGGGTGCGGGCGGCCGGGACCGGCAGCTCCGCGACGCCCGGCACGGCGGCGGCCGACTCGAAGGGCATCAGCACCGGGCGGATGGCGGTGAACTCCGCGTTGGCCCGGTCGTAGTCGTCCGGGCGGCCGATGTCCAGCCAGTAGCCGCCGAAGTCGTACGCGGCCGGCGGGGTCTTCGCGGCCAGCAGGTCGAGCACCAGCTCGTCGAAGCCCAGCGGCAGGCCGGGGGTGTACTTGGCGAGCGCGGCGCGCGAGACGCCGTACACGCCCATCGACACCCGGTAGTCGATGCTGGGCTTCTCCTGGAAGCCGGTGATGGTGCCGGACTCGGTGGTCAGCACACCGAAGTCGATCTTCACCTGGCGGGCGTAGGTGGCGATGGTCAGCGGCGCCCCGGACGCCTCGTGGTGCCTGAGCACCCCGGCGAAGTCCAGGTCGGTGAGGATGTCGCCGTTCATCACCAGGAAGTGCTCCGGCAGGCGGTCCTGTATGGTGAGCAGCGGGCCCATGGTGCCGAGCGGGCTGTCCTCGACGGCGTAGCCCACCCGCAGGCCCCACTGGGAGCCGTTGCCGACGTAGGCGCGGATGATGTGGCCGAGGTGGCCGATGGCCAGGGTGACGGTCTTGAAGCCCGCGGCGGCGAGCTGGCGCATCACGATCTCCAGGATCGCGTGCTGGTCGCCGATCGGGACGAGCGGCTTGGGAAGCGCGGTGGTGTACGGGCGGAGGCGAACGCCCTTACCGCCGGCCAGGATCACTGCGTGCATGGTGTTTCCCCCACGGAAAGGATGTGTAGGTCACGAACCTCGGGTACCAGGACGGGCACGAGCGGTACGGCGGTCAGACGTTGTAGATGTCGGTCTTGTAGCGGGCCAGGTTGGCCGGGTCGCGGAAGAACTCGATGGTCTGCTCCAGGCCCTGCTCCAGGGTGAAGCGCGGCGCCCAGCCGGTCGCCTCGCGCAGCCGGGTCGCGTCCGCGACCAGGCGCATGACCTCGGAGTTGGCCGGACGGATGCGCTGCTCGTCCTCCTTCACCACCAGGTCCACGCCCATCAGCTTGCCGACCAGGGTGACCAGGTCGCCGACCGAGATCTCGCCGCCGGTGCCGGCGTTGAAGGTCCGGCCGACCACGGCCTCGGCGGGCGCGGTGCCCACCGTGCGGAAGGCGTGGGCGGTGTCCTTGACGAACATGAAGTCGCGGGTCGGGCGCAGGTCGCCGAGGGTGATCTCGGTCTGGCCGGCCGCGACCTGGGCGATCACGGTCGGGATGACGGCGCGCATCGACTGGCGCGGGCCGAAGGTGTTGAACGGGCGCAGGGTGACGACCGGGGTCTCGAAGCTGGCGTGGTAGCTGTCGGCCAGCCGGTCCCCGCCGGCCTTGGAGGCGGCGTACGGGGACTGGGTGTTGATCGGGTGGTCCTCGGTGATCGGCACGGTCTGCGCGGTGCCGTAGGTCTCACTGGTGGAGGTGTGCACCAGGCGCGGGATCTCCAGGTGGCGCACCGCCTCCAGCACGTTCAGGGTGCCGGTGACGTTGGTGTCCACGTACGAGTGGGGAGCGCGGTAGGAGTACGGGATCGCGATCAGGGCGGCCAGGTGGTACACCGCCTCGGTCCCCTTGACCAGGCCGTTGACCGAGCCCGGGTCCCGGACGTCGCCGAGGACGATCTCGACCGAGTCCAGCACCTCCTCGGACAGCGTCTCCAGCCAGCCGAAGGACGAGAAGGAGTTGTACTGGACCATCGCGCGGACGTGGTGCCCGTCGGCGACCAGGGTCTCGACGAGGTGGGAGCCGATGAAGCCTTCGGCTCCGGTAACCGCGACGCTGCTCATGCGGAATTCGCTTTCTCGATGTACGGGACGGCACGACGGTCTGTGCCGGCCGGCCGGTGGTGCCTCGGCTGAGGCGGACTTGTTCAGCGGTGTTGGGTGGTGCGGCCGAGCGCTGGCCCGGCGATGGCGGTGAGGACGATCGCGGCCGCCCCGCAGCCGATCAGCTGCAGGACGATCGGATCCGCACCGGTCAGCAGCCCGACGCTCTCGGCGGTCGCGGCGGCCAGACAGATGAGGGCGGTGCTCCAGCTGAAGCCGAAGGCGTTCAGCAGCAGCGCCAGCCAGAGCGAGCCGCCCAGGAGCAGCATCGCGCCGAGCTGCGGCACGCCGAGCGACGGGGCGCCCGGCCACAGCACGGTCGCGGCGGCGTCCAGCGCGGCCACGGTGGTGAGGTAGATGAACAGGCAGCCGAGCAGGATCCCGCCGGTGCGGCGGGTGAACTGCCCGGTGGTGTGGCTGGTGCGCAGCGCGGCCACGGCCATCGCCCGGTAGCGGAACAGCAGCCACTCGGCGAGGCCGAGACTGAGCGTCAGCGCGATCATGGCCGGGCCGGTGGGGGTGGCCTTCAGCTCCCGCCCGGCAACGGCGTGCGCGCCGCCGTGGGCGTGCACCGCGTGCGAGGCGGCGTGGACGGCCTGGTGGATGGTCTCGCCGAGGCCGGCGATCAGCGTCAGCGCGCCGCAGGCCAGGCCGAACAGCAGGTGCGGGACCTCCTGGCGGATCGGCAGCGCCGACCGGGTGCCGTCCCGTTCGCCGCCGCGCGCGGCGACCAGCAGCTCGCGGGTGCACAGGGCGACGGCCAGCGTCAGCGAGGCGAGCAGCACCACCGTACGGACCGCCTGCGGCACGTCCACCGCCAGCACGACGCCCGCACCGACCGAGGCCGGCGCCAGCGCCACCAGCAGGAACTTCTCCCGCCCGAGCACCAGCAGCGCGGTGGCCGCGCCCAGGTAGCAGGACTGCCCGGCGGCGAACCACAGCGCGTCGAGCGGGCCGCCGACCACGTACGCCGCCGCCGAGGCCAGCAGCGCGCCGACCGGTGCACCGACGGCCAGGCAGACGGCCGCCTCCCGGCGGCGCAGCCGGCCCAGCCAGCGGTACGCGCGGTGCGCCAGCGCCTGGTTGAAGCCCCAGCTGACCAGGGTGGCGACGGACAGCGCGGCCATGCCCGAGGGCAGGCCGAAACGCAACCGGGCGGTCGCGAAGAGGTTGGCGCCGAGCAGGTAGCCGAGCCCGGGCAGGGCGAACACCAGGCCGCGCACCACGCACCGCCAGGGATCGGCCCGCCAGGGGTTGGCGAACTCGGAGCTCTGGCCGGGGTAGCGGCGCTCGACCTTCTCGAACAGCTCCTCGGCGACGGTGAACGCGTCGGGGCGGCCGTACAGCAGGGCGGCCTGCTCGTCGGAGAGGCCGTCGGACTCCAGGAAGGCCGCGATCTCGTAGGGGTGGACGGCGTCTGCGCAGACGTCGTGCAGCCGCTCGGCGAGTTCGTCCAGCGGGTCGGCGGAGAGGCCGAGCTGTTCCGCGGGCTCGGGCTCGACGGGCGCGGCCGGGCGGCGGCGCTTCAGCGGCAGGGTGCGCAGCTGCATCGTCCGCTCGGCGCCGCCCTCGTCCGGCACGAGCCGGATCGGCCCACTCATGCGCCCACCTCGCTTCGCTCGGCGGCCGCTTCGCGGGACACGCACCTCTCGATGGTTCGCTCGCTCCGCTCGTTCACGCGCCCACCTCGCTCGGCTGGGCCGGGACGACGGTCAGCCGCTGGCCCCAGTCGGGGCTGGGCACCTCGTCGGTGACGGCCACCATGCCGCCGGGCATCCAGCGGGAGGTGCCGAGCAGCTCGGTGTAGATGCCCCGGAAGCCGTCGATGTTCTGGCGGAGCGTGAACTGCTCGATGACCCGCAGCCGCGCGCCCTCGCCGAGCCGGGCGCGCCGTTCGGGGTCGCGCAGCAGCTCGATCGCGGCGGCCGCCATCGGCTCGGGCTCGCGCGGGGGGACGACCAGGCCGGTGTCGCCGACGGCCTCGCGCACGCCGCCGACGTCCGTCGAGACGGTCGCGCGGCCGCAGGACATGGCCTCGATCAGGGTGAACGGGAAGCCCTCGCTGATGCTGGAGAGCATCACCACGTTGCCCGCCGCGTACGCGTCGGTGATGTCGGCGACGCGGCCTTCGAAGGCCACCGACTCGGCGACGCCGAGTTCGGCGGCCAGGGCTATGCAGCCGTCCCGGTACGCCTCGCCGCCCTTGGGAGTGCCGCCGAAGAGCCGCAGCCGCGCTTCGGGGATCTCACGCTGGACGATGGCGAAGGCCCGGATCAGCGTCTCCAGGTCCTTGATCGGGTCGACCCGGCCGGCCCAGCTGAGGGTGGGCGTCTCGGGTTCCGGTCCGGCCGGCGGGAAGGCGGCCGGGTCCACGCCGTTGTAGACGGTGCGGATGTGCGCGGACGGCGTGCCGCCGCGCTCCTCCCAGCGCCGGTTGTACCGGTTGCCGGGGGTGACGAGTGCGGCCTGCCGGTAGCTCTCCTCGGCGAGCATCCGGTAGAAGCCGAGCAGCAGCGCCTTGACCGGCCAGCGGTACGGGCCGGTGCGGTAGCCGAGGTAGCGCTCGCGCAGGTAGATGCCGTGCTCGGTGAGCAGAAACGGTACGCCGTACTGCTGGGCGGCGATCAGCCCGGGCAGGGTGGCCAGGCCGCCGCTGGCCGCGTGGGCGACGCCGTCGGTGGGCGGCTCGACCGAGAGCGGCCGCAGGGCGTGCTCCAGCAGGTCGGTGGCGTTCAGCGCGTCGTGCAGGGTGGGGCGGGAGGCGGCGGTGGGCAGGTAGTCGCGGGTCCACACCTGCTGGAGCGTGCGCAGGGCGCGCTCGCTGCGCAGCGCGGGGCTGAGCAGTCCCCGGCGGGCGAGGTCGGCGAAGCCGTACAGCTCGGTGCCGAAGTGGGTGGTGTAGACCGGGTCGAGGATGGAGTGCAGGAAGCGCTCGTACGCGTTGAGGAAGCGGCGCATCTCCTTGCCGCGCGGCGGTCGGGCGTCGGAGGCCGGGCCCCACAGCGGTGCGGTGGTGACCGACCGTACGTTGGCGGGCAGTTCCCAGGCCAGTGGTTCCTGGCCGGTTCCGGTGACGGCGATGACGTCGAAGTCGACGTCCGGCATGCCCTGGACGAGCTGGTCGCACCAGACGCTCACGCCGCCGTGCTGGTGCGGGTACGTCCCCTCGGTGAGCAGGGTGACGCGCATCTCCTGTCCCCCCTCCTGTTCTTGCGTCGGTTGCCCGGCCTGGGTGGCCGGAACGTCAGCCGTGGCGGGGGGGGGGGGGGGGGCCCGGCCCCCCCCCCCCCCCGGGGGGGGGGGGGGGGGGGGGGGGGGGGGGGTCGGGGCGGGGGGGGGGGGGGGGGGGGGGGCCCCCCCCCCCCCCCCGCCGACGGGTGGTGCGGGTTACCGGTTGCCGGAGCGTCCGGTGGTGGTGCCGTGCGAGGCCGTCCCCCCAGAGGCCTTGACGGACTGGTTGCCCTGGCCGTTCTTCGGGGCGCCGGCGCCGGTGACGACGCCCTTGCCGGGCACCGGGGTGCCGCTGCCGGGGACGAGGGACTTGGCGGGCTTGCGGGTGGTGTCGCCGGGACCGGCCGGGACCGGCGTGGCGACGCCCTGCGGCACGACCGTCTTGTCCGTCGGGGCCGGGGCCGGGACGGACTTGGCCGCGACGCTCGGCGCGACGGCGGCCGGGGCGGCCGGCGCGCTGCCGGCGGGCAGCTGCAGGACGACACCGCTCTGCAGGGCGCCCGGGGACACCCAGCCGGACAGCGTACCGGCGTAGGACGAACCGAAGGCGGTCGATCCGATGGACAGCTTCTGAGTGGTTCCGGTCGGCATGGTGGCCTGGACCTGAACACCGGCCGGCGCGTTGACCGTGACGGTGTTGCCGATCTTGTAGGCGGTCACCTGGCCGGCCGCGACGGCGTTGCTCCAGGCCGCCCGGCGCTGGAACTCCTGGCCGATCTCGCGCTCGCTGAGGTTCACGATCGGGGTGTTGTCGGCGTGCAGCGAGCGGTAGGTGCCGAGGATCTTCTCCAGCACCGGGTACAGGATGCGGTCCTCGGAGAGGTTCGACTGGTGCACGAAGTGCGGCCGCGGGTCGTTGCTCAGCACGTGGCCGAGGTCGATCCGGGCCTCCAGCGGCACGATGTACGACTGGTAGCCGGTGGTGGTGTCCAGCGGCTGCGACAGGCAGGTGGAGTTGGCGTTGTTCTCGCAGACGCCGCTGCCGCCGTTGGCCTTGCTGGTGTAGATCCAGTTGTACTCGTCGGTCTCCTCCTTCGCCGTGCCGGCGTTGTAGAAGACGTTCATCGGGTAGCGCGGCACGGTCAGCGTGGACGAGCCGACGGCCCGCTGAGCGGGCTCGCGGGAGGCGTCGCTGCCGGTGAACTTGATGCCGTTGGCGGCGAGCGCCGGCGCCAGGTTCGGGTTGTCGCTGGTCTCCTGCGGGGCGGTCAGCAGACCGGAGTGCTCGCCGGTGACGAGCGCCTGCGGGTCGGGCTTGAGGCCGTTCTTGGTGGCCCAGTCGAAGTTCTGCTTGATCTGGGTCGAGATGGTGTTCTGGTCGACCCAGACGGTGTTGCCCGAGGCGTCCTTGGTGCACTTCCACGGCACCACGCTGACGTCCTGCACGCAGCCCAGGTACGGGTGGGTGTAGGTGTGGTTCACCCAGCGGTAGCTGGTCTGGTCGGCGATCAGCTGGTTGGCGGTCGGGTCCACCGTGGTCTGGTGGTCGGACTTCCAGTCCTCGCTGCCGCCGCCGTTGAACACCATGTCCAGCGTGAAGTTGTTGGCGGCCTGCCACTGCTTGAGGTAGGTGGAGTCCTCCTGCGTCATCCGGATCGGGTTGGCGCTGTCCGGGGTGCCGGGCGGGCAGGTGACGTCGCCGGGGGTGCACTTGAGCACCGTGTCCCAGCGGTCGTCGGCGAGGAAGACGTCGTCCACGTGGGTGGCGAAGTAGTTGCGGTCGTAGCCGAGGTGGACGCCCTGGGTGATCCAGTCGACCATGCCGCGGGCCAGCAGCCGGTACTGCTGCTGGTACTGGTTGTACACGAAGGTGACGACCAGCTCCTTGCGGCCGTCGTGGGTGTACTCGCCGACCAGCGAGCCCCGGGAGGTCGAGCTCGGGATCGCCGCGTCGACCAGCGGCACGAAGGAGGCGCCGGACGGCAGGTTGGCGAGCGGGGTCGCCAGGTAGCCGTAGCTCTCACCCACGGTGGGGTCGTTGTCCTCGAACGGCACGCTGCCCTTGAGGTACCCGAACGGGCCCGAAGTTCCGGCGGTGGTGGTGGCGGCCTGGATTCCGTCGAGCGTGCCGACGAAACCGGGATTCTGCGCGTAGTTCAGGCCCACCGCGGGGCTGGCCCAGGTGTACGCGTCAATCTGCCGCACGTTGAAAGCGGCTTCGTACGTCGCGATCGCCGTCATCTCGGCGGCGCTGTTGGGGAAGGGGTTTTCGTTGGGCAGCACGATGCCCTGGTACTTCCCGCGGGGCTGCCCGTTCACCGTGTCGCTCAGGAAAGCGGCGTTGATCACGGGGCGATTGGTGTCATTGAGGCTGACGACCTTGTACGGCGTCCCCTGGCTCTTCAGCTCGGCGACGATCGCCGCGACGGACGGTCCGCCGTCGTCGACGACCAGGACGGTGAGGTCGATCCTGGGCGGCGTCGTGTCGCCGTGGGCCAGGGTGATCTGCAGGCCGCTGGCCAGCAGAACTGCCGCCGCGCACGCGGCGACTCTTCGGGTCGCTCGACCCATGGTTGATCCTCCCCTTGGGGCCGGCGCAGCGCTGCTCTGCGCTCGCCCGCCCGTGTAGCTGTTCGCGGGCAGCAGGCTGCCCGGCGCCCATCCTGGTCGAGGGTCGACCGTGCGAGGGACCAAAAGGGCGAGAGTGCAGCGAACCTGTTACCTACGTTCATGGCGAAGCCATGGCGGCGCTGATTGTGACCGTAACCGGACCGCTCACGCAAATAATGAATTGAAAATGAAGAAACGGAAGCCGAGTGCTACACCTGGTGACCGAGAGTGCGGCTCAGGGCGGTTCCGCGGGACACCTACACTGTCGTCGTCGCGCCTGACACTCTTGCACATCTTGCCGGGCCGACGGGCAGGTTCATGCAATATCGGGCACCCCTGTGCCATGTGACAGTCCGAATATGCAATGGAGGCGCGCGGGTGACCGATCGGCAGATCGAGTCCGAGCGAATCGGGGGCCCGCGGAATGCGCTCCCGGAACCGGACGGAACGGAGCTTGTCGGGCGCAGTCTCGGTCTGCGCGGTGCGCTGAACGCCCGGGATCTGGGTGGCTACCGGACGGCCGACGGGCGCGCGGTCCGCGGTGGGGCGGTCCTGCGCAGCGATGGCCTGAACCACCTCACCGCCGATGACCTCGGCCCGCTGGGCGCGCTCGGCCTGCGCCGGGTGGTGGACCTGCGCAGCGCCGAGGAGGTCCGCGAGGCCGGCCCGGACCGGCTGCCGGAGGGCGTGATCCTGCACCACGCACCGCTCTGGGCCGTTGACTTCGACATCCACCTGACGCTGCGCACCGCGCTGGCCGACCGCAGCGCGCGCAAGCAGCGCGCCCTGCTCGGCGACGGCCGGGCGGCCGCGATGATGACCGGCCTGTACCGCTGGTTCGTCACGGACGCCGGGGCCCGGGAGAGCTTCGCCGCCCTGCTGCGGCTGCTGGCCGCGCCGGACGGCGTGCCGCTGCTGTTCCACTGCTCGGCGGGCAAGGACCGCACCGGCTGGGCCGCGGCGCTGGTGCTGACCGCCCTCGGCGTGGACCGCGAGACCGTGCTCGCCGACTACCTGCTCACCAACGAGCGGTCCGCCCCGGCGGTGGCCCGGGTGCTGGAGGAGCTCGGCAGCCGCGGCCTGATGCGCGAGCCCGAGCTCCTCCTGCCGGTCTTCCGGGCGGACCGCGGCTACCTGGACGCGGCCTTCGCGGAGGTCGAGGCCGGCTGGAGCGGCTTCGACGCGTTCTGGCGGGAGGGGCTCGGGCTGGACGACGAGGTGTCGGACGGGCTGCGGGCCAACCTGCTGGACGGCCCGGCGGTCTGAGGGCCGTCCGGGGCCGGCGGGTCAGCCCGCGCCGATCGGTCTTCGCAGATCGGCCCTGCGCCGATCAGCCCTCGCTGATCGGCCTGCGCTGATCAGCCCTCGCTGATCAGCCCCTCGCGGAGCTGGGTGAGCGTCCTGGTGAGCAGGCGCGAGACGTGCATCTGGGAGATCCCGATCTCCTCGCCGATCTGCGACTGGGTGAGGTTGCCGAAGAACCGCAGCATGATGATCCGGCGCTCGCGCGGCGGCAGCTTGGCCAGCAGCGGCTTGAGCGACTCGCGGTACTCCACGCCCTCCAGCGCGAGGTCCTCGTAGCCGAGCCGCTCGGCCAGCGGCCCGTCGCTGTCCTCCTCGCCGGGGCTGGAGTCCAGGGAGCTCGCGGTGTACGCGTTGCCCACGGCGAGGCCCTCGACCACGTCCTCCTCGCTGACCCCGAGGCAGGCGGCCAGCTCGGCGACGGTGGGGGAGCGGTCCAGCCGCTGGGCCAGCTCGTCCCCGGCCTTGGTCAGCGCCAGCCGCAGCTCCTGGAGCCGCCGCGGCACCCGGACCGACCAGCTGGTGTCCCGGAAGAAGCGCTTGATCTCGCCGACCACGGTCGGCATCGCGAAGGTGGGGAACTCCACCCCGCGCTCCGGGTCGAAGCGGTCGATCGCCTTGATCAGGCCGATCGTGCCGACCTGGACGATGTCCTCCATCGGCTCGTTGCGGCTGCGGAAGCGCGCCGAGGCGTAGCGGACCAGCGGCAGGTTGAGCTCGATCAGGGTGTCGCGGACGTAGGTGTGCTCCCCGCTGCCCGGCTCCAGTGCGGCCAGCCGCAGGAAGAGCGAGCGGGAGAGCGTCCGGGTGTCCAGCCCGGAGCCGGGCGGCGTCTCGGACGGAGCTCCGGGACCGGGCGGCTCCGTGGAACCGGCCCGCTGGCGCGGGATCAGGTCCTGGGCCACCACCGTGGCCTCGGTCTGACCAGCGTGGATCTCCGCAGTGCCCAGCTCTCCGGACATGCACCCACCCCCTCGTGACTGACAGCTGAACGGGGGCCGACGCACGGAGGTTCCCGGCGGGGCCCAACCCCCTGCATACCGGAACACGGTGCACGGCAAACCCGAACGTCGCAAGATGTCACGCCGGGGTAACGCGCTGCAATCTCACTCTTCCCAGGAGTTGCCGGTGCGAAGCCTGGTCAGGATCCGCGAGAGCAGCCGGGAGACGTGCATCTGGGACATCCCCAGCTCGGTGCTGATCTGCGACTGGGTGAGGTTGGCGAAGAAGCGCAGCATGACGATCCGCCGTTCCCGCTCGGGGAGTTGGACCAGCAGGTGGCGGACCATGTCGCGGTGCTCGACCTCGGCCAGTGCGGAGTCCTCGTACCCGAGCCGGTCCAGCAGGGCGAGTCCGCCCTCGTGCTCCTGCGCGGCCTCCAGGGACGCCGCGTTGTAGGCCCGCCCGGCGTCCAGGCAGGCCCGGACGTCCTCCTCGGGGATCCGCAGGCTGGCGGCGATCTCGGGCACCTTGGGGGCCCGTCCGTGCAGCACCGTCAGTTCCTCCATGGCGCCGCTGACCTGGACCCACAGCTCCTGGAGCCGGCGCGGCACGTGCATGGTGCGGACGTTGTCCCGGAAGTAGCGCTTGATCTCGCCCAGGATGGTCGGCAGCGCGTAGGTGGGGAACTGGACGCCGCGGCTGGGGTCGAAGCGGTCGATCGCGTTGATCAGGCCGATGGTGCCGACCTGGACGACGTCCTCCATCGGCTCGCTGCGGCTGCGGAAGCGGGTGGCCGCGTAGCGGACCAGCGGGATGTTCACCTCGATCAGCGCGGCCCGGACCCGTTCCCGCTCGGGGGCGTCCGGCGGCAGTTCGGCGAGCCGCTCGAACAGCACCCGGGTCAGCGTCCGGACGTCCATGGCCGGGCGGCCGCCGGTGCCGCGCAGTCCGTCCGGGCGGAGCTCGCCGGCCGGGCTGATGATCGCAGCCAGAACGTCGTCCACGGACACGTCACCCCTCCATAGTCGACAACGGCGGGCCCTGCGGATCGGGTGTCGCGGCTGGGTCGTTCACCTCGCCATGTCCGGCAAAACCGGTCATAGCATCACAAGGTGGGCACAGGTCGGGCAAGCACCCGACGGAGGTGTGTTGGTGCGGTATTCGGCCGCTCCCGGCCCCGGCGGCGAGGCGCGGCACGGGTCGTTCCCGGGCGGAGCAGGACACCCCGCCCGGGGGCCGGGCGGGGCGAGGCGGGCCGTCCGGGGTACGGCCCGAGGATCAGACCTCGATGTCGGCGATCACCCAGGTGGCGAACTCGCGCCACTGGGACGCCGCGGCCTGGTGGGCCGGGTGGGTCAGGTAGGCCTGCAGGGACTCGCGGTCCTCGACCAGGCTGTTGATCGCGTAGTCGTACGCGATGTCCCGCTCGGTGGTGTTCCAGCCGCACTCCCACTCGCGCAGCTCGGGGATCAGCGCGCCGAGCCCGGCGAACGCCTCGGCGCCCGCGCGCACGCGCTCTTCGTCCTTGGTGACGCCTTCGTCGAGCTTGAACAGGACCAGGTGCCGGATCACGATTGCCGCTCCTCGCGGACGGGGGTAAAAGGTCCCGCACACCGTAGCCGGTGCGCCGGAGCCGGGCGCGGGCCGTCCGGTCCGTGGGTGGAGCGCTACTTGATCAGGCCTGTCATGAAGGTGCCGACGGCCTTGGCGGCGTTGGAGATGCCCTCGAAGCCGAGCTGGACGAGCTCCGCGGAGCGGGCGGGGGAAGTGATGATCGAGTAGAGCACGAAGATGAGCAGGAGGACCATGCCGATCTTCTTCGCCTGCGCCATCGCGACCTTCCTCCCTGCTGTGGGCCGCCGCCGTCCGGGTCCCCGAGCGGCCCCGCAGGGCAGCTTATCCACCGGACGGGCTATCAAGTGAGAGACGCGTTCGTCCGGCGGGACGAAGGTCCCCGCGAGTGGGGGCTTTCTCCGGGTGCCCGGACGGAGGCCGGGCGGCAGGATGGAAGGCGTACCGGGGATCTGGCAGGAATCGACCGGTACGTGGAACCGGAGCTCCCCGCTGTGGGACCGGTCGCCGCGGCTTCCCCCCCCCACGCGGCACCGGTTGTGGGACTCCGCCGGGGGAGCGGTGCGTCCCCCCGAGCCGCTCCCCCTCCTCGGGCTCCGCGGAGCCGGGCAACGGTGGTCGTCAGCCCGGGAACCCGGAGCCCTCCCGCGTCCGAGGGTGCGCGGAAACGCCGAGGGCCCGTCCGGATCGGACGGGCCCTCGGGCTTTCCAGCGGTAGCGGTGGGATTCGAACCCACGGTGGAGTTGCCCCCACACACGCTTTCGAGGCGTGCTCCTTTGGCCGCTCGGACACGCTACCGAGGGGAACTCTACCGGACGGGTGGCGCGGTCACGAAATCCGTGGCGGGCGGGCCGTCGCCGGGCTCAGCGGTGGGTGTCGAAGAAGGCGCGCAGCTGCTCGCCGCACTCCTCGGCGAGGACGCCCCAGATCACCTCGGGGCGGTGGTTGAGCCGGCGGTCGCGCATCACGTCGAAGAGCGAGCCGGCCGCACCGGCCTTCTCGTCGACGGCGCCGTAGACCACCCGGTCGATCCGGGACAGCACGATCGCGCCGGCGCACATCGTGCAGGGCTCCAGCGTGACCACCAGGGTGCAGCCGCTCAGCCGCCACTCCCCGACCTTCGCGGCCGCCTGTCGGATCGCGACCACCTCGGCGTGCGCGGTCGGGTCGCCGAGCGCCTCGCGCTCGTTGTGGCCGCGCCCGAGCACCTCGCCGTCCGGGCCCAGCACGAGGGCCCCGACCGGTACGTCACCGGTGGCCGGCGCCAGGGCGGCCTCGGCGATGGCGAGGCGCATCGGCGCCGCCCAGCGGTCACGGACCGGGTCGGGGCGGACGGGCGCGGGCAACGGGGGCACGTGCGGGACGACGAGCGGGGAGGACGCGGGCTGCATGGCATCCAGTGTCCGGCATCCGTGCGCTAGCGGACCGCCTCCAGGACCTCGCCGCAGCCCAGGGCCTCGGCGATCTCCTCCAGGGCGTCGCCGGGCACCGCGCCCTCGCCGCTGAGGGCGAGCAGCTCTTCGGAGGCCAGACCGAACTCGGTGAGCAGGTGGGCGTCGCCGAGCGGGCCGACCGGGACGCCGCCGAGGGCGTCGGCGTCCTCGTCGTCCTGCTCCTCCGTCTCCTCGGCCTCGTCCAGGAGGTGGTCCAGGTCACCGAACTCGCTCTCGCCGGCCTGGTCGACCAGTTCGTCGGTGAGGACGGAGCCGTAGGAGCTGCGGGCGGCGGCGGCACCGTCGGAGACGAAGATCCGCGGGTCCTCCTCGCCGTCCACCCGGACGATGGCGAACCAGGCGTCCTCCTGTTCGATGAAGATCAGGACGCTGTCGTCGTCCTGCGCCGAGCCGCGGGCCAGGTCGGCCAGATCGGCCAGCGTTTCGACGTCGTCGAGTTCCGTCTCGCTCACATCCCACCCGTCCTCGGTGCGAGCAAGCACTGCAGCGAAGTACGCCACCAGGGACACTCCCAAGATCATCGGTCTCGGCTGTCGGCGCGCCGGGCAACGCGGAAATCTGGCCGCCCCCGCGCCAGAGGCGGTCCGCCTGTTCGGACCGTCCCATCGGAATCGTGACAGAAAGCCCGCCCTTGCGGGGGGTGTTCGGCAGCGCGTCTTTGCAGGTCGTGTCGGAAGGACCGGGCGGCGTACGGCCGGGTCGGGCCGCGTCCCCTCCGGCGGCGGTCGAAAGTTGCTCCGAACGCCAGTCCGACGGGCGGGCCGAGCCGGGCCCCGCTTCAAACCCGGCCCAGACCCGGCCCAGACCCGGCTCGGATCCGTCTCAGATCCGGAACGTCCGCATCCGCGCCGCTTCGCGCATCCGGCGTTCCTTGGTCCGCCGGGGTTGGACCCGCTCCCTCAACTCGCGGGCCTCGGCGAGCTCACGGAGGAAGACGGCCCGCCGCTTGCGGCGCTCCGCCTCGGTCTCCGGAGGGTCGTGCGGCGGGCCGGCGCCGAGCGCCGCCCTGCCGACGGGCTCGTCCGCCGAGCCTTCCCCGGCTTTCGGGTTGCTCGTCATAAGACGTGACATTCCCAGAACGCGCGGGTTGATACCACAGCAGCCGGTTCCGTCCGGAGATCCGCGGCGCGTCACGGCGTGTCACGGTGGCGTCACCCGTGCTGGTGGGCGGCTGTGGCACGGCGTGTCGTACAGGCGTCCAGGACCGGGCTAACCTCGTTGCATGCGTCTCCACGTCGTCGACCACCCCCTGGTCGCCCACAAGCTCTCCACCCTGCGCGACGAGCGCACCGACTCGCCGACCTTCCGTCGCCTGACCGACGAGCTGGTGACCCTCCTCGCCTACGAGGCCACCCGGGACGTCCGCACCGACGAGGTGGAGATCACCACGCCCGTGGCGGTCACGCTCGGCACCCGGCTCAGCTACCCGCGCCCGCTGGTCGTGCCGATCCTGCGGGCCGGCCTCGGCATGCTGGACGGGATGACCCGGCTGCTGCCGACCGCCGAGGTGGGCTTCCTCGGCATGGTGCGCAACGAGGAGACCCTGGAGGCCTCCACGTACGCCACCCGGATGCCCGACGACCTCTCCGGCCGCCAGGTCTACGTGCTCGACCCGATGCTGGCCACCGGCGGCACCCTGGTCGCCGCGATCAAGATGCTGATCGAGCGCGGCGCCACCGACGTCACCGCCGTGGTGCTGCTGGCCGCGCCCGAGGGCGTCGAGGTGATGCGGCGTGAGCTGGCCGACCTGCCGGTCACCGTGGTCACCGCCGCCCTGGACGAGCGGCTGAACGAGAACGGCTACATCGTTCCCGGCCTGGGCGACGCGGGCGACCGGCTGTACGGCACCGCGGGCTGAGCCCCCGGCGTACGACCGGCCCCCGCGTACGCCCCCCGAACGCCCGAGAGCCCCCCGGCACCGTCTCGCCGGGGGGCTCCTGCGCGTCCGTCGGGCCTCAGCAGCTGCCGGGGGAGCTCGGGGTGGGGGACGGCTTGGTGGCCAGGGCCAGGGCGGCGGCCGCCTGGTTCTCGTCCAGCAGGGCGTTGTAGCTGTCGCCGATCACGAAGTCGACGGTGCCGTCGGTACGGGCGTCGGCGGTGACGGTGGCCCCGGCGATCTGGGAGCCGACCAGCGTGCCTGCCCCGGCGCCGGCCGGGCCCGCGATCACCTGGGCGGTGCCGGGCACCTTCTTGTCCAGCTCGGCCGGGGCGTTGCCGACCTTGCCGATGGTGAAGCCGCGCTTCTTGAGCTCCTCGGCGGTCCGCCCGGCCAGGCCGGCCTTGGTGGTGGCGTTGTAGACGTTCACCGTGACGGCCGAGGCCTGGGGGATGGCGTGCGGGTCGCCGGCGGGGGCGCCCGGGGTGCCGGAGGCCGCCGGGGCGCCCGGGCTCGCGCCCGGCGTCGGGGCGGCCAGCGGCTTGCCGGAGGGCGTCGCGCAGGCCTGGGCGGAGGCGTTGCGGCCCTTGCCGGTGAAGATGTCGTAGAGCTGCAGGCCGCCGAGCGCGATCAGGGCCAGCGCGAGCAGGCCGGCGAGGGCGGCGATCACCTTGCGGCTCTTCTTCGGGGGCCGGCCCAGCCGTGGATAGGCGTTGCCGGTGATGCGGTACTGCTTCCCCTTGAGGCCTTGGGGAGTCAACATGCTCACGGTTTGTCTCCCCCTCGTGCCGGGGCGGGGTCGGGATGACGGGTGGGCCGGGCGGGCCGGGTAGAGGTGCCCCCCACGTGCGGGCGGATCCCCTGGTCGCGGCCGTAGTCAGCAGATTAGTGCCGTACGGCTGCGAAGGTACTAAACGATCATCATCTGGAGTAGCCCGGCACCCGAAAGGAGGCACCCGGGTATGCGCGGACCGCCCTCCGCCGGGGGCGGACGGGCGGTCCGAGAGGTTTCGCAGGGCGCCCCGGGGCGTCCGGGGTGGGGCGCCGTCAGTCCATTTCGAGCACGCGGGCGTGCAGCACCTGGCGCTGCTGCAGCGCGGCCCGTACGGCCCGGTGCAGCCCGTCCTCCAGGTAGAGGTCGCCGTGCCACTTCACCACGTGGGCGAAGAGGTCCCCGTAGAAGGTCGAGTCCTCGGCCAGCAGGGTTTCCAGGTCGAGTTGGCCCTTGGTGGTCACCAGCTGGTCGAGCCGCACCGGACGCGGGGCGACGTCAGCCCACTGGCGGGTGCTCGTCCGGCCGTGATCCGGGTACGGCCGCCCATTGCCGATGCGCTTGAAGATCACACGGAAAGCCTACCGTTTGGGCGGCGGATGGCGCAGCAGCCGCGACGCCGCCACGCGCACGGGTGTGAACTGCGGATGGACGAATGCGGCTGTTTGATGGGAAATGTCGCGAACATCGGCCCGGTTCCGATCGGATCCCGGTCCGACCGTGACCCGAATCCGAAGCGTCCCGATCCGCCCAGGAGCGTGCACGATGTCCTCCGCCCCCACCCCGCCGACCGTCCGGGAGATCGCCGACGGGTACGCCTTCACCGGCCCGGCGCTCGACCTCGGAGCGGTGCTGCTGGACGGCACCGCCTACCCGGACGCCCCGGTGCGCATCCCGATCGGGGTGCTCAACCGGCACGGGCTGGTCGCCGGGGCCACCGGCACCGGGAAGACCAAGACCCTCCAGCTGATCGCCGAACAGCTCTCCGCCCAGGGCGTGCCGGTGTTCCTCGCCGACATCAAGGGGGACGTCTCCGGCGTCGCCGCGCCCGGCGCGCCGAGCGAACGCACCGCCGCCCGCGCCGCCGAGGTCGGCCAGCAGTGGACGCCGCAGGGCTGCCCCACGGAGTTCTACGCGCTCGGCGGGCAGGGCACCGGCATTCCCATCCGGGCCACCGTCACCAGCTTCGGGCCGCTGCTGCTGGCCAAGGTGCTGGACCTGAACGAGACCCAGGAGGCCTCGCTCAGCCTGGTGTTCCACTACGCCGACGGCAAGGGCCTGGAGCTGTACGACCTCAAGGACCTCACCGCGGTGATCGCCTTCCTCACCTCGCCCGAGGGGAAGGAGGAGCTGCGGACCATCGGCGGCCTCTCCGCGGCCACCGCCGGGGTGATCCTGCGGGCCCTCACCGTGCTCGAGAACGAGGGCGCCGGGGCGTTCTTCGGCGAACCCGAGTTCGACACCGCCGAACTGCTGCGGACCGCGCCGGACGGCAGGGGCGTCGTCTCGGTGCTGGAGCTGCCCGCCGTCCAGGACCGGCCGCGGCTGTTCTCCACCTTCCTGATGTGGCTGCTCGCCGACCTCTACCAGGAACTGCCAGAGGTCGGGGACCCGGACAAGCCCAAGCTGGTCTTCTTCTTCGACGAGGCGCACCTGCTGTTCCGCGGTGCGTCCAAGGCCTTCCTGGAGGCGATCACCCAGACCGTGCGGCTGATCCGCTCCAAGGGCGTCGGCATCTTCTTCGTGACCCAGACGCCGAAGGACGTCCCCTCCGAGGTGCTCGCCCAGCTGGGCAACCGGGTGCAGCACGCGCTGCGCGCCTTCACCCCCGACGACGCCAAGGCGCTCAAGGCGACCGTCTCGACCTTCCCGCGCTCCTCGTACGACCTCGGCGCGGTACTCACCTCGCTGGGCACCGGCGAGGCGGTGGTGACCGTGCTCTCCGAGAAGGGCGCGCCTACGCCGGTGGCGGTGACCAGGCTGCGGGCACCGCAGTCGCTGATGGGGCCGATCGAGCCGGCGGCGTTGCAGGCCGCCGTGGACGTCTCGGCGTTGACGGCGCGCTACCGGGACGCGGTCGACCGCGAATCGGCCTACGAGAAGCTGGCCGCGCGGGCGCCCCGGCCGGAGCCGCCGCCGGCCGACGCGGGGCAGGCCGACGCGGGGTCGGGTGCCTCCGGGCCCGCTGAGGGGCGGGGGCACGCGCCCCGGCGGGAGGCGGCGAAGGAGAAGGAGGGCGTGGGCGGGCTGCTGGGGTCGCTGCTCAGCAATCCGACCGTGAAGTCCTTCGCCCGCTCGGCCGGGAGGCAGCTCGGGCAGGAGATCTCGCGCAGCCTGTTCGGGACGTCCAAGCGGCGGCGGTGACCCGTCGGCCGACGCCGGTCCCGGCCGACACCGGTTCCGGCCGGCGTCCGGCCCCGGCCCCCGCCGTACCGGCGCGGCGGTGGGCCCCGGCCCCGCCGGCCGCCCTCGGCGGTGGTCCCTCAGCCGGTGAGGGCGGCGCCGATCCGGTCGAGCGAGGACAGCCTCATCAGCCCGTAGTGGTAGAACTCCACCTCAGGGACGCCGAGTTCGCGCAGGACGGTGAGCTTGGCGGCGAGGTTCTCCGGGCCGTCGCAGTCCGAGGCCATCGGTCGCAGGATCACCGCCATCCGGTCCGGACGGACCCCGTGCAGGGCGAAGGCGGCGAGCTTCTCCCGGACGGCCTCCGGGGTCCTCGCGTAGCCGAGGGTCTCGATCTGGTCGACGGCCTTCGCGAGGGCGGGCAGGTCGATGCCGGACAGCCAGCCCTTGCCGGGGCCGCCGCCGTCCATGAAGCTCAGCCGCATGCCGTGGTCGCGGGCGCGCCCGGCGAGGTCGGCGGCCAGCGCCGTGACGGTGGCGGCGGAGGCGTCCACGTAGGCGGCGAAGGCGCCGTCGGCGAGGGCGCTCAGGTCGGCGGGTTCGGCAGCCGCCCGCTGGTCGGCCAGCCGGTGGCGCAGCTCGGCCCGCACCGCTTCGGCGACCTCCTCGGCGGGGACTCCGGCGCCGGTGGCGGCGGCACGGCAGTGCGGGCAGAAGCAGACGCCGAGCAGGGCCTCGGCGGTCGGGCCCAGCTCCTCGAAGTAGCGCTCGTGGTGGTGGCCGTGGCGCAGGCCGTGGAAGTGCAGGGACTCGGCGCGGATCGCGTCCACGCCGTACCGGGCCAGCTCGTCGACCAGGGTCAGCGCGTAGTCGCGGACCTCCGGGGCGGCCGGGCAGAGTTCGGTGAGGTGGCGGTCGCCGAAGGCGTTGGCCGGTGCGCAGTCGGGGTGGAGGAAGCCGAGCCGGTCGTTGTGGCAGAACACCGTCCAGGCGTGCAGTTTCATGCCCCGCCGGCCGGCCTCGGCGGCGGCCTCGGCGAAGGGGTCCCGGTCGCCGATCGCGGTGGAGGGCAGGGGCGTCAGGCGGCGGCCCCGCCAGCGGGCCGGGTCGGGGCGGAAGTAGGCGGCGCCGGGCTCCAGGTAGCGGATCACCCGGCGCGGGTTGTGCGGGAAGACGTCGCGGGCCTCGTGGTAGACCGAGGCCAGGGTGACGCCGCCGACTCCGGCGCGGTCGGTGAGGTTGCCGAAGAAGGTGTCGGCGCCCTCGTCGAGCAGGTCGGTGGCGAAGGCGAGGACGGACGACTCCACGGCGCGGCTCCGGAGCTGGGGGCGGGTGCGCCGTTCACGCTAGCCGCAGGGGTCGGGAATGGTCTATACCGGGGCTCCCGGGTGGCCTACAGGCCGAGGTCGTCCAACTGCTGGAGCAGGGCCGCGTGGGAGCCGGTCGCGCCGGGGGCCGTCGGCACGGGCTCCGGTTGCGGCGGGTTGCGCAGCAGCACGGCGGCGGCCAGGCCGCCGATCAGGCCGCCGAGGTGGCCCAGCCAGCTGACACCCTGGGTCACCGGCAGTACCCCGATCAGCAGGCTGGAGTAGAGCGCGGCGACGGCGATGCCGACCGCGGCGTCCAGCACCCTGCGGTCGAGGACCCCGCGCAGCACCACGTAGCCGAGGTAGCCGTAGACCATGCCGCTGGCGCCGACCGTCACGGCCTCCGGGCGCTCCAGGAGCCAGACCAGCAGCCCGCCGGACACCATGATCACCAGGCTGGCCAGCAGGAACCTGCGCATGCCCCGGTAGGCGGCCAGGAAGCCGAGCACGAACAGCGGCCAGGAGTTGTTCGATATGTGCTCCCAACTCCCGTGCAAGAACGGCATGGTGAACATCTCCGGCAGGTCGTCGACGCGCTGGGAGCGCAGACCGTACTCCCGGGACAGCCCGTAGTCGTCCAGCCAGTTCACCACCTGCACGGACCAGATGACGGCCTGGAGGCCGAGCATGGTGACCAGGGCGCGGCGGGAATCCGCGAGCAGGCGGGTGAAGGAGGTGGCCATGACGTCGACTCTAGGGCCCGACGGATCGGACGTGCACCCCACTACAGTGATCGATGACGGCCGGGTTGGCGGCCGTCGACCGCCTGTCGAGAGGTGACTGACCCCCATGAGTGTTCGTCCGCCGCTGCCGTACGAGTTCCTGCCGCAGGTGCCGTCCTTCCCGCTGAGCAGCCGGGACTTCACCGAAGGCGCCACGCTGGGCGAGGAGTTCATCCACTCCGGCGGCAACCTGTCGCCGCACCTCGCCTGGTCGGGCGTGCCCGAGGCCACCAGGAGCATCGCCGTCACCTGCTACGACCCGGACGCCCCGACCGGCTCCGGCTGGTGGCACTGGCTCGCACTCAACCTGCCCGCCGACACCACCGAACTGCCGCGCGGGGCCGGGTCCTCGGACGGGAGCCTGCCGGGCGCGGCCTCCTTCCACGGCCGCAACGACTTCCCCGGCAACCAGTACGACGGCGCCGCCCCGCCGCCCGGCGCCCCGCACCGGTACGTGTTCGCGGTGCACGCCCTGGACGTCGAGAAGCTGGACGTCACCCCGGACACCCCGCCGGCCCAGGTGGGCTTCCACCTGACCTTCCACACCCTGGCCCGCGCGGTCCTCACCGGCGAGTACGGGGTCCCGGCTTAGGACGGGTCGGCCCGGGGCCGGTCGGGCCCGCTCCGGGCGGTCCCGTCCGCCGCCTGCGCGGCCCGCCGGGCGAGCGTGCGCAGGTGGTCGCGCAGCTCCGGCGGCTCGTGCACCTCGAAGGGGCAGTCCAGCAGCAGCAGCCCGGTCGCCAGCCACATCAGGGAGTCCGCCCGGGAGCGCAGGCGGCAGCTGTGCTCGTCGATCGGTTCGATCGTGTAGTCCCCGGTCCAGGGCATCCAGCCCTCCACCTCGGCGGCGGGCCGGTGGACGGTGGCCACCATGGTCTGCGTCGGCGCCTGGCCGCGCAGCCTGGTGGCCACGAACATCGCGGCGTCCTCCGCCGGGAGCGGGCGCGGGGCGAACCGGGCGCCGGTGGCGAAGGGCTCGCTCAGCCGGTCGATCCGGAACAGCCGCCAGTCCTCGCGGTCCAGGTCGTAGCCGATCAGGTACCAGCGGCGGCCGGTCGAGACGAGGCGCTCGGGCTCGACGTTGCGGCGGGTCTGTGCACCGTCCCGGGCCCGGTAGGAGAAGCGCAGGCGCTCGTGGTTGGTGACGGCGCCGGCGAGCACCGTGAGGTTCTCCGGATCGACGGTCGAGCCGTCCCCGGTGAGCAGCGGCACGGTGGCGGAGTTCAGCGTGCCCACCCGGTGCCGCAGCCGGCCCGGCAGCACCTGGAGCAGTTTGCCGAGGGCCCGTACCGAGGCCTCCTCGATGCCGACCACGGCGTGTCCGGCCGCCGCCCGGAGCCCGACCGCAATGGCCACCGCCTCGTCGTCGTCCAGCAGCAGCGGCGGCATCGCGGTGCCGGCGACCAGCCGGTAGCCGCCGTCCGCGCCCATGGTGGCCTGCACCGGGTAGCCGAGGTCGCGCAACCGGTCGATGTCGCGCCGGATGGTGCGGGGGCTGACGCCGAGCCGCTCGGCGAGTTCGCTGCCGGGCCATTCGCGCGGGGTCTGCAGCAGGGACAACAGGTTCAGCAGCCGGGCCGGGGTGTCGCTCATGCGGCCGCCTCGCTTCGCTCGCTCATGCCGTCCAGCATGCCCGACCAAGTGGGACAGATCCTGACCTACATCCCCCGTACCGTCGTGGACGTGCAGACGAGCGAGGAGTACGGAATGACCACGGCGGCAGCCGACCGGCGGAGGTGGATCGCGCTGGCGATCGTGATGGTCGCCTCCTTCATGGACCTGGTGGACGTGACCATCGTCAACATCGCCATCCCGAGCATCCAGCAGGACACCGGCGCCTCCTTCAGCGCCGTCCAGTGGGTCACCGGGGGCTATGCGCTGGCCTTCGCGATCGGCCTGATCACCGGCGGCCGGCTGGGCGACATCCACGGCCGCAAGCGGGTTTTCCTGCTCGGGATCGGGGGCTTCACCGTGGCCTCCGCGCTGTGCGGGCTCGCCTCCGGCCCGGAGATGCTGGTCGCGATGCGGCTGCTGCAGGGCGGAACGGCGGCGCTGATGGTGCCGCAGGTGCTGTCGATCATCCACGCGACCTTCCCGGCGGAGGAGCGCGGCAAGGTCTTCGGCATGTTCGGCGCGGTGGTCGGGCTGGGCGCGGTCTCCGGTCCGATGATCGGCGCGCTGCTCACCGAATGGGACCTGCTGGACCTGGCCTGGCGGCCGATCTTCCTGATCAACCTGCCGGTCGGGGTCGCCGGGCTGCTGCTCGGCCGCCGCTTCATCGACGAGTCCAGGGCCGAGCACGCGCTGAAGCTCGACCTGGTCGGCGTGGCCCTGGCCAGCCTCGGCCTGCTGATGCTGATCTACCCGCTGACCCACGGCCGGGAGGCCGGCTGGCCGCTCTGGGGCTACCTGTCGATGGCCGGGAGCCTGCCGGTGTTCGCGCTGTTCGTGGCGTACGAGCGGATCAAGACCCGGCGGGACGGCTCGCCGTTGGTGGAGCTGTCGCTGTTCGGGGTGAAGAGCTTCGCGGCCGGGATCTGCGTGCAGCTGGCCTTCGGGGTGGCGCTCGGCATCTTCTTCCTGGTCTGGACGCTGTACATGCAGGTCGGGCTGGGCTGGAGCCCGCTCAAGGCCGGCGCTACCGGCATCCCGTTCTCGCTCGCGGTCTCCACGGCGGCCGGGCTGTCGGTGCAGAAGCTGGTGCCGCGGTTCGGGCGGAAGGTGCTCCAGGCCGGCGCGCTGGTGATGGCGGCGGGCGTGGTCACCTACATCTGGGAGGCCGACCGCTACGGGACGGCGATCGCGCCCTGGCAGATGGCGCTGCCGCTGGTGGTGATGGGCCTCGGGATGGGCCTGATCGTCGCGCCGATCACCGACGCGGTGCTGTCCGAGGTGCCGCGCCGGCACGCCGGTTCGGCCTCGGGCCTGATCAACACCGTGCAGCAGGTGGGCAACGCACTCGGGCTCGGGCTGGTCTCGGTGGCCTTCTTCGGGGCGATGGACGACGTGGTCGCGCCGGACGCGGTCGGGACGGCCTTCGGCGGGGCGTTCACCCACGCGCTGTGGTGGGTCGCCGGGGTGCTGCTGGCGGTGTTCCTGCTGATGTTCGCGCTGCCGCGGAAGCGGGCGGCGGGGGCCGCGGCCACCGAGGACGCGGTGGCGGAGCGGGAGTCCGTCCTGGTCTGACGGCGTCCGTCCCCGGGACGCCCGGCTCCTGCGAGGGCCCCGGTCGCACTGCGCGGCCGGGGCCATCGGCGCACACTGGGATGACCATGGACCGGACGGCGGTGGTCTCCTCGGTGCTGCGCTCGGTCGGCTACGACCGGGCGCAGCGCGTGCTGGAGCTGGAGTTCCACGGCGGGCAGGTGTACCGGTACGCGGACGTCCCGGCGAGGGTGCACCGGGAGCTGATGGCGGCGGACAGCCACGGGCGGTACTTCGTCCGGCGGATCCGCGGCTGCTACGACTACCGGAGGATCCCGGCCCGCCGGTAGCTGCTGCCGTCCTTGGGGCGTGCCAGGTGCCCGGACTCGACCAGGTAGCGGCGCAGGGCCGGGGCGTCGTCGTGCACGGTGCGCAGCGCGTCGTTGACCTCCGCCTCGGTGTAGCTGCGGTCCGGCTCGAACAGGGTCTGCGCGAGGTGGGCCAGCAGCTGCTCCCGGCGGGCCGCCTTGCGGGGAACGCTGATCAGGCGGCCGTCGGAGGCGAAGAGCGCGGACACGCCCGGGGTGGCGGCAGGAACGGGTTGGGTCATGCCGGAAGCGTCGCCGGACGGCGCTCGGCGCGGCAACCGGTTTTCCGGCCCGCCGGCCCGATGGGTGTGACGTCGGCGCGCTGCGCTGCCCGTCGGTTCAACGGGCGCCGGTGACGACCTCGGTGGACGCCCGGCCCGTGGTGCGCGGCTTCGCGGCGGCCTTGGCCTCCTTCGCGGCGCGCTTCATCTCCTGCTTGAACTCCCGTACCAGAGCCAGTGATTCCGGGCCGGTGATGTCGGCGACGGAGCGGTGCGAACCCTCTTCGCCGTACACGCCGGCGGCCTCGCGCCAGCTCTCCGGCCGGACGCCGTACTGCTTGCCGAGCAGGGCCAGGAAGATCTGCGACTTCTGCTTGCCGAACCCGGGGAGGGCGTTGAGGCGGCTGAGCAGCTCCTTGCCGGAGCGGGCGTCCTTCCACAGCGCGGCGGCGTCGCCGTCGTACTGCGCGACGAGGAACTGGCACAGCTGCTGCACCCGTTTGGCCATCGCGGCCGGATAGCGGTGGACGGCCGGCTTGGCTGAGAGGAGCGCGACGAATTCCTCCGGGTTGTAGGTGGCGATCTCGTGGGCGTCGAGGTCTTTGCGGCCGAGGCGCTGGGCGATGATCAGCGGGCCGGTGAACGCCCATTCCATCGGGACCTGTTGGTCCAACAGCATGCCGACGAGCGCGGCGAGCGCACTTCGTCCGAGCAGTTCGTCGGCCTCGGGCTGCTGGGCGAGCCGGACGGTGACGTTCATGGGTGTGCCCTCCTCGGAGTTGCCGTCGGGTCGCGCCCAGTCTGGTCGAAACCGGCCGGAGTGGACATCGTCAACACGCCGTATTCGGGCAAGTCTTGGTGTTATCGGCCTTGTCGGGCGCGCATTGTTCGTTGGCGGAACGGTTATTGGGGGCCTTTCGGAGGGAACTCGGGAGAATTTTTGTCCGCCGCTCTACGGGGCTGCCGGCATTGGCGGTTGAGGTGTGGTCGGCGTGCGCCGGAGCTCGGGAAGGGGTGTGCGGCCGATGGTGCGCGCTCGGCCGCGCGGGTGGTTGTGGCGGGGTGGAGGAGGACGGAAACCGATGGTGGGAAGCGGGGTTTCGCGTGCCGGAGTCGGCTGCGGCCGAGCGCTCGGGCGGTAGTTCGAGTGAGGGTTCGAGCGGGTGGGTCATCTCATATGACTGTTCCTGTTGTGCCGGTGTGGCGACCTGACGGCACGTCATCCTTGGACCACCAGACGCGTCCAGAAAGGCTCGCCCGCCGTGACCCAGCCGTTCGAACTGCCGTCCTTCTACGTGCCGCACCCGGCACGGCTCAATCCCCATCTGGACGAGGCGCGGGCCCACTCCACCGGCTGGGCCCGGGAGATGGGAATGCTGGAGGGATCGGGCATCTGGGACCAGGCCGATCTGGAGGCCCACGACTACGGACTGCTCTGCGCCTACACCCATCCCGACGCCTCCGCCGAGGCGCTGTCGCTGGTGACCGACTGGTACGTGTGGGTCTTCTTCTTCGACGACCACTTCCTCGACATGTACAAGCGCACCAACGACCGCGAGGCCGGCAAGGCGCACCTCGACCGGCTGCCGCTGTTCATGCCGCCGCACCCGGGCACCCCGATGCCCGAGCCGGAGAACCCGGTCGAGGCGGGGCTGGCCGACCTGTGGCGGCGCACCGTCCCGGCGATGGGCGAGGACTGGCGGATCCGGTTCGCCGAGAGCACCCGCAACCTGCTCGACGAATCGCTGTGGGAACTCGCCAACATCAACGCCGGCCGGGTGGCCAACCCGGTCGAGTACATCGAGATGCGCCGCAAGGTCGGCGGTGCGCCGTGGTCCGCGCAACTGGTCGAGTACGCGGCCGACGCCGAGGTGCCCAAGGAGGTTTCGGGCTCGCGCGCGCTGCGGGTGCTGATGGACGCCTTCTCCGACGGGGTGCACCTGCGCAACGACATCTTCTCGTACCAGCGCGAGGTCGAGGACGAGGGCGAGCTGAGCAACGGCATCCTGGTGCTGGAGCGCTTCCTGGAGTGCTCCACCCAGGAGGCCGCCGACGCGGTCAACGACCTGCTCACCTCGCGGCTCCAGCAGTTCGAGAACACCGTGTTCACCGAACTGCCGGTGCTGTTCGCGGAGACGGGGCTCGGGCCGGAGGGCCGCGCCCGGGTGATGGCGTACGTCAAGGGCCTGCAGGACTGGCAGTCGGGCGGGCACGAGTGGCACATGCGTTCCAGTCGGTACATGAACGGCGGTGGCGCGGCGGCGGGTTCGGCCGGGCCGGTGGTGCCCGGGGCGGGCGGCGGGCCGGCCGGGTTGTCCGGGTCGGCCGGGGCGTCCGGAGCCGGGGCGTCCGGAGCCGGGGCGGGGCTGCCGGGGCTGCCCGCCGCCGGCAACTGGTGGGACCGGTACGCGATCGGCGGCATCGGCACCTCGGCGCTGGACATCCTGCGCAACGGTGCGGCGAACAGTGCCGCGGTGAACAGCGGTGCGGCGGGGGAGAAGGCCGCTGCGGCTCCGGCGTCCGCCGCCGGACCGGCCGTACGGCGGGCGCGCTCGCACGGCCACGTCCCCTTTCAGCCCGTCGGACCTTCCAGGCTGCCCGAGTTCAAGCTGCCGTTCGGCCTCTCGCTGAGCCCGCACCTGGACGGCGCCCGGGACCGGGTGGTCGACTGGGCCGAGCGGGTCGGCCTGCTCTCCGAGCACGCGGGCATCCCCGGCACCGGGATCTGGGACGCCGAGTCGATGCGCGACTACGACCTCCCGCTCTGCGCCGCCGGCATCTTCCCCGATGCCACCGCCGACGAACTCGACATCGCCTCCGCCTGGTTGGCCTGGGGCACCTGGGCGGACGACTACTACCCGGTGGTCTTCGGGCGCGCCCGGGACCTGGCCGGGGCCAAGGCGGCCAACGCCCGGCTGCCGCTGTTCATGCCGCTGGACGGCACCCCGACTCCCGAGCCGGCCAACCCGCTGGAGCGCGGCCTCGCCGACATCTGGGAGCGGACCGTCGGACCGATGACCGTCGAGGCCCGGGGCAAGCTGCGCGAGTCGATCGAGGTGATGACGGACAGCTGGATCTGGGAGCTCAGCAACCAGATCCAGAACCGGATCCCGGACCCGGTCGACTACCTGGAGATGCGCCGCGCCACCTTCGGCTCCGACCTGACCATGAGCCTCAGCCGACTGTCGCACGGGAAGAGCGTGCCGGAGGAGGTGTACCGGCACGGCTCGATGCGCGCGCTGGAGAACTCCGCCTCGGACTACGCCTGCATGATCAACGACCTCTTCTCCTACCAGAAGGAGATCGAGTACGAGGGCGAGCTGCACAACCTCGTGCTGGTGGTGCAGAACTTCTTCGCCTGCGACTACCCGTCGGCGGTCCGGATCGTCGATGACCTGATGCACTCCCGGCTGGAGCAGTTCCAGCACGTCGCGCAGAACGAACTCCCCGTGCTGTACGAGGACTTCGGGCTGGACGCGACCGCCCGTGAGCTGCTCGGCGGGTACGTCCGGGAACTGGAGAACTGGCTCGCGGGCGTGCTGAACTGGCACGAGGCCTGCCGGCGCTACCGTCCGGAGGACCTGGAGCGGCACTTCGGCGCCGAGCGGGACCTCGTCGGTTCGGTCCGGTCCCGGGCGGCGGCAGCCGGTGCGGCTCCGGTGACCCGGGCGGCGCCCGTGATCCCGAGCGGCCCGACCGGCCTCGGGACGGCCTCGCTGCGGCCGCGGCCGAGCGGGGCGGCTGCTCCGGTGAACTGACCCGGCTGCCCGGCTGCCCGGCTGCCCGGCTGCCCGGCTGCCCGGCAGCCTCCAGCCCGGCAACCTCGGCAGCCCGGCAGTCTCGGCAGCTCGGTGTCCCGGCATCTCGCCTCCCTCGGTACCCCGGCGCACCCGTGCGGTCAGCCCGCGCGGGTGCGCCGCGTCGTGACTAGGCTGGCGAGTCGGGGGTCGCGCACGCCTCCCGGCGCGCGCCCACATCGCCACAGACGAGGGTTGAGAGATGGCTGCGCTACCTGAGGGCACACCCTGTTGGGCCGATGCGATGTTCAGCGACCTGGAGGGTGCCAAGGCCTTCTACGGTCACGTTCTCGGCTGGACCTTCGGCGAGAGCTCGTCCGAGTACGGGAACTACACCCAGGCCTACTCGGACGGCAAGGCGGTCGCCGCGATCGTGCCGCCGATGCCCGGCTCGCAGGCGCCGTCCGCCTGGTGCCTGTACCTCGCCTCGCCGGACGCCGCCGCCACCGCCGAGCGGATCCGCGCCAACGGCGGGGAGGTGGTCATGGGCCCGATGACCGTCGGTGACTTCGGCACGATGGTGGTCGCCAGGGATCCGGGCGGGGTGGTGTTCGGCGTCTGGCAGGCGGGGGTCCACGAGGGCTTCGAGAAGCAGGGCGAGCCCGGCGCGTACAGCTGGGCCGAGATCGTCACCCGCGAGCCGGCGAAGGCCGACGCCTTCTTCCCCGCGGTCTTCCCGTACGGCGTCAAGCGGATGGACTCCGAGCAGATCGACTACCGGATGTTCCAGGTCGGCGAGCGGCCGGTGCTCGGCCGGATGGGGGCGGAGGGCGACGTCCTGCCGCCCGAGGCGCCCTCGTACGTGAGCGTCTACTTCGCCGTGGACGACGCCGACGCCGCGATCGAGCGGCTGACGGAGCGCGGCGGCACGGTGTACTTCGGGCCGATGGACAGCCCGTTCGGCCGCTTCGCGGCGGTCGGCGACCAGCAGGGTGCGGCCTTCGGACTGATCGACCTGGGCCGGACGGTGGGGGACCAGCCGCCGACCGCGGACGTCTGATGGGCGAGCGCGAGGAGTTCGTCGAGACCCTGGACAAGCACCGCGACCTGCTGCGCCGCACCCTCCGGGACCTCACCGACGAGCAGGCGGCCCGGCGCACCACGGTCAGCGAGCTGTGCCTGGGCGGCCTGATCAAGCACGTGGCCGCGGTCGAGGCGCGCTGGGCCCGGTTCATCGTTGGCGGCGCGGAGGCGATGCGCAGCGGCGGCGGGGACTGGGCGGCGCAGTTCCGGATGACGGAGGGCGAGACGCTGGCCGGCCTGCTCGACGCCTACGGGGAGGTCGCGCGCGACACCGACGAGCTGGTCCGCAGCCTGCCCGACCTCGGCCTCGCCCACCCGCTGCCGCCGGCGCCCTGGTTCGAGCAGGGGGCGAGCTGGTCGGCCCGCCGGGTGCTGCTGCACGTGATCGCCGAGACGGCGCAGCACGCCGGGCACGCGGACATCATCCGGGAGGCGCTGGACGGGGCGAAGTCGATGGGCTGAGCGCCCGGGTCGCGCCTGCGGCCCCGGGTGCGTCTCCGCCCGGGTTCAGCCGTCCCGGCGTGCCGCCCGGGTCGCTTCGATGCCGTCCAGGATCACCGTGATGCCGCGGACGAAGCCGTCGTCCCGTCCGGCGGCGATCTCCTTCGGCACCTGGGTGGTGTAGAGCCGGTGCAGTCGAGGGAAGGCCTTGGTGGCGGCCACGACGGTGGGCAGCAACTGGTCCATGACCTCCTGCTCGCTGCGGCTGGTCTTGGCCAGCGCGCTCAGCCAGGCGGCCTCCACGCAGGCCGTTCCGATGGTGTAGCCCATGACCGCGTTCATCACGTCGTTGGCCTCGGCGAGGTCGAAGCCGGCCGTCTCCATCACGGCCAGCAGGGCCTCGGAGATCCCCATCCAGTTGGGGCCCAGGTAGACCATCCCGACGTCACCGAGCACCGACACCATCCAGGGGTGGCGGTTGATGGCCGCGCGCATGCCCTCGGTGCACTCGAGGACCGCGGCGCGCCAGACCTTCGGGTCCTCGGCGCCCTCGGCCACCGGTAGCGGGAGCTCCCCGAAGACCTGGTCGACCACCAGGGCGAGCAGTTCCTCCTTGTTGGCGACGTGGGTGTACAGCGAGGTCGCGCCGGCGTTGAGCCGGGCGCCGAGCTTTCGCATGCTCAGCGCCTCGATGCCCTCCGCGTCCAGCAGCGCGAACGCCTCCGCGACGATCTGGTCCCGGCTGAGGGCCGGCTGCGTCCGGCCGCGCCGGGGGCGGTTCCACGGCGAGGGGATGCCCGGCAGCGCACCGGTGCGGGGCTCCGGCGGGGTGTCCTCCGACTTGGCCGTCATCCGGCTGTCCTTCCTCTTGTGCTCTTGCTCCCTGGTGGCGGGCGGCCCGTCCAGCATAGGGGCCCCTCCGCACACCGTACGGCATGGCGAACGGCGTGCGATCTGGCGCACGACGTACGGCGTTGCGAACACTGTGCGGTCGCCGTACAGTGTTCGGCGTGGCGCACACCGTTCGACCGGGGACGGGGGACGGTGTGCGCCGCTCCGACATCCGCGCGGCTCCGGCCGGCGCGCCATGAAACCGAAGGGGGAATCGCGGTGGTGGATCGTCACCCGCGTCGCTGGCTCATCCTGGTCGTGCTCTGTCTCAGCAGCCTGGTGCTGGTGATCGACAACATGGTCCTGACGGTGTCCATCCCGCCGATCGCGCAGGACCTCAAGGCCGGGGCGCAGGACATCCAGTGGATCATCGACTCGTACATCCTGGTCTTCGCCGGGCTGCTGCTGACCTCGGGCAGCCTCTCCGACCGCTTCGGGCGGCGGAAGGTGATGATCATCGGCCTGGCCCTGTTCGGCGCCGCCTCGCTGGTCGCGGCCGTAGCCGCCAGCCCCGGCCAACTGATCGCCGGACGCGTCCTGATGGGCGTCGGCGGGGCCCTGGTCATGCCCAGCACGCTCTCCATCCTGATCACCGTCTTCGACGGCGAGGAGCGGCCCAAGGCGATCGCCGCCTGGAGCGCGGTGGCCATGGTCGGCCTGGTGGGCGGTCCGGTGCTCGGCGGCGCGCTGATCGCGCACTTCTGGTGGGGCGCCGTCTTCCTCATCAACGTGCCGGTGGCGGCGGTGGCGATCGTCGCGGCGGCCGTGCTGATGCCGGAGTCCAAGGGGCCGTGGCGCCGGCCCGACCTGCTCGGCATGCTGCTCTCCATGGTCGGCATGACGGCCCTGGTCTGGTCGATCATCGTGCTGCCCCGGGACGGCTTCACCGACGCCGGCACCCTCGGCGCGCTGGCCGTCGCGGTGGTCGCGCTGATCGGCTTCGGCGTCCGGCAGGTCCGCACCGACTCGCCGATGGTGCCCCTCAAGCTGTTCCGCAACCGGGTCTTCACCGGCGCCAGCTTCTCGCTGGTGCTGCTGACCTTCGCCACCGGCGGCCTGATGCTGGTGCTCACCCAGTACCTGCAGTTCGTGCTGGAGTTCTCGCCCACCGACACCGGCCTGGCCTTCATCCCGCTGGCCGTCGCCTCGCTCGCCTTCAACGCGATCGGCGCCGCGCTCGGCAAGAAGCTCCAGCCGCGGGTCCTGACCTCCATCGGCATGGTGATCATCGCGGGCGGCTTCGGCCTGCTGGCCACCCTCTCGGTCGGCGACGGCTTCACCAAGGTCGCCCTGGCCATGCTCGTGCTGGGCATCGGATCCGGCCTCGGCATGCCGGCCGCCGCCAACGCGCTGATGAGCGCGATCCCCGGCGAGCACGCGGGCGTCGGCTCCGCGCTCAACGACACCATCCAGCAGTCCGGCGCCGCGCTCGGCGTGGCCGTCCTCGGCACCGTGCTGTCCAGCACCTACACCGGCGCGATGCCGTCCGGCGCCCCCGCCCCGGCCCGGCACGCCGTCACCGACGCGCTCGTCCTCTCCGCCGCCACCGGCGACGGCGCCCTGGCGAACGCCGCCCGCGAGGCCTTCAACACCGCGACCTCGACCACCTTCACGGCCGGCGGCGCCGCCGTCCTGGCGGCCGCGGCGCTCACCCTGGTCCTGATGCGCCGCAAGCCGGAGCAGGGCGAGGGGACCGCGGCCGGGGCGGCCGGGCCTGCCGAGACCGGAGACCCCGCCCGATCCCCCGACCCGGCCCGGCCCGCCACCGAGGCGGTGCGCTGAGCCCCACCGGCCGCCCCCGCGGCGGCCACCCCCACCGGCCCCGGCTGCGCGCGCAGCCGGGGCCGTCGGGCTCCCCGGGCCGGGCCGGGCGGTCCGAGCCGGGCCGGGCTCCCCGGGCCGGGCCGGGCGGTTCGGCTCGGGGGGCTTGGCCGGCCGCCCCGAAGGGACCGGACCTCCGGCCCCGCCCGTTACTCTCCCGGGCATGTCCAAAATGACGCCCGACCTCGACGAACCGGTCCACATCGTCCCCTACGACCCGGCCTGGGCGGTCCTGGGCCGGGCTCTGGTCGAGCAGTTGACCACCGGGCTGCGGGGAGTGGACCGCTACGCGGAGGTCGAGCACATCGGCTCGACCTCCGTCCCCGGCCGCGAGTACCTGCGGCGGCGATCGGGGCAGCCGGCCAACGTCCACGTGGTCGGGCTGCGCGGCCGCTTGTGGGCCGACAACCTGCTGTTCCGCCACCACCTCCGGGCCCACCCGGAGGCGGCCGCCCAGTACGCCCGGGCCAAGCGGGACGCCGCCGGGGCCACCGGCCGACTGCTCGCCTACTCGGAGCACAAGGCGGCGACGGTGGCGGAGCTGATGGCGGCGGCGCGGGCCTCCCGGGCCTCCCGGGTCTGATCGGTGGTCTGTCGACGGCCGGACCGGTGATCTGCTGGGGGCCCGGACCGGTGATCTGCTGGGTGCCCGGGTCGGGGACTGCGACTCCGCCGGGCCGGCCGCCTCCCCCGCCTCGGCCGCCCTCCGTTGTCAGTCGCTCCTTGTACCGTCGATCCCGGCAACAATGATCGCCGTACGGGGGAATGACGCATGATCAGGACCGATCCGGAGACACCCGACCTCTTCATCACACCGGTCGAGGAGGTGTTCATCCGCAACCACCTCGGCCCGGCGCCGCGGCTCGACCGGGACACCTGGACGCTCACCGTCGAGGGCGCGGTGGAGCGGCCCCTCCGGCTGGACTTCCCGGCCCTCCTCGACCTGCCGCAGACCCGTTTCACCGCCGTCCACGAGTGCTTCGGCAGTCCGCTGCGCCCCCACGTACCGACCCGTGCCGTCACCAACGTGGAGTGGGCCGGGGCCCCGCTCGCAGCCGTGCTGGCGCTGGCCGGCCCGCGCCCGGAGGCCCGGCACGTCTGGCTGGAGGGCGCCGACCGCGGTGACTTCGCGGGGGAGGGCGGTCTGACGTACCTCAAGGACCTGCCCCTCGACCAGGCGGGCGCCGAGGTCGTCCTCGCGCACGGCATGAACGGCGAACCGCTGCGCCCCGACCACGGGTACCCGGTACGGGCGGTGGCGCCCCGGATGTTCGGCACCAACTCGGTCAAGTGGCTGACCCGGATCGTGCTGGCCGCCGAGCGCCCCGACCACCTGTTCACCACCCGGCTGTACACCCGTGTGCCGCCCGGCGGGGGCGAGGCCCGGCCGGTCCGGGAGAAGGACGTCGGCAGCAAGTTGCTCACCCCGCGCGACGGCCGGTCCGTCCCGGCCGGAGCCTGCGAACTGGCGGGCTACGCCTGGAGCGCGACCGAGGTGACGGCCGTCGAGATCGCGGTGGACGACGCCGACTGGCAGCCCGCCGAGCTGGAGCGGCGCGGGCCGCACCCCAGCTGGCAGCGCTTCCGGCTCCGATGCGACCTCGCCCCGGGCCCGCACCGCGTCCGCTGCCGGGCCACCGACTCGGCCGGGCGCGTGCAGCCGCTCGCCGGCGACCGCAACGCCGTCCATGAGATAGGCGTCCTGGCGGAGTGACGGCGCCGGTGAGGCGGTGCGCCTCGACCGGTCGTCGCCCGCCAGGCCGTCGCCCGTCAGACGGTCAGGTGGTCAGGTGGTCAGGTGGTCAGGGGGCCAGGTCGCCAGGTGGTCAGGTCGTCGGGCGGCTGGCGGCCAGTAGGTCGTGCAGGAGGGGGAGCAGTTCCTCCGGACCGGCCTCGGCCAGTTCGGCGAAGGCTCCTCCGGAGCGGGCCAGGATGATCCCGGCGAAGGCCGCCGTGGCGATCTCGGCACGCAGCCGCGGGCGGTCCACCTGCTCGGCGGCGAAGCGCTGGTACAGCGGTTCGACCAGCCGCTCGTGGAGGTAGGTGCGGGCGGCCTGCTGGACCTCGGTGTTGTCGCCCGGCAGGACCGCGGCCTGGAAGGAGGGCCCGGGTCCGCGCCGCGTGACCCGCTCCACCAGGGTGCGCAGGCGCTCCTCGTCCAGCAGGTCGGCCGGCGCCGAGTCGCCCAGCTCCAGGCGCGTGGTGGCCAGGTAGAGCTGGGTCTTGCCGCCGAAGTAGCGGGCGATCAACGCCGGGTCCACCCCGGCCCGTTCGCCGATCTCCCGGATGGTGGTGCGGTCGAATCCGCGGTCGGCGAAGAGCTCCGCCGCCGCCCGGAGCAGCAGCTCCCGGCTGCGGGCGGCGTCCCGGCGCCGGGGGGTCGCGGGCTCCGGCCGTCCGTCGTCCGCGACCGCGGCTCCGTCGGCCCCGGTGGCCGCCTCGGTCACCGCTCGGCCCCGGTCCGCAGCACGGGCACGTCGCCCTCGCCGGTCACGCCGTCGGCGATGCTCTCTTCCACCATCAGCTCCTCGTCCACGCGCGGACCCCTCCGGGCGGCGGTCGCGGCACTGAGCCGCGGCAGGACGATCGTAGTCAGGCCGATCACCACCCACACGGCGCAGCCGATCAGCGCCGCGTCCCGGTAGCCGCTGTTCGCGGGCAGCAGTTGCCCCGGCGCGGTGTGCGCCTGGAGCACGGCGCCGCAGAGCGCACTGCCGGTGGAGTAGCCGACGGTGCGCAGCAGCTGGTTGAAGCTGACCGCGCTGCCGACCTCGTCGGCGGCCACCGCGTTGACGATCAGGCCCGGCATCACGGCGAAGGTGCAGCCGACGCCGAGTCCGGCGAGCCCCATCACCACCAGGAGCTGCCACAGGTGGGTGCGGGCGAACAGGAAGAACAGCATCGAGGCCAGCGACACCGCGCAGCCCAGCGGCAGGACCAGGGCGGACGAGGTGCGCCGGGCGAGGACCGGGACGACCTTGCTGGACAGCAGGCTGACCGCCGAGAACGGCAGCAGCACCAGACCGGCCACCACGACCGAGGCCCCCAGGCCGTAGCCGGTGCTGGTCGGCGTCTGGACGAAGCGGATCACCAGGGACATCAGCAGGTACATCCCGACGCCCGCGACCAGCCCGGCCACGTCCGCGGTCAGCACCACCGGGTTGGTCAGACTCCGCAGCTCCACCAGCGGGTGGGCGGTACGCAGCTCGTGCCTGACCCACCCGACCAGCAGGAGCAGCGAGACGCCGGCGACCGTCCACAGCCGGGTGCTGCCCCAGCCCCAGTCCTCGCCCTCGGTGAGCACCAGCAGCAGTCCGACCAGTGCCAGCCCGAGCAGCACCGCGCCGAGCGCGTCCAGCGGGCGCCGCTCGCGGTGTCCGGCCGGGGGCAGCACCAGGGCGGCCAGTGCCAGCGCCAACGCGCTGATCACGGCGCCGAACCAGAAGGCCGCGTGGATGCCGAAGGACTGGGCGATCAGCCCGGTGACCGGGTAGCCGAGGCCGACCCCGGCGACGGTGGTGATGGAGAGCAGCGCGACCGCCGAGCGGGAGGCCGCGGCGGGCAGGGCGTCCCGCGCGGTGGCGATGGCCAGCGGGGTGAGTCCGACCCCGACGCCTTGCAGCGCCCGCCCGGCGATCAGCGAGCCGAAGCCGAGCGGCAGGGCGGCCAGCACGCTGCCGACCACCACCATGGCGGCGGCGGTCAGCGTGACCGTACGCCGGGCCGGTCCGTCGCCCAGCCGCCCGAGCACCGGCGTGGCGACCGCCCCGACCAGCATGGTGATGGTCAGCGACCACTGCGCCTCGGCGAGCGACACGTGGTCGATGGCCGCGATGGTCGGGATCATCGGCGCCCCGAGGCTGCTGATCACCGCCACGACGGCACTGAGGAACACCAGGACGGGCACCAGGGCCCGCTTCCGCCGCTCGGACGGCCCCGCCGGGGTCTCCATGGACGCGCCCCCTTGTCAGAGATCGAAGGGTCCGACGCTGTCATCGAGTGATGTCATCGGACGATGTCATCACATGATGACATGCCCGCCAAGCCGAGCAGAAACGGCGGTGACGGTGACACGGAGATCGCGCACCAGGGCTGAAGGCTGCCGATCACCGCAGGGCGACCGACCGCGCCTGTCGCGGGGGCGTCGTCGGCGCTGTGGTTGCGGTTGGTGGGAGGCCGACGGGCGCGGTGGATCACCGGACGGGCCGCCGCAACGGGGGGCGCGCGCCAGAAGGTCACAGGGGGACGTCGATACGGACCGCAGCCGGCCGCGACCTCGGGGCGCCCGTGCGCGTGGGTCAGCGCAGGGCCAGGACCTCGCCGGGCAGGATCAGGTCGGGGTCGCCGCCGATGGTGTCCTCGTTGAGGGCGTAGAGGGCCGGCCAGCTGCCCGGGGTACCGAGCTCCTGGGCGATGCCCCCGAGGGTGTCGCCGGGACGCACGGTCCAGCTGTCCCCGGCGGCTCCGCCCGCGCCGACTGCGTCTGCGGCGGTTCCGTCCGTAGCGGCGGCAGCGGCGGCGTCGACGCTCGCGGAGGCGTCCGCCGAGTCGGTGCGTCCGGTGCCGTCGCTGCCCTCGCTGCTGTCGCTGCGGTCGGTGTGGTCGGTGCGGTCGCTCCGCGGCGCGAGCGCGGCGGGGGCGTGCGACCGGGCAGACGCGGGGCGGTGGCTGCGGGTGGGGGTGCCGGCGTCACTGCCCGAACGGACGCCGCCGTGGCCGGCCCGGGCTCCGCAGGCCGGCCACGGAGCCAGGCCGCGGCTCGCGGCGAGGTGCTCGGCCACGGCGATCTGCTGTTCGCGGGTCGCGAGGTCCGGGCGGGCGGCGTAGGCGAGGCCGCCGTTGGAACGCCAGGTCGCCGCGTTGAACTGCAACCCCCCGTAGTAGCCGTTCCCGGTGTCGGCGTTCCACCGTCCCCCGCTCTCGCAGCGGGCCAGCGCGTCCCAGTCCACCGCCTCGGCGCGGGCCCCCTCCTGGGCCACGGCGGGGAACGGCACCCCGGCCGACGACTCCTTGGCGCCGAGGAGAACGGTGACGAGAGCGAGCAGGGGAAGCAGCAGGACGACGACCGGACGACGGACCACGGACAGCGGCGACATGAACACTCCGCACCTCGAGGACAGGGACCAGGCGCCGAAGCGCCTCGTCCACTCATGCGCCACGCGAGGGCGGACGGTCGCCAAGGACACCGCGATCTCGTTCCGTCGGCGGTCCGAGACCACCCGAACGCTCCGGGCCGCCGACGGTGCGGAGCACACTTGGTTGCACGGCGGCGTCGTGGACCGCGGACCGCGGTCCGGTGCTCAGCCGCCGCCGTACGTGGCCTGGGTGACCGCGAAGACGTTGCGCCCGCCCGTGGTCTCCTGGAGCGACCACAGCAGGTCGGGATTGGTGGAGTCCTCCCAGTAGGAGAGGCTCTCGCCGCCGCTCACCCAGGCGAAGGTGGCGGGGCCGGCGGTCGGGGTCCAGTAGTAGAGCTTCTTCTGCCCCGAGGAGTTGAACCACCATCGGCCGTTGTGGGAGGCCACGCCGTTGAGGTTGTACCAGGGCAGCTGGAGCGCCTGACTGGCGGTCGTCGTCGCGGCGAACGTCGTTCCCCCGGACACGAACGGGAAGCGGACCGCCCTCGGCGGCCGGTTGGGATACCCGGTGCAGCCCGACTGGCAGGTGTACTCCGCCATCACGATCGACCCGCTGACCCGGTCGAGGGAGATCGACGACCACGCCAGGTCGGTGCCGGAGGTCGTCCGCGACGTGATCGTGCCGACCTGGGGCAGCACGTAGGCGTAGTTGTGGGCGTGGTAGACGGTCGACGACTGACGGCCGATCTGGTCGGCGGTCCCGCCGGGATCGGTGTTGAGGATCTTGCGCATGTCGAAGACGCGCATGCCGTGCCCGGTGTCGGCGACGTACAGGTAGTTGCCGTACCAGGACACGCCGCCCGCGTGAATCGGGATGTCCTTGAAGTCCGGCGCCGCGGTGGTGCCGGTCGGCTCCACCAGCAGGATCTTGCGGTACGCGTTGGGGTACGTGGCGTCCCAGTCGACGAGCGTGATCCGGCTGCGCTGCTGGGCGCCGTCGCAGCCGTCCTTGGTGTACCAGCTCACCAGCACGAGCTGATGGCCGTCGTAGTTGCCGCTGTCGGCGGTCCCCACGGCGTCCCGGCTCGTCGTGATGCCCTGCGGGAAACTCTGGCAGTCCGAGTTGTCCCCGTCATCGAACCGGAAGCCGCCGGACAGGCCGTCGACGGAGAAGGACGAGGGCAACGCCTGCCGGTCGTGGTTCGCGTGCTCCATCACCGTGTGCACCGCCGAGGTCCCCAGCGTCGAGACGAGCGCCGAGTCGAGCGCGTCGAACCGGTGATAGTCCGCACTGAGCGTGTACTCGGACGCGGGAAGGGCCGTCGGCCCCGCCGCCGCCCCCGCCGGCGCCGCACCGACGAGCGCGCCGGCGACGAGCAAGCCGGCCGCCAGCACCGCCCGTACACCGTTCCTGACATGACGCACCATCAAAACCGCCCCTCCCGCGTGAACGGATCACCGCCGTCACTCACGCTAGGTGCGCCCCGAACCAACCCGCAACACCCCGCCCCCGCCCGGGATCACCCTCCACCGGGCGCGGCTACCGTCCGGCCGGCCGTGACGGCCGCTCGGGCGAACGCGACGGCGTCCAGGGGCGCCGCACCGCCGGGGTCGTTGTTGAAGTACGCGTACACGTCGGCCTCGTCCGACCAGGCCTCGGCGACCCTGCCCATCCAGGTGGCCAGCGACCGCCGACCGTACCGGGGCGGCGGCTGCGCCAGACCGGCGTGGAAACGCAGGTAGCCCCAGTCGGCGGTCCGCCACAGCGGAGTGACCGGTCGGCCCCGCCGGTCCGCCCAGCAGAGGGCGGCGCCGCGCCGTTCGAGCACCGCCCGGATCTCCGGCACCCACCACGAATCGTGCCGGGGTTCGACGGCCACTCTCAGCCCGGCCGGGAAACAGCCCAGACAGCCGTCGAGGACATCGGCATCCGCCCTCAGGGTGGGCGGGAGCTGGAGCAGCACCGGTCCGAGCCGCGGGCCCAGCCCGGCGGCGGCCGACAGAAGCCGCCGCACCGGCTCCTCCGGGTCGTGCAGCCGCTTGATGTGCGTCAGGTAGCGGCTCGCCTTGACCGCCATCACGAACCCGTCCGGGGTCCGCTCCCGCCAGGCGGTGAACGTCTCGGCCGCCGGCAGCCGGTAGAAGGCGTTGTTGTTCTCCACCGTGGCGAACCGCTGGGCGTACTCCTCCAGCCACAGCCGCCGCGGCGTCCCCGGCGCGTACAGCCCGCCACGCCAGTCGTCGTACTGCCAGCCCGAGGTGCCGATGTACAGGGGCACACCCCCATGGAAACACGGACCGCCCGCCGACCGCTGGATCCCCTGGATCCGCCGAGCCCGACCGGGTCTCCAGCGCGAACCCAGTCCGCAACCCGAGAACGACGACGCGCGTGAAGCAGCCAGGACGCCCCGTAAGCGATTCCGGTCCGCGCCGAGCAGCTCGACGAGAGCCGTGTAGCTCACCCGCGTGCCCGGCGGCCTGGCGCAGGTGCTCACGGCCGCTATGGATATGGAGCGACGGGCCGTGGCCCGGCGCTCGGCATTCCGAAACGCGGAACGCCCGACCGACGGGGGTTCGGTCGAGCGTTCCGGGGGCCGGGGCGGCCCGGGGAAAGGAGTCGTCAGGACTCCGTGGTCTCGGTCCCGACCTGCGCGGGCCGGGTCAATCGGTGCAGGCCCACGGCGATGCAGGCGGCGAGCGCGGCGCAGATCCCGACGGCGAGGAAGCCGTTGCCGACGCCGATGGTCATCGCGTCCGGGGCGGCCGCGCCGGACTCCAGCTCGCCGTCCAACGAGGTGGCCAGGACAGTGCCGATCACCGCGATGCCGAGGGCGGCGCCGCTCTCGTTGAAGGTGTTCAGCAGGCCCGAGCCGACGCCCGACTCCTCCGGGCGGACGTGCGCGGTGCCGATCCCGTAGAGCGGGACGAAGCAGGTGGGCAGACCGGCCCCGATGACGGTCAGGGCGATGATCGCGACCGCGGTGCTGGACGGGCCGGTGATCAGGACGGCGGCGCCGGCGATCTGGGTGAGCGCGCCGATCAGGTACGTCCCGCCGGGGCCGACCTTGGCGATCAGGTTGGGCACGACCGTGGCGAAGACCAGAGCGGCCAGGCCCATCGGCAGCATCGACAGACCGGTGGCGAAGGCGCTCATGTCGTGCGCGCCCTGGAAGTAGTTGCTGGCCAGGTAGGAGCTGCCCATCATCACGATCGCGGCGAGCAGCAGGCCCAGGCTGCTGAGCCAGTAGGTCGGGATGCGCAGCAGGTGCAGCGGGAGCAGTGGGTCGGACTTGCCGAGCTCGGTGACGGCGACCACAGCGAGCAGGACCACGGACAGGCCCATGCTGATCCAGGCGGCCGGGGTGGTCATTCCGTCGTGCAGCCGGATCAGGCCGAAGGAGAGGCAGGCGAGGCCGAGGGTGGCGAGGAAGGCGGTGGGCAGCCGCAGCGGGCGGCGAACGTCGGAGCGCATCGGCGCGAGGCTGCGCAGACCGATGATCCCGGAGGCGAGGCTGATCGGGATGTTGATCAGGAAGGCCCACCGCCAGCTGGCGGCCGAGACGATCAGCCCGCCGAGGACGGCGCCGAGGATGGCGCCGATCACGCCGAGGCCGCTCCAGGTGGCGAGGGCGGCCTTGCGCTGCTCCTCGTTCTGGTAGACCGTCACCACGATCGACAGCGCGGCGGCGGACAGCACCGCCGCGCCCAGGCCCTGGAGCACACGGCCGGCGACCAGCAGTTCCTGGTTGCCCGCGACCCCGCACAGGACGGACGCGACGGCGAACAGACCCAGGCCGGACAGGAAGGACCGGCGGCGTCCGATGACATCGGCGACCCGGCCGCCGAACAGCAGCAGACTGCCGTACATCAGGACATAGGCGCTGATCGTCCACTGAAGGGCGGTCTGGTCGGCCGGGAGGTCGGTCCCGATCGAGGGCAGCGCCACGTTCACGACCGTCGAGTCCAGCATCACCATCAGCTGGGCCACGCCGACTGCAGCCATCGGCAGCCAGGAGGCCTTCGGGGTTTCCTGCCCCGGCCTCTGATCGGACTCCCGGTCGTTCTCCTGCTTGGCATCCACGAGTGAGATTGCCTCAGTCATCGGATTCTCCTTTCCGAGCGACAAGATACATGCGCATGAATCGACATGCCAGTGGGTCGGATCTAGACTGCGAAGTGTGGCGAACACTCCTCTTGCCGACCGCTGGCTGTCCCTGGTGCGCGTCTGCGCGCTGATGAACCAGCGGATCGAGCACACGCTGTCCGACGAGTTCGATCTCTGCGTGAGCGCCTACGAGATCATGGAGGTGCTCTGGGCGGAGCAGGAATGGCACCGCCCCGGGGAGGTTGCCTCCCGTACCTCGCGCAGCCAGCCCCAGGTGTCACGCCTGGTGGCGCAGATGGTCGAGGCGGGGTACGTGGACCGCAAGCCCTCCCCGGGCGACGGTCGCGGCTCCCAGATCCGTCTCACCGCCGAAGGGCGGGAGGTCTTCCAGCGGGCCGCCACGACCGTCGACGGGCATCTGAAGCAGCTCGCCGACGAGCGCCCGGAGGCGCGCGCCTGGCTGACCTGAGCCGCGCCGCGCCGTGTCAGGCGCCGGTCACGCTCGCCAGGACGCGTTCCGCGAGTGGCCGCGACATCGGTCGGTCGTGACCCGGGGTCACCGGCAGGTGGCTCCGGCCCTCGCCGAGGAACCTGTTGACCGGCCGCAGGTCGGTCACCACGAAGGATCGCCGGAGCCAACGGTCCCGGCCGTCGTAGCGAGGTGTGAAGTCGGTGCGCCCGTGCACTGCGCGGCGGTTGTCCAGGATGATCAGGTCGCCCGGCCGCAGAACCAGCCCCTTGAGCGAGTGGCGCACGGCCTCCTCCAGCCGGTCCAACGCGGCCTGGGCGCGTGGGGTGGTCGCGGTGGTGGCGTTGAAGTCCACCGTGAGGTCCGGATGCTCGGCGCTGCCGGTCAGGACCGGCATGGCCGGGGTCAGCGCGCCGACCGAGGAGTCCGGCACGAAGGAGGAGCTGAACCGGATCCTGAACTCCGGCTGCCGCAGCGCCTCCACCGTGTCCTCGTCCAGCAGCGGCAGCGCGTCGCCGATCCCCCCACTGACCGTGGCCGCCACCTCGTCGTGGTCCGACCGCAGGCAGATCAGGCTGAGGAAGTGCGGAGGGTTGGGGTGGAAGCCGTCCTCGGTGTGCAACTCCAGCAGGACGGATCCGCTGTTCTCCTGGCGTTGCTCGGCGCCACGCTTGGGGCACACGTCCTGGACCAGGCGACCGTTCTTCTCGTCGCTGTAGGAGATCGAGCGGCCCAGCACCGACATGACCATCAGCTGGCTGATGGTCGCCACCGGGACCTCCGACCAGACGGGCTCATCCTCGGTCCGGGCCGGAGTGGCGGGAAGCTCGCCGATCGGCAGGCCGGTGAGCAGCAGGCATCCGGCGGCGTTGCTCCGGTCGCGGAAGGCGATCAGGGCTCTGCGTACCGGGGCCGGCAGCGCGGCCGCTGCGAGCTCGACCGCGTGCAGCAGGCCGGCGTCGTGCAGCGAGTGGCCCCGGAAGTCCAGGGCGACCGTCAGCGCGGCGCGCGCGATCTGCTGCGACTCCTCGGCGGTCAGCGCTATGCCGTCGGTGCGGATGTCGGTGTAGGTGAACTCAACGCTCATGTGCTGTCCTCTCGATCGGCGTGCCGACGACACGCAGGGCCCATTGGCGGCGGGCTCGGTAGACCGGCGCAGGAGCGAAGCCGTTCCAGGCCTGCTCCCGCGGCAGGAAGGCAAGGAAGCGCGCCCCCTCCAAGTACCGTTGGACGTGGTCGAGAACGCGGCGCCCCGGCGTCATCGCGACACGGTGCACGTCGACCGCGACGGTCCGGGGCAGCGTCCGCCCGGAGACCAGGACATTGACCATGTGGACCGAAAGTGCGCCGAACTGCGTTGCTGCTTCGGCAAGTTGGGGGACGCTGTAGTCGGTTCGGGCCAACCCGCGGCGCAGTTCCCGGTACATCTCGCCGGGAATGCGGCCCCGCGGCGCGATCCGGAAGATGACCTCCCATGTGTCCAGCCGCTGTTCGTCGCCCGGGAGCAGCTGACCGTCGAAGATCTCCCGGACCACCCGGTAGTCGAAGCACTGGGCGGCGAGCATCCCCGCCATGTCCCATGCCGTCACCAGTGGCTTGCGCTGCCGGCAGGCCTCCCGGTGCAGGCTGATCTTCGCCGCCAGACCCGACGGAGTGGTGACGTCGACGCCGTCCACGATGACGTCCGCCTGCTCCACCAGGGCCCGGACGTTGGCCTCGGTGATGCCGTCGGGCACCACCTCGGCGTCGACGTGCGGGTTGATCCCGCGCAGCAGCCGGGCGCCGACCGAGGCCTTGTTCAGGCCGAGGTCGTCCACGGTGGCGTTCTGCCGGTTCAGGTTGTTGAGCTCGTACCGGCCGACGTCGGCCAGTACGAAGTGCCGGTAGCCCATGCGGCCGAGCGGTTGCACGGTGGCTCCGCCGATCGAACCGCAGCCGGCGATCAGCAGGCGGGCGCGACCGATCCGCTCCTGCAGTTCGTCCGGGATCAGGCCCTGATTGCGCTGGGTCAGGCAGGCGTAGAACTGCGACTCGTCCAGCTCGCGGGCGTGTGCCGGGTCGTCCACGTCGATCGCGGTCATGCTCGGGCCTCCAGGAAATCGACGAGTCGGGCGCGTACCGAGCCCTGGTGACCGGAGCCGAGCAGCTCCCGCAGGTACGCGAGCGTGGGCCTCAGCGCCCCCTCGTCCGTGAGGACGAACGGATACGAGCGCTCCTCCTGGTCCCACATGGGGGCGAACAGTTCGGCGGGGTCCGGTGGGACGGGGGTGGTGTCCAGCAGTGGCCGGGTAGCGAAGCCCAGCAACCGAAGCTGATTGACGGCGCCCTCCAGCTTGCCGTCCCCCACGACGGCCCCGTTCGGGTCGCTGTCCAGCACCTTGAGGCAACCTGCCGCCCAGGCGAGGTAGACCCACCACGGGACGGTGACCGCGGCCTGCGAGCGCGGCATCGCGAAGTCGCGGACCAGCCGCTTGCCCTCCCACACCGCGGCCGAGGAAGTCCCCGGGCCGAGGTGGTCGGCCAGGGAGAGGCCGTAGTCGCGCTCGATCACGTACGGCCGGTGGCCGGGATCGCCCAGCGAGGTCGGGACGTGGTCGCGGGCGGCGGCCAGGGTGCCGTAGCCGCGGAGCAGACCGGTGGACCGCTCGACGACCAGGGTGTGGAAGTCCCGCAGCGCGAAGTCGTCGTACGGCTCGGTGTGCAGTCCCAGCGCGGCGAGCGCGGTCTCGTTGACCCACCCGCGCCGGAGGTACTGCAGCAGGCGGAACCGGTAGACCTGCTCCAGCACCCGGGCCGGCAGCTGCGCACCGGCCACGGTCAGGACCAGCAGCCCTTCGGGACTCTGCGCGTGGAAGAGCGGATCGCCTGTCAGTACGTCTTCCAGGGCCGGCAGTACGACCTGGGCACCCTCGCGCAGGAGCTGCTCGCGGTGGCTGTCGGTGAGGGCCGCGGTCATCGGATCTCCGGCACGTCGAACAGCTCACCGGTGATCACCAGGGCGAGAGCCTCGGGGGAGCCCTCGTAGATCCGCGGCCCGTAGGCGTCCCGCAGGACCCGGTCCATGCCGTCGCCGCGCTGGAAGGCCTGGGCGCCGATCAGGGCCATCGCCGCGTCGGCGTTGTCGATGGCGGCGCGGTCGGCGACCAGCTTGGCGACGGCCGGTTCGTAGGCCGGGGTCGGCAAGATGTTGTCGGCCTTGACCACGGCGTCCAGGTAGAGCGCTCGGGAGGCGGACACCCGCGCGGCCATGTCGGCCAGCTTGCGCGCGGACATCTGGTGCTCGAACAGCATTCGCCCACCCTGCCGACGGCTTCCGCTCCACGCGACGGCTCGCTCCAGGGCGTGCCGGGCGATGCCGGTGGACACCGACGCGCAGGTCACCCGGGTCACGTTGCCGATCGCCACGTTGAGGTCCCACCCGCCGCGCTCGCCGCCGAGGACGTTCTCCTCGGGCACCCGGGCGTCGGTGAAGACCAGCTCGCCCGCCGGCGCGGTCCGGTAGCCGACCTTGTCGTGGATCTCGCCGCGGGCGACACCGGTCTGCTCGAGATCCGTGACGAAGCAGGTCATGCCGGTCGAGCCGGGCTCGCCTTCGAGGTTCGCCATGACCGTCGCGTACGTGGCCACGGGAGCGTTGGTGATGTACCGCTTGGTGCCGTTCAGGAGGAACTCGCCGCCGGAGCGCTTCGCGCTGGTCATCTCCTGGGCGTACGGAGCGTTCTGCGGGAGTACGAGGTCGGTGCCGTTGCGCTCCTCGGCCACGGCGTTGCAGGCCAGGACCGGCTCGGCACCGAGGAACTTCGGCAGGTAGCGCTCCTGCAGGCTGGTGTCACCGGAGATCAGGATCGGCGTCTGGAACAGATTGGTCGCGCCGAAGATCAGGGCCATGCCCGGGTCGGCGGCGGCCAGTTCCTCCAGGACGAGCGCGATGGCGATCTGGCTCAGCCCGAGGCCGCCCATCTCCCGCGGGATCGCCATCCGCAGCAGTCCGACCTCGTGGCCGGCGCGGACGGTCTCCCAGTCCACCTGGCCCTTCTCGATGGCGTCGCGCTCGGCGGCGCCAGGTGCCACCTGGTCCTTGGCGAAGGCCACCACGGTGCGCAGGACATCGGCCTCATGGGCGGACAGCAGCGGATGGTCGGCCGGGGTGTGAGTGATAGGCATGGGTGTTCCTTGTCTGGGTGGTGTTCTTCTGGGGGCGGAGTGGTTCCGGGCAGTCGGCGACCAGGTGGTCAGCGACCGAGGCCGAAGGTCTCCAGGGCCTGGCCGAAGGCGAAGGTCTGCATCACCGGCCCGTGGCAGGTCAGCCGGCGACCGGTGACCGAGCGCAGGAAGCTGCGGCGGTTGGCGGTGATGTCCAGCAGATCGGACCAGTTGATCCGCAGCACGTGGGTCGGGGCGGCGTCCGTCGCCTGCCCCTGCGGGTCGAGCGTCACCTCGGCGGCGGGCTCGGCGAGCACGAAGCGGACGGTGGCGCCGGCCGTCCGCCACGCGGGAGCGGCCTGGGCGGCCGCGCTGAAGGCCGCAACGGTCTGGTCGGACGAAATCGGCATAAGGAACCCCGGGAAGTAGTTGTCGTGGACGGCCCCAGTTATAGATCACCGACGTGATCCACTTCACCGTGACGACAGCACCTCCGGGAGTTATGGTTACCCTCAAGTAACAGCCGGCCCTGGGGGGAGAGCCGAATGAATGATGAGTGCCTTGCGCGACTAGTGATGGACCGTATTGGCGAGCGGTGGACGATGCTCGCATGCCAGCAGATTGCCGCAGGCGCAAGGAGATTTTGCGATCTCAAATCCGGCATGAAGGGCGTTTCGGGCAAGGTTCTGTCCGAGACCCTGGTGCGCCTGGAGCGGGACGGTTTCATTGAGCGGCAGGTCGTCGGCAGCCGGCCGCCGGCCGTAATCTACGAGCTCACGCCCATGGGGGAGAGCCTGCTGCAGATCGTCCAGGGCATCGTCGCGTGGTCGGAGCGGAACGGGCAGCACATCGCGAAGGCTCGTCAGGCGTATGCCGAGCTGGAATTTGCTGCGGCAGGATGACAGGCCCGGTACTGCCCGGAGTTGTTTCGGTTCGGGCCGTTTGCGTCGGCGCCGGAACATTATTGAAGTGTTCTTTCATATTCGCCGAGTAGTCGGGCTGCGGTTCGTCGCGCGCCCGGCTCGATCGAATTCCGAGGGCAGTCGGGGCGGCCGGCAGCCGGGGTCAATCGCCCGCTTTATCGCACCTGGGAACTTTGCGTGCTCATGCTTCTTGCCCGGGGGTTGCAATGCCGAATTGATGCTCGCCGGTCGCCGTTTCGGAAGGCGTCGAACGTGCGTCTGCCGGCCGTCCGGGGAAGCTCACCCCGGCCGCGGAACCGGTCCTCCTGGCGAAGAGGGGGTGGCGGGTCGAGCCCGACTGCGGGCGCTTCAGACCGCCTTGGGCCTGGACGACTTCGAGGGCCGTTCCTGGACCGGTTGGCACCGCCACGCCACTCTCGCTGCCTACCTCTTCGTGACCCTGGCGCGGAGCCGCCCAAGAGTGCCTGCTCCGGTATGCCCTCTACCGGGCCGTCAGAGCTCGCCAGCAGATCCTGGCCACCTGGAACGGCCCATGCCCGACCTGCCGCCGACCGATACCCGGACCAAGACCAGCCGCGACCGGACGAAGCGCTACTGGTCGCCGGGTGCCGGTGCGACTGGCTACGAGTCACCCCGGGAGACGCGCCCGGGACCCGTGTCGACGGCACCAGTGCTCTCTGCTCCCGGCGGGGGCCAGGGCCGTGCTGTTCTCTCGGTCATGGCTCGACGGGCCGGCGGGGCACAGTCCTGACCTTTGAAGCGCCGCGACCACGAGACGACGAAGGCCCCGACCGGTGAACCGGTCGGGGCCTTCGTGAAGGCGGAGGATACGAGATTCGAACTCGTGAGGGGTTGCCCCCAACACGCTTTCCAAGCGTGCGCCCTAGGCCTCTAGGCGAATCCTCCGTGGGAGAGCTTAGTACATGTTTTGGGGTGCTCGCGACCAGCTATCCCGCAGGCGGGAGGGTGGGGGTGGCCTGTGGATCGTCGGGGCCGGGATCCGGTAGTGTGGGGGTCAGCCCCTCGTGTGGCGTCATCTCTCTGAACCCCCCCAGGGCCGGAAGGCAGCAAGGGTAGGAGGGCTCTGGCGGGTGCACGGGGGGTCTTTGCGTTCCCGGGCCGGGGGAGGCAGGGGCCCGGGGTGAAGGGGCGACGCGTTTGTCGGTCCGTCCCGATATCGTCGGTGGTGTGTCCCTAGCCCTGTACCGCCGCTATCGCCCCGAGACCTTCGCGGAGGTCATCGGGCAGGAGCACGTGACCGCTCCGCTCCAGCAGGCCCTGCGCAACAACAGGGTCAACCACGCGTACCTGTTCAGCGGGCCGCGCGGGTGCGGGAAGACGACGAGTGCGCGCATCCTGGCCCGCTGCCTGAACTGCGAGCAGGGGCCGACGCCGACGCCCTGCGGGGAGTGCCAGTCCTGCCGGGACCTCGCGACCGGCGGGCCCGGTTCGATCGACGTGATCGAGATCGACGCGGCCTCGCACGGTGGTGTGGACGACGCGCGCGAGCTGCGGGAGCGGGCCTTCTTCGCGCCGGTGCACAGCCGGTACAAGATCTTCATCCTGGACGAGGCCCACATGGTGACCTCGGCCGGGTTCAACGCGCTGCTCAAGGTGGTCGAGGAGCCGCCGGAGCACCTCAAGTTCATCTTCGCGACCACCGAGCCGGAGAAGGTGATCGGGACGATCCGGTCCCGTACCCACCACTACCCGTTCCGGCTGGTCCCGCCCGGCACGCTGCGCGACTACCTGGCGGACGTCTGCCGCCGCGAGGGCATCCAGGTCGAGGACCCGGTGTTCCCGCTGGTCGTCCGGGCCGGGGCGGGCTCGGTGCGTGACTCGATGTCGGTCATGGACCAGCTGCTGGCCGGCGCCGGGGCGGAGGGCGTCACGTACCAGATGGCGACCTCGCTGCTCGGGTACACGGACTCCGCGCTGCTGGACGAGGTGGTGGACGCCTTCGCCGCGCACGACGGGGCCACGGTGTTCCAGGCGATCGACCGGGTGGTGGAGGGCGGACACGACCCGCGCCGCTTCGTCACCGACCTGCTGGAGCGGCTGCGCGACCTGGTGATCCTCGCCACGGTGCCGGACGCGGGTGAGAAGGGCCTGATCGACGCCCCGGCGGACCGGGTCGCGGTGATGCAGGCGCAGGCGGACGCGTTCGGCGCGGCCGAGCTGAGCCGGGCGGCGGACATCGTCAACACCGGGCTGACCGAGATGCGCGGCACCGCGGCGCCCCGGCTGCAGCTGGAGCTGATCTGCGCCCGGGTGATGCTGCCGGGCGCGTACAGCGACGAGCTGTCGCTGCAGGCGCGGCTGGACAAGCTGGAGCGGCGGGCGGCGGCCGGCGGGTTCGCCGCGGCTGTAGGAGGAGTGGCGCCGATGGCTGCTCCGGTTGCTGCCCCGGTTCCTCCGGTTGCTCCGGTTGCTTCGGTCCCTCCGGTGGGGACGCCGGCCCCGGCCCCGGCCTCCGAACCCGCGCCTGCTCCGGCGCCCCAGGTCGCGCCTGCCCAGGCTCCGCAGCCCGCGGCTCCCGCCGGCCCGGCGCCGGGCGCCTGGCCGATCCCGCGCAGCTTCCCGCCCGCGGGGGGCGCTCCGGCGCCCGCCGAGCCCCCCGCGGCGCAGCCGCAGTCGCAGCCGCAAGCCGCCCCGACTCCTGCGCCGGCACCGGCACCCGCCCCCGCGCCCGTCCCTGGGGCGGCCCCCGGCGGGCAGCCGTCCGCGGCCGCGCAGCAGGGTGCCGCGCAGGTCCGGCAGCTGTGGCCGCAGATCCTGGAGGCGGTGAAGAACCGCCGTCGCTTCACCTGGATCCTGCTCAGCCAGAACGGCCAGGTCGCCGGGTTCGACGGCAGCGTGCTCCAGGTGTCCTTCATCAACGCCGGAGCCCGGGACAGCTTCGTCGGCAGCAACAGCGACGACGTGCTGCGCCAGGCGCTGGCCGACGCGTTGGGCGTGGACTGGCGCATCGAGTGCATCGTGGACCCGTCCGGCGGTGCCGGCGCGGCCCCGAGTGCGCCTCCGGCCGGTGGCGGCTGGGGGGCTCCGGCCCGGCCGGCGGCCGCTGCGCCGCCGATGGCAGCCCCCGCCCCGGCGCCGGTCCAGCAGGCCCCCGCGGCTCCCGCCCCGGTACGGCCGCAGTCGCAGGCGCCGGCCCCCGCGCCGGTGCAGGCTCCGCCGTCCGCGCCGGTCCAGCAGTCCCGGCCGGTGCAGCCGGTGGCCCCCGAGGACGACATCCCGGAGGAGGACGACCCCGACCTCAACGAGGAGGCGTTCTCCGGCCAGGAGTTGATCATCCGGGAGCTCGGCGCCACGGTGCTGGAGGAGATCCACCACCGCGGCAACTGACTCCTGGTGACCGGGCGAGGACGTAGGCTCGGCGGCGACGAACGACGAACCGCATGACAGCAAGGAGTGAGCCGTGTTCCCCGGTGGCGGTCAGCCCAACATGCAGCAGTTGCTCAAGCAGGCGCAGAAGATGCAGGAGGAGCTCGCCAAGGCCCAGAAGGAGCTGGCCGAGGCGAAGGTGAACGGCACGGCGGGCGGCGGTCTGGTCGAGGCCACGGTGACGGGCTCCGGTGAGCTGGTGGCGCTGACCATCGCCCCGGACGCCGTCGACCCGGAGGACACCGAGACGCTGGCCGACCTGATCCTGGCGGCCGTCCGGGATGCCAACCAGGCTGCGCAGAAGATGCAGGCCGAGCGGATGGGCCCGCTCACCCAGGGGCTGGGCGGCGGCATCCCCGGTCTGCCGTTCTGAAACGCTTCTGAGCCGGTTCTGAGCTGTCCCGAGCCGTCCCGGGCTGTCCCGAGCCGATCTGAGCCGGTTCCGAGCTCTCCGAGCCGATCCGACGCGGCTCCGGCGCCCCCCGGTGGGCCGTGAAGGCGCAGGTCAGGGCGCTGGCCGGGCTCCGGGACGGGCTGCCGCGCGGGCTGGGGCAGGGCGTGCACCAGCGCCTGGTCCCTAAAAGCAGACACTCTGAAGTTCACGCAACAGGCCCATGTGATTTCTGTGGGAGTCGGGCGCCGGGCGGTGTGTCCGGCGCCCGATTCGTTGGATGATGGCACCGGAGCACCACCGACCATCAGAGGGAAGGCGCGACGTGTACGAGGGCGTGGTTCAGGACCTGATCGACGAACTGGGCAGGCTGCCCGGCGTCGGGCCCAAGAGCGCCCAGCGGATCGCCTTCCACGTGCTGCAGGCCGACCCGACGGACGTGCGCCGCCTCGCGCACGCGCTGCTGGAGGTCAAGGACAAGGTCCGCTTCTGCGCGGTCTGCGGCAACGTCGCGGAGGCCGAGCAGTGCCGGGTCTGCCTGGACCCGCGCCGCGACCTCAGCGTCATCTGCGTGGTCGAGGAGCCCAAGGACGTCGTCGCCATCGAGCGCACCCGTGAGTTCCGCGGCCGCTACCACGTGCTGGGCGGCGCGATCAGCCCCATCGAGGGCGTCGGCCCGGACGACCTGCGCATCCGCGAGCTGCTCTCGCGCCTCGCGGACGGCACCGTCACCGAGCTGATCCTGGCCACCGACCCCAACCTGGAGGGGGAGGCGACCGCCACCTATCTGGCCCGGCTGTGCAAGCCGATGGGCCTGAAGGTGACCCGCCTGGCGAGCGGACTGCCCGTCGGCGGGGACCTGGAGTACGCGGACGAGGTGACCCTCGGTCGCGCCTTCGAAGGGAGACGACTGCTCGATGTCTGACCGGACGACCAACCAGCAGCCCCACGGGGAGCCCTCGACCCACGCCCCGCACACCCACGGTCACGGCTCGGAGCCGGACGACTTCGCCGTGCAGATCGCCGACTCGGTGGAAAGCTTCGTGCTCGCCGTCACCGAGGTCGCCAAGGGCGACGAGCCGGGCAGCGCGGTCTCGTTGCTGCTCCTGGAGGTCTCCCAGCTGCTGCTGGCCGGTGGCCGCCTGGGCGCCATCGAGGACGTCGTCCCCGACGACCGCTTCGAGCCCGATGCCGGGCCGGAGCCGGACGCCGAGCAGCTGCGCGAGCGCCTCGCCGAGCTGCTCGCGCCGATCGACGTCTACCACGAGGTCTTCGACCCGTACGGCCCGCCGGAGAAGCCGAACGCCTTCCGGATCTCGGACGACCTGGCCGGCGTGGTCGGCGAGCTCCAGCACGGCCTGACCCACTACCGCGAGGGACGGGTCAGCGAGGCGCTGTGGTGGTGGCAGTTCTCGTACCTGTCCAACTGGGGCACGACCTGCACGGCGGTGCTGCGGGCGCTGCAGTCGCTGATCGCCCACGTCCGGCTGGACAGTCCGATCGGGGCCGTACCGGACGGTGCGGACACCGACGACGACGGGCTCACCGACGAGCAGCTGGAGCAGCAGGCGGGCGCCCTGATGGCGGCCGAACTCGGGCGGGGGCGGTGAGCGCCGGGCGGGGGCGGTGAGCGCCGGGCGGGGGCGGTGAGCGCCGGGCGGCGCGGCGGCTGGTGACACCGCACCCGGGTGTGCCCGGGGCGGCAGTGCCCCGCAGGCGGCGCGCACCGGTCGGCGGCGCCCCGTGGGCCCCCGAGCGCGGAGGTGTGACGGAAACCTCAGCGCTCCGCCCCGGAAGGGAAATCCGGCCGAGGCGGCATCCGTTCGTCCGGCGATTCTCCGTGAGAGGGGCGATCAGCCCGCAGACCTGCCGGTGCGGGCCCCTGAACCGCCGCCCACGTGCTGAAACGGGCGTCTCATCATATGGAAACCACCAGTTGCGGCACCCCTCCTCGGTAGACTGACGCCGACCGCACCCCCCTTCCATCCCGGGGGGTACGGGGGCCTCGCGCCCCCGCAAACGACCCAAGTCGAGGAGCGCACGTGGGCCTTGTCGTGCAGAAGTACGGCGGCTCATCCGTTGCGGATGCCGAAGGCATCAAGCGCGTGGCCCGTCGAATCGTTGACGCCAAGAAGGCCGGCCATGAGGTCGTCGTCGTGGTGTCCGCGATGGGCGACACGACGGACGAGCTCATCGAACTCGCGGAGCAGGTGTCACCGCTTCCTGCCGGCCGTGAGTTCGACATGCTGCTGACCGCTGGAGAGCGCATCTCCATGGCGCTGCTGGCCATGGCGATCAAATCCCTGGGTCACGAGGCGCAGTCCTTCACGGGCAGCCAGGCCGGCGTCATCACCGACTCCGTCCACAACAAGGCGCGCATCATCGACGTCACGCCGGGGCGCATCCGCACCGCCCTGGACGAGGGCAACATCGCGATCGTGGCCGGCTTCCAGGGCGTGTCCCAGACCAGCAAGGACATCACCACGCTGGGCCGGGGCGGCTCGGACACCACGGCCGTCGCCCTCGCGGCGGCCCTCAAGGCCGAGGTCTGCGAGATCTACACCGACGTGGACGGCGTCTTCACCGCCGACCCGCGCGTGGTGAAGAAGGCCCGCAAGATCGACTGGATCGCCTACGAGGACATGCTGGAGCTGGCCTCGTCCGGCTCCAAGGTGCTGCTCGACCGCTGTGTGGAGTACGCGCGCCGCTACAACATCCCGATTCACGTACGCTCGTCCTTCTCGGGTCTCCCCGGGACGATCGTCAGCAACGACAACCCGAACAAGCCCGAAGGGGGCGAGATGGAGCAGGCCATCATCTCCGGGGTCGCCCACGACACCTCCGAGGCCAAGGTCACGGTCGTCGGCGTCCCCGACAAGCCGGGCGAGGCGGCGCGCATCTTCCGCGCCATCGCCGACGCCGAGGTCAACATCGACATGGTGGTGCAGAACGTCTCCGCCGCGTCGACCGGCCTGACCGACATCTCCTTCACCCTGCCGAAGACCGAGGGCCAGAAGGCCATCGACGCGCTCGGCCGGGTCAAGGAGGGCATCGGCTACGAGTCGCTGCGCTACGACGACGCGATCGGCAAGATCTCGCTGGTCGGCGCCGGCATGCGCTCCAACCCGGGCGTCACCGCCACCTTCTTCGAGGCGCTCTCCGCCGCGGGCGTCAACATCGAGCTGATCTCCACCTCGGAGATCCGCATCTCGGTGGTCACCCGCGCCGAGGACGTCCCGGAGGCGGTCCGCGCCGTGCACAGCGCCTTCGGGCTGGACAGCGAGACGGACGAGGCGGTCGTCTACGGCGGCACCGGGCGATGACCCGTGAGCCGGGCGGACACCGGGCGATGACCCGTGAGCCGGGCGGACACCGGGCGATGACCCGTGAGCCGGGCGGACACCGGGCGATGACCCGTGAGCCGGACGGGCACCGGGCGACGGCCCGTCGGCCGGGCGGGGGTTGCGGGCGATGACCCGTGACCCCGGCGAGGGCACCGGGCGATGACCCGGCGCCCGAACCTCGCCGTCGTCGGCGCCACCGGCGCCGTCGGTGAGGTGCTGCTCGGCCTGCTCTCCCTCCGTCAGGACATCTGGGGCGAGGTACGGCTCGTCGCCTCCCCGAGCTCGGCCGGCCGTACGCCGGTCGTGCGCGGGGAGGCGGTCGCGGTGGTCCCGCTGACGGAGGAGGCCTTCGCCGGGATCGACGTCGCCGTGTTCGCCGTCCCCGACCAGGTCTCCGCCCAGTGGGCGCCGATCGCGGCCGCCAAGGGCGTCGTGGTGGTCGACGACTCGGCCGCCTTCCGCACCACCGGGGACGTGCCGCTGGTCGTCCCCGAGGTCAACGCGGCCGCACTGCGGATCCGTCCGCGCGGCATCGTGGCCAGCCCGGCCGGCACCACGCTCGCGCTGGTCGCGGCGGTCGGTGCGCTGCACGCCGAGTACGGCCTGGAGCAGCTGGTCGTCGCCACCTACCAGGCCGCCAGTGGCGAGGGCCGCGAGGGCGTCGCGGCGCTGCGCGAGCAGACCGCGCTGGTGGCCGGCACCGAGGTCGGCCGGCAGACCGGCGACCTGCGGGTGGTGATCGCCGACGACGGGCCGTTCGCCGCCCCGCTCGCCCTCAACGCCGTGCCCTGGACCGGCGGCCTGTGCGAGGGCGGTTGGGCCGCCCAGGAGCTCGGTCTGCGCGACGAGGCTCGCAAGATCCTCGGGCTGCCGGCCCTGAAGGTCTCCGCGACCTGCGTCCGCGTCCCGGTGGTCCGCACCCACGCGCTGGCCGTGCACGCCCGGTTCGAACGCGAGGTCAGCCAGGCGCACGCGCAGGACATCCTGCGCGAGACTCCCGGTGTGGTGCTCTACGACGACCCGGCGGCCGGGGAGTTCCCGACGCCGAACGACGTGGTCGGCACCGACCCGGTGTGGGTCGGCCGGGTGCGCCGGGCCCTGGACGAGCCGGACGCGCTCGACCTCTTCCTCTGCGGCGACAACCTGCGCAAGGGCGCCGCGCTGAACCTGCTGCAGATCGCCGAGCTGGTCGCCGGTGAGCTGGTCGCCGACGAGGCTGCGGCCGGGGCGGAATAGGACCCTCCGTTCGGGGACCCGAGGGGCCCTTCCACCCGTGGATGTCCGTCCCTTGTGCCCGTGGATGTCCGGACCTGTGTCCGCTCCTCGACACAATCCGTCCGGAATCCCGGGGGAATCCCCTGGAGGGCCCTTCCGCCAATGCGGAAGAATGGCCCCCGGGATGGGCAACCATGACAGGGGATCGAGTGTCCAACGGGCGTGGCGAACGCGATGGCGGGGGCAAGGACGGGCCTTGCGGCGAGAGCCGCGGTGGCCTTCCCGTCGCGCGCGCCCTGGTCTGCGAGTAGGCCGGAAGACGACCAGATGACGGCGGCCGCACCCGGTGCGGCGGACTCCGGCGCCGGTACCGACGCGGGTACCAGCGAGGACCTGCTCACCGAGACCTACCAGGCGCACTACCGCTCGCTGCTGCGGCTCGCCGCGCTGCTCCTCGACGACCTCTCCGCCTGCGAGGACGTCGTCCAGGAGGCCTTCATCCGGGTGCACGCCGCCCGGCGCCGGGTGCGCGAACCCGAGAAGACCCTGGCCTACCTGCGGCAGACCGTGGTGAACCTGTCGCGCTCCACGCTGCGGCGCCGGATCCTCGGCCTGCGACTGCTGCCCAAGCCGATGCCTGACATGGCCAGTGCAGAAGAAGGTGCCTACGATGCCCTGGAGCGCGACCAGCTGAAGGCCGCGCTCCGTGGTCTGCAACGCCGTCAGCGGGAGGTTCTGGTGCTCCGTTACTTCGTGGACATGACGGAGTCGCAGGTCGCCGACGCCCTGGGCATCTCGCTCGGTTCGGTGAAGGCCTACGGTTCCCGCGGACTCGCCGCCCTCCGGGTCCAGATGGAGGCCGGACATGGCTGACGGCGCCTGGCAGCGGCCCGGGGACGACGAGTTCCCGGGGCTCTCCTCCGAGGAACGGGTGCTGCGCGAGCTCATGCACCACGCGGTGGCCGGGATCCAACCCCGGCCCGGCGCCCTGCCCCGGATCCGCCGGGCCGTCCCGCGGCGCCGGGCCGCCCGCCGCGGGGCCTGGACTGGTGCGGCGGCGCTGGCGCTGGCCGTCGCGATCGTCCTCCCCCTCGTGCACGAGGGGGACCACCTCGGGCTCTCCGGCGGCCCCGGCTCGACCGAGGTGCAGAGCCCGGCCGCCTCACCCCCTGGCGACAGGACGACCGGCACGATCGGCGGCACCGGCACGGCCGCGCACACCGGCCAGAGCGTCACCGGGGACACCGCGCCCTCCTCGGGCACCGCCTCCGCCTCGCCGAGCCCCGGCGCGGACACCACCCGGACCGGCACCACCACCCCCGCCGGGGCCCCCGGCACCGGTGACGGCGCGATCACCCCGCTGTGCACCCGGACGGACCTCGGGCAGGGCACCGCACAGGTCGGCACGGCCGACGCACAGGGCCGGATCTTCGGCTCCTTCACGGTCTACAACGTCTCCGGACGCAGCTGCCGCCTCGGCGGCCCCGGCGCGGTGGCCGTCACCGACGTCAGCGGCACCGACCGCAGCCGCGTCCGGACGGCCGACCACGCCGCCGGCGACCCGGCGGGCAGCCTGCCCGCGATGGACGCCGAGCCGCCGGTGCTGGCGCCGCAGGCCGGGTACCGGGTGCCGTTCGTGTGGATCCCCGACCAGGGCTGCGGCTCCGCCGGCACCGCGACCGGCGCGCCCACCGCCAACCAGGCGGCCCTGACCAGCCAGGCCCCCGCGGCCTCCTCGGGCGTCCCCGCCACCGGCGCCTCGGCGGCCCCGAGCGCCAACCCGCGGGCCAGCTCCAGCCCCACCTCCGGCGCCACCTCGGCGCCCAGCCCGACGGCCACCCCGACCGGGGGGCCCACCACCGGCCCGGCCACCGCCACCATCGCCCACACCCCGGCCCCCGGCAGCCCGACGGCCGCGACCGCCTCGCTGCCGGTCGGCTGCGGGGGGACGCTCTACCGGGGCGGGGTGCAGGCGGTACAGCCCCCGGGCGGGGCGGGCGCCCAGCCGTCGGGGACGGCTGCGACGGGTTGAGCGGGCGCGGGACCGCCGCCGGCGGGGGCCGGGGGCGCGCGCCCGGCGGGGTGCGCCTGTCCTGGGCGGGGTGCGCCACTTACCGGCGGGGTGCGCCTCTCGCCGGCGGGGTGCGCCCGTCTCGGCGACTGCGCCCCTGTCGGGTGGCGGCGCCCCTGCCGGGCTACTGCGCCCGTCCCTGGCGGACCCTGTGGTCCGGAACGGTGTGAGGAATGGTTACCGTGGGGGGTGTGTACCGGTTCCTCCTGACTCCGCGCTGGCTGGGCGGCACCGCACTGGCCGTGGCGGCCGTGGCGGTGTGCGTTTGGTTGGGCACCTGGCAGCTCGGCCGGTTCGAGGACCGCGTCACCACGCACCAGGAGACCAAGCAGTCCCTCACCGCCACGAGTGACGCCAAGCCGATCGACTCCCTGCTCTCCCCGGCCGCCCCGCAGGTGACCACGGAGACCGTCGGCAAGCCCGTCACGGTGACCGGCAGCTATGACACCGAGCACCAACTCCTCGTCCCCAACCGGGTGGTGGACGGCAAGCAGGGCTACTACGTGCTCACGCCGCTGCGCACCGCCGACGGACACGCCGTCGCCGTGGTGCGCGGCTGGGCGCCCGGTTCCCCGTCCGGGGCCGTCGCCGAGCCTCCGCCGGCCGGGCAGGTGACCGTCACCGGGCGGCTCCAGGCCAACGAGTCGGTCGGCAGCAACGGCGCGGTGGCGGGCGGCCTGCCCGCCGGGCAGCTCGGCATGATCAACCGGGCCTCGCTGCTGAACGTGCTGGCCTACGACGGCTGGTACGACGGCTGGGTGGCCGCCGACCAGGTGCCCGCCGGACTGACCGCCGTGCCGACCGTCCAGCCGCAGGGCGGGGACGGCCTCACCCTGCGCGCCTTCCAGAACCTGGGCTACACCCTGGAGTGGTTCGTCTTCGCGGGCTTCGTGGTCTTCATGTGGTTCCGCCTGCTGCGCCGTGAGGCGGAGGCGGCGCAGGACCGGGCCCTCGGACTGGACCCGGTCCTGGACTGACCCGCCGACCTCCGGCGGCCCTACCGCGTGGGCCTACCGCGTGGGTCTGGCGGGCGCGGGCGCGAGCGCCGTCGGCTTCGCCGCGGGCGGGGTGGGGGCCGGTGTGGGCGCCTGGCCCGGCTGCTGGCTCGGGCTCTGATCCGGGGTTCGGTCGGGCGCTTGGCCCTGGGGCCGGTCCGGAGTCTGCGAAGGGGCGCCCTGGTCGGCACCACCGAACGGCGTCGACGTGTCGTCGTCCCCCTCGGGGGTCGTGTCGCGGCAGTGGCTACGGCTGCCGGTGCCGCTGCCGGTGCCGTTCGAGTCGTAGTGGTCGATGTGGTGGTGCACCGTGCGACCCTTCGACCCGCTCGACCCGCTCGACCCGCTCGACCCCTTCGAACCCGACGAGCCCTTGGAACCGCTCGACCCCCTCGATCCCTTGGACCCCTTGGCCAGCTCCACCGTGCCGTCGCCCGGGCGGTACACCGCCGGGACGGCGAACGATCCGGCCCCCGCTCCCGCCTCGCCAGCCTTCGACGCCGTACCGGCCTTCGTCGGCCTCGGCGTCGGGGCGGTCGTCATCGGTGCGGTCGCCGTCGGGGTGGTGGCCGTCGGAGTGGGGGCCGTCGGCGCCGGCGCGGCCGGCCCGGTCGGCACCGCCGCCGTGGAACTCGGCAGGGCCGGGCCGACCGGCGGCGGGCAGGCCGCGTCGTCGCCCTGCGAACCCGAGCAGCCGCTGAGCACCAGCGCCCCGGCCACCGCCGCCCCCGCGAGCGTCAGCAGACGTCTCACTCAGCCCCTCCGTCGACCCCGCCGGGCATCCCGAGGTGCCGCCGGACGAAGTCGATCTCCAGCCGCAGCTGCTTGATCCGCTCCTCCACCACCAGCGAGCCGTGCCCGGCGTCGAACCGGTACACCTCGTGCGGCTTCCCGAGCCGCTCCAACTGCTGGACGTAGTTGTCGATCTGCCGGATCGGGCAGCGCGGGTCGTTCACCCCGGCGCTGATGTAGACCGGCACCCGCACCTGCTCGACGTAGGTCAGCGGCGAGGAAGCGGTGAAGCGCTCCGGCACCTCCTCCGGGGTGCCGCCGAAGAGCGTGCGGTCCAGCGACTTGAGCGCCTCCATCTCGTCCGCGTACGCGGTGTGGTAGTCCGCGACCGGCACGGCGGCCACGCCGAGCGACCAGCTCTCCGGCTGGACGCCGAGGCCCAGCAGGGTCAGGTAACCGCCCCAGCTCCCGCCGGTCAGCACCAGGCGCCGCGGATCGGCCAGTCCGCTGGCGACGGCCCACTCCCGGACGGCGGCGATGTCCTCCAGCTCGATCAGGCCGACCCGCTCGTGCAGCGCGTCCGTCCACGCCTGCCCGTAGCCGGTCGAGCCGCGGTAGTTGACCCGGACGACCGCGAAGCCGTGGTCCAGCCAGGCGGCCGGGCCGGCCGCGAAGGAGTCGCTGTCGTGGTGCGTCGGCCCGCCGTGGATGTCGAAGACGGTCGGCAGCGGTCCGTCGGCCGGGCCGCTGCCGACCGGGCGCTGCACCAGGGCGTGCACCCGCCCGCCGGGGCCGTCCACCCAGACGTCCTCGACCGGGACGGAGCCAGGGGGCACCGGGCCGGGGGCCCGCAGCACGACCGTGCCGGCGGTGGAGCGGACGGCGGAGGGCTCGGCGGCCGAGGACCACAGGTACTCCACGGTGCCGTCCGGGCGCGGGGTCGCGCCGCCGACGGTGCCGCGCGGGGTCTCCAGACGGGTGAGCCGGCCGTCCGCGAGCGAGTACGAGAACAGCTCGCTGCGCGCCTCGTACTCGTGCTCGACCAGCAGCGCCCCGGCGCCGGGGCGCCACTGCGCGGAGACGTCGCCGGGCAGCTCGCGGCCCTGCTCGTCGCGCAGCGGGAGGGCCGTCTCGGTGCCGGTGGCGACGTCCCAGATCATCGGCTCCCAGCGGCCGGTGCGCTGGTGGGCGACCAGCATGCGGGTGTCGCCCTCGACCGGGGCGAAGCCCAGGCAGGCGACGCCGCGCGGTTCGTCCCGGCCGGTCACCTCGTCCAGCTCGGCGACGGTCTCCACGCCGTCCCCGGTGAGACGGACCACGCGCAGCGCGGCGTGCATCGCGTCGCCGTGCTCGGTGTGGTCGATGGCGAGCAGGGTGCCGTCGTGGCTGAGGTCCCCGACGCCGCCGTACTCCTCGTGCCGGTAGATCTCGACCGGTTCGGCAGCGCCCGGGCGGAGCAGGTGCAGGGTGGTGCCGTCCTCGTCGGTGGAGCGGCCGACGACCACGGTGCCGTCGCGGCCGAGGGCCAGCCCGGCCGAGTAGGAGGGGGCGAGGCCGGGCACGGCCTCCTCGTCGGGGCCGCCTGCGAAGGGCTGGCGGCGCCAGACGCCGAACTCGTCGCCGTCCTGGTCGTCGAACCACCAGATCCAGGCGCCGTCCGGGGACAGCTCGGCGTCGGTGGTGCCGTTCGGGCGGTCGGTGACCTGACGGTGGGTGCCGGTGGCGCGGTCCCAGGCGTAGACCTCGTAGGTGCCGGTCGCGTTGGACACGTACAGCGCCCGGTCGGGCGCGTCCTCGGCCCAGTCCGGCAGCGACACCCGTGCCGCCCTGAACCGCTGCTCCCACGCCGGTACGGCGCTCTTCTCCTCGCTCATCCGACCATCCAACCCGATCGGGGCGAGGGAACGGAACGGGCGGGTGGGGATCGCCCCACCCGCCCGTTCCGTTCCCCGGTGCCGGCCGGCCCGTCCCGGGTGTCGGCAGGGCCCGTCCCGGGTGTCGGTCGGCCCCGTCCCCGGCGTGGGCCGGCCTCGTCCCGGGTGCAGCGGGGCCCGGCGCCCCGTGTCGCCGGGCCCCGCCGCCTGAAGGTTCACGGACGCCGGGTCGTCCGCGGCAGCAGCCGGACCAGGCCCACGAGCACCAGCTCCAGCACCGCGAGCGCCGTCACGCTGCGGCCGAAGGCGGCCGTCGCGTCGCCCGCGCCGTAGTAGACCAGGCCGATCAGCGCGACCCCGACGGCGCCGCCGACCTGCTGCACGGTGGACACCACACCGGCCGCCGAACCGGCCAGCCCCGGTTCGACGGCCGCCAGGGCGACGGTGGTGACCGGGGCGATCACCAGGCCCATCCCGAGACCGTCGACGAACAGCCCGGGCGCCAGCCACCAGACGCTGCCGTCCGCCGCGCCGTAGGCGGTGAGGGCGAGCAGGCCCAGCCCGGCGGCCATCAGCAGGCCGCCGACGGTGATCGTGCGCGGCTCGCCGAGGCGGGCGGTGACCCGGTGGGTGGTGTTGGAGGTGATCAGGTAGCCGAGGCCGATGGCGGTGAACACCAGTCCGGCGCCCAACGCGTCCAGGCCGCGGCCGAGCTGGAGGTGCAGGGCGAGCACCAGGAAGAAGGAGGCCTGGCCGAGCCAGAAGGCGAGTTGGGCGAGCAGGCCCGCGCTGAAGGCGCGGCTGCGGAACAACCGGGTGTCGACCAGCGGGGCGGCGGGGGCGGGGGCGGGGGCGGTTCCGGTGCCGGGGGCGGAGGCGGTTCCGGTGCCGAGGGCGGAGGCGGCTCCGGTGCCGGGGGCGGTGGGCGCGCTCGTGGCGGTCGTGCGCGGGGCGGCGGCGGCTCGGACGGCGGTGCCCGTGGTGCGGTGCTGGTGGACGGCGAAGGCGGCGAGCAGCACCAGCGAGGCGGTGAGGCAGAGCCCGGTCCACAGCGGCCAGTCGAGCCCGGGCCCCTGGATCAGCGGCAGCACCAGGGCCGTCAGCCCGAGGGTGACCAGCAGTACGCCGACCGGATCCAGCCCCGGCCGCTGCGGAGCGCGCGACTCCGGCAGGCAACGGCGGACCAGGGCGAGCGCCACCAGGCCGATCGGCAGGTTGATCAGGAAGCAGCTGCGCCAGCCGAGGCCGAGCAGGTCCGCGCGGATCAGCAGCCCGCCGATCAGCTGACCGAACACCGCGCCGACGCCCATGGTCAGCCCGTACCGGGCGAAGGCCCGCGCCTGCGCCGCACCGCTGAACGCCGTCCGCAGGATCGCCAGCACCTGGGGACCCATCAGCGCCGCCGCCAACCCCTGGGCGACCCGGGAACCCACCAGGGCCCCGGCGGTGGGGGCGAGGCCGCAGGCGGCGGAGGCGAGGGTGAACAGGGCCAGGCCGAGCGCGAACACCCGGCGGCGGCCGTAGCGGTCGCCGAGCCGGCCGGCGGTGACCAGCCCGGCCGCCAGGGCCAGGCTGAACCCGGCCATCACCCACTGGACGGCCGCGGGGCCGGCCCCCAGATCGGCTTGCAGGGAGGGGACGGCGACGTTGACGACGAAGACGTCCAGGGCGGTCATGAAGGTGGCCGTCAGGATGACCGGCAGCAGGCCCCTGGGGGCGGTTGCTGCCGTCGCGGCTGTTGCGGCCGACGTGGCCGACGTGGTCGACGTGGGTGGGGCGGACCGTCGGGCGTCCACGGAGGTGCTCATCTCGGGCTCTCCTCGAAGGGTTCGGGGCTCGGGCGTCGGGGCGCTGGGGTTCGCCGTGGGGGCTGACGCAGGGAAGCGGTGCCGGGGCGAGGCGGTGCGGGGCGGTGCGGAGCGTCGGTGCGGGGCGAGGCGGTGCGGGGCGTCGGGGCGGGACGCCGGGGGGCGAGGGCCGCCGTCGCCGGGACGCCGTCCGGTGCCCCGGCGACGCCCCGCAGTTGCCCGGGGACGCGGCTCAGGCGCCCGGGACGCGGTCCAGGAAGCCGTACACGGCGCCGATCCGGCCGTCCGGGGTGGCCGCGAGCACGTCGAAGCCGATGACCACCGGCTCGGCGCCGGCCGGCCCGAGGTTCCAGGTGAACCGGGCGATGTCGTGGTGCGCGTCCACCGGGCCGAGGGTGAACTCCAGCCCCGGGAACTGGGCCTGGGCGGCACCGATCAGGGCGTCGATCGCGTCCCGGCCGACCACGGCGGCCAGCGGGTCGGTGTAGTGGCCGTCCTCGGCCCACACCTCGTCGATCAGCTTGCGGCGGGCCGCCAGGTCGGTCTCGTTCCACACCGCGAGGTAGCGCTCGGCGAGCTGCTGGAGGGCGGCGACGGTGATCTCGGTCATGGTTGTCTCCCGTGTTCCGGTGGGTGGTCGGGCGGGTCGTTCCCGCTGCTCAACCACCGTATGGACGGGGCTCGGCGACCGAATCGGTCACGTATAGGCATGGCCCTACGTACCTTCCGCCCGCGGGCGCGGCGGGGCGGCTGGGTAGGGTCGGGGGCATGCTGTACGGGAGGGAACACGAACAGGCCGCCGTGGACGGACTGTTGGCGGCGGCGGGGGACGGGCGCAGCGGGGTGCTGCTGCTGCGCGGCGAGGCGGGGATCGGCAAGACCGCGCTGCTGGACGACGCGGTGGCGCGGGCCGGGGCCCGGTTCCGGGTGATCCGCGCGGCGGGCGTCGAGTACGAGGCCGAACTGCCCTTCGCCGGGCTGAGCATGCTGCTCGCCCCCGGCCTGGACCGGCTGGACGCCCTGCCGGGGCCGCAACGGCGGGCCCTGGAAGCGGCGTTCGGGCTCGGCGACGCCTCGACCGCCACCGCGGACCGGTTGCTGGTCGGTCTCGCCACCCTCGGGCTGCTCGCCGAACTGGCGTCCGATCGGCCGCTGTTGTGCGTGGTCGACGACGTGCAGTGGCTGGACCGCGCCTCCCTGGACGCCCTGCTGCTGGCCGCCCGCCGGCTCCAGGCCGAGGGGGTCGCCCTGCTGCTCGCCGCCCGCACCGAGGGCGGCACCTCGGCGGAGCGGCGACTCGGACTCCCCGAACTGCCGGTCACCGCCCTCGCCGAGGCCGACGCCACCCGGCTGCTGGCCGACCGGGCCGGCCCTGACCTGCCCGCCGCCGCCCGCGACCGGCTGCTCGCCGAGGCCGCCGGCAACCCGCTCGCCCTCACCGAACTCCCGGTCCCCGCCGGGCCGCAGACGGACGCCGCGGGCGGCCTGCCGCTGACCAGCCGGCTGCTGATCGCCTTCCACGGCCAGGTCACCGGCCTGCCGTCGGCCACCCAGACGCTGCTGCTGGTCGCCGCCGCCGAGGAGAGCGGCGAACTGGACGTCGTGCTGCCCGCCGCGGCCGCGCTCGGCGTCGGCGCCGAACACCTCACCCCGGCGGAACAGTCGGGCCTGGTGACGGTCACCGCCGACCGCCGGATCGCCTTCCGGCACCCGCTGCTGCGCTCCGCGATCCTGCAGCGCGCCCCGCACCACCAGCGGCTGACCGTCCACCGCACCATCGCCGAGGTGCTCCCCGAGGGCGACCGCCGCACCTGGCACCTCGCCCTGGCCGCCACCGCCCCCGACGCCGCCCTCGCCGACGCGCTGGAGCGCACCGCCGTCCGCGCCGAGCGCCGCGGCGGCCAGGGCGGCGCGGCCGCGTACGAGCGTGCCGCGCGGCTCACCCCCGACCGCGACGGCGCCACCCGCCGGCTCGTCCTCGCGGCCGAAGCCGCCACCGAGGAAGGCGACTTGGCGCGGGCCGAAGCGCTCGCGGACGAGGCCGGGGGCCGCACCGACAGTGCGCTCGCGCACGCGCTGCTGGACCAGGTCCGGGCGACCGCGCACTTCTGGCGCGGCTCGTACCCGACGGCGTACCGGCTGCTGCTCGACGCCGCCGGCACCGGCATCGAGCGCCCGCACGCGGCCCGGATGCTGTTCCAGGCCTTCCACGCCGCCTGGTACGCGGGCGAGGAGGCGGTGGTCGCCGTGCTCGACCGGCTCGCCGCCCTCCCGCTGGCCGACGACGACCCGCTGGCGCCGCTCGCCCGCCACCTGCCCGCCGCCGTCCTCCCGGCCCTCGGCAGGTCCGCCGCGGCGCCGCCGCCCGTCCGGGAGACGGCCGAGGCCGCCCGCCGGGCCGGCGCCGAGACCCCCGTCGACCTCGTCCAGCTCTGCGGCGCCACCCTCATCCTCGGCCGCGACGACGAGACCGTCGAACTCGGCGGTGAACTGGTCGCCGAGGCCCGCGCCAAGGGCACCGTCGGGGTGATGCCCACCCTGCAGTTCTTCCTCGCCGAGGCCGAGCTGTTCCACGGCCGCCACGCCGACGCCGAAGTCACCGCCACCGAGGCCCTCGCCCTCGCCCGGGACACCGGCCAGCACCAGTGGGTCAGCCAACTCAGCGCGCTGCTCGCCCTGCTGGCCGCCCTGGACGGCCGCGGCGACCACTGCGCCGAACTGGCCGCCACCGCGCTGGCCACCACCGGCCCGCAGACCGCCGCCCCCGCCGCCGGCCACCCCTGGGCCGTGTGGGCACTCGCCCTGCTCGACCTCGGCCAGGGCCGCGCCGGCGGCGCCGCGGACCGCCTCCAGCTCCTCACCACCGGCCCGCACCGGCACCACGTCGGCGCGACCCGGGCCGTCCCCGACCTGGTCGAGGCCGCCGTCCGCCTCGGCACCCCGGACCGCGCCGCCGAACCCTACGAACGCTTCGCCCGCTGGACCGCCGCCGCCGACCGCCCCTGGGCCGAAGCCCTACGCCTGCGCTGCCAGGCCCTTCTCGGCCCCGACGAACTCGCCGAGCCCGCCTACCGCGCCGCGCTCGACCTCCACGCCACCGCCCACCGGCCCTTCGAACACGCCCGCACCGCCCTCCTCTACGGCGAATGGCTCCGCCGGAACCGCCGTCGCAGCGACGCCCGCCCCCACCTTCACTTCGCCCTGGAGACCTTCGACCGCCTCGCCGCCCACCCCTGGGCCACCCGCGCCCGCACCGAACTCTCCGCCACCGGCACCCCCGCCCCCGACACCCCCGCCGGCCCGTCGGCCCCCCTCACCCCGCTGACCCCTCAGGAACTCCAGATCGCCCGCCTGGCCGCCCAGGGCCTCACCAACCGCGACATCGCGGCCCAACTCTTCCTCAGTCCCCGCACCGTCGCCCACCACCTCTACAAGGCCTACCCCAAGCTCGGCATCACCTCCCGAACCGACCTCACCACCGTCCTCTGACCCGCCGCGAACCGCGCACCACACGCCCGAGGGCCCATCGGATCTCTCCGATGGGCCCTCGGGACTGGGTCCGGCGGCGGAAACCAAATGCGCTTGCCCACCTGAAGAGCGCCTCCGGACGGCGCGGTAACCAGGACCTCGACAGTCCTTATCGTCGCTGGCCAGAGGCGTTTTTTCGCACAGGGGATCAGCGGACCGGCGCGACGGTCATGGACGCCCTGTCCCCACCGGACCTGAGGCCCAGTCACTCCGCGAGTCGCGCACCAACGCCAGAGGGCCTACCGGATCTCTCCGATAGGCCCTCTGCACTGGGTCGGGGTGGCGGGATTTGAACCCACGGCCTCTTCGTCCCGAACGAAGCGCGCTACCAAGCTGCGCCACACCCCGGTCTTGCGGTTTGTCGCTCCGTCTCCGTCGCAACGAGTAGAACTCTACCGGACGCTCGCCGAGACACGAAATCCGGTTTCGTGCGGGCGTCCGGTGCTGGTCAGCGGGGGACCGGGGTGAGGGTGAGGAGGGTGGCCTCGGGGGGGCAGGCGAAGCGGACGGGGGTGTAGCGGTTGGTGCCGCAGCCGGCCGAGACGTGGAGGTAGGAGCGGTGGCCGCCGGCCTGGTGGGTGGAGAGTCCCTTGACCCGGCGGGTGTCGAGGTCGCAGTTGGTGACCAGGGCGCCGTAGAAGGGGATGCAGAGCTGGCCGCCGTGGGTGTGGCCGGCCAGGATCAGCGGGTAGCGGTCGGCGGTGAAGGCGTCGAGGACGCGCAGGTAGGGGGCGTGGACGACGGCGAGCGAGAGGTCGGCGTCGGGGGAGGGGCCGCCGGCGACCTCGGAGTAGCGGTCGCGGCGGATGTGCGGGTCGTCGAGGCCGGTGAATTCCAGGTCGAGGCCGGCGACGGTGAGGCGGCCGCGGGTGTTGGTGAGGTCGAGCCAGCCGGCCGCGTCGAAGCCGTCGCGGAGCTTCTCCCACGGGTTGTGGACGGCGCCGGTGATGCCGCGGCGGGCGGTGCCGTCGGGGTTGTTCATGCCGTGGGCGCCGGTGCGCATGGCCTGGAGGTAACGGGCCGGGTTCTTGCGGGCCGGGCCGTAGTAGTCGTTGGACCCGAAGACGTAGACGCCGGGGAACTCCATGAGCGGCCCGAGCGCGTCGAGGGTGGCGGGGACGCCGAGGGGGTCGGAGAGGTTGTCCCCGGTGTTGACCACCAGGTCGGGGCGCAGACCGGCCAGGCTCTTCAGCCAGCGCTGCTTCTTGCCCTGCCCGCTCACCATGTGGATGTCGGACACTTGCAGGACCCGGACGGGCTTGGCGCCGTGCGGGAGGACGGGGACCTCGATCCGGCGGAGGCGGAAGGCGCGCACCTCGTACCCGACGGAGTAGGCGAGGCAGGCGGCGCCGGCGGCGGCAACGCCGAGGGGAACGGAGTACAGCGGTCGCATCAGCCCATGCTCTCAGACGGTGGATCAGCTGGTGAACGTCCGGTGGCCCGGTACGGATACGGGCGCCGGGGCCGGACGGGCGGACGGTCGGGGGGACGGATCAGGGGACGGTGCCGCCCCCGGTGCCGGTTCCGCGGCGTCCCGCCGGGCGCGCAGGGCCCGGACCTTGTGGCGGTTGCCGCAGCGTTCCATCGAGCACCAGCGCCGCCGCCCGGGCCGCGAGGTGTCGACGAACAGCAGTTGGCAGTCGGGGGCCCCGCACTCGCGGATCCGGTCGGCGTGCGGGCCGGTGAGCAGGGCGATCGCGTCCCGGGCGAGGGTGGAGACCAGTTGCGCCCCGTCGGCGGGCAGCGGGGCGGCCGGGGTGCCGTCGGGGGCGATCTGGGGGACGAGCGGCGGGTGGGCGGCGGACCGGTTGAGGACGGCGTGGTCGTCGGCGGGGCCGGCCGTGCCGTGGGCGCGGGCGGCGGCGAGGCGCCAGAGGGCGTCGCGCAGGGTGCGGGCGGCGGTGAGGTGGTCGGCGGAGATCCGTACGGCGTCGGCGGGCAGCCGCAGCCGGGACCGGGCGAGCCAGTCGGCGAGGTCGGACGGCTGGTGCAGCACCTCGTACCGGGCGTAGGGACCGGGGCCGCCGGTGGTGAGCAGTTCGAGGCAGAGGGCGCCCGGGTCGAAGTGGAAGCTGACGCCGCCGGGGGTCGTGAGGACCAGGCCGGTCGCCGCCTCGCGCTCTCCATCGGTCATGTAACCAGGATAAGGAGTTACGGAGCGTTGCGAGAGCGGGCGGGCAGCCGGCCGACCGGTCGACCAGCGGTAAGCCGCCCGGCCGCCCCGCACCGGGCCGGCGCCGGGTCGGCGCCCTGCCCGGTTAATGGCAAGCGACCGTACTCCGCAGGTGGGAGACTCGTGCCCATGACCACGCTCAAGGAGCAGCTGCAGGAGGACCTCACGGCTGCCATCAAGGACCGGGACGAGCTGCGCTCGTCCACCATCCGGCTCACGCTGGCCGCCGTCACCGCCGAGGAGGTGGCGGGCAAGGAGAAGCGCGAGCTGTCCGACGCCGAGGTGCTGAAGGTGATCACCCGCGAGGCCAAGAAGCGCCGCGAGGCGGCCGAGGCCTTCGACAAGGGGGACCGGCCCGACCAGGCCGAGCGCGAGCGCGCCGAGGGCGAGGTGCTGGCCGGGTACCTGCCCAAGCAGCTCTCCGACGAGGAGCTGGCCTCGATCGTGGCCGCGGCGGTGGCCGAGAGCGGGGCGAGCGGCCCGCAGGCGATGGGCGCCGTGATGAAGCTGGTCAAGCCGAAGGTGGAGGGCCTGGCCGAGGGCGGCCGGGTGGCTGCCGCCGTGAAGGCCGCCCTGGCCTGAGCCGGCACCGCGCCGCACCACGACGGCGAAGGGGCGCCCCCGGAATCACCGGGGGCGCCCCTTCGCCGTCCTGCTGTCCTGCCGTGCTGCCGCGGTGTCGTCCTGTCGCGGTGCCGTGCTGTCGTGCTGCCCTGGTGCGGCGGCGCGCGGTCACCCGCGCCGCACCGCGGACGGCCCGTCAGCCGTTGCCGCCGCCGTGCTTGCCGCCGTTCCCGTTGCCGCCGCCGATGAAGCCGGGCGGGAGGGTGAACCCTCCCCCTATCACCCCACCGGGGTTGCCGTTGGGCGGGGGCGGCGGGTTCCCGGCCGGCGGCTGCGGCTGCTGCTGCTGGGTGTTCGGGTCGGCCGGCGGGGCGGTGTTCGCCGGGGGCGTGGCCGGCTGCGGGTCCGGGATGTTGGTGGTCTGGATCGGCTCCAGCGGGGTGCCCTTGAGCGCCTGGTTCATCGCCATCTGCCAGATCGGGCCGGGGCCGGTGGCGCCGAACACGTCGTCGAAGTGCTTGCCGCCGATGTTGATGTTCTTCATCTTGACGCCGCCGGCCGGGCCGCCGAGCCAGACCGCGGTGGCCAGCGACGGGGTGTAGCCGTCGAACCAGGCGGCCTTCTTCTCGTCGGTGGTGCCGGTCTTGCCCGCGATCTTGCGGCCGTCGTCCAGGCCGAGCGCGGCCGCGGTGCCCTTCTCGGTCACGTTGAGCAGGACGGTGTTGAGCGAGTCCGCGGTCTGCTCGGAGAAGGCCTGGCTGCACTGGGACTGCGGGACCTTGATGTCCTTGCCGTCCACCGTGGTGATCTTGTTGATCGCGATCGGGGTGCAGTACTTGCCGCGGGCGGCGAAGGTCGCGTAGACGTTCGCCATGGTCAGGGGGGAGAGCTCCATGGTGCCGAGCACCATCGAGGGCACCTCCTGGAACGCGTCGCCCCTGGCGGACTGGGTGATGCCCAGCTTGTTCGCCATCTGCTTCATCGCGCAGAGGCCGACCTGCTGCTCCATCTGCACGAAGTAGGTGTTGACGGAGCGGGCCATGGCCTCCTTGAGCTCGTACGGCCCGACCTCGCTGTCCTGCTCGTTCTTCACCGTGGCCTTGGGCTTGTCGGTGTTCTTCCAGGTGCCCGAGCAGGTGGACATCTGGGGGTACTCGATCTTGTTCTGGGACGGGAACGACTGGGTGTTCGACATGCCCGCCTCCAGCGCCGCCGCGGCGAGGATCGGCTTGAAGGTCGAACCGGTCTGGAAGCCGTTGCCGCCGCCCATCGAGGCGTCGACGTTCAGGTTGACGACGGTCTGGTTCTTGTTCGGGTCCAGGCCGTACGGGCGGGTCTGGGCCATCGCGAGGATCTTGCCGGTGCCGGGCTCCATCATGGTCGCCGCGGCCGACACCTGGTCCGTCACGTTGACGTTCTTGGTGACGGCGTTCTGGGCGGCGGCCTGCTTGTCCGGGTCCAGCGTGGTGTAGATGTTCAGGCCGCCGGTGTCCCAGAGCTTCTTGCGCTCCTCGGCGGACTTGCCGAAGGCCGGGTCCTGCTTGACCACGTGGCGCACGTAGTCGCAGAAGAAGCCCATGCCGGCCTGGGCGGTGATGCAGCCGTTCTGCGGGTCCTTGTACTTCAGGCCCAGCGGGGCGGCCTTCGCCTCCTTCGCCTGGTCGGCGGTGATGTGCTTGTTCTCCAGCATCTTGTCGATCACGACGTTGCGGCGCTTGACCGTGTTGTCGGGGTAGCGCACCGGGTCGTAGGACGACGGGTTCTGCACTATCCCGGCGAGGGTGGCGGCCTCCGCGATGGTGAGGTCCTTGTTGCTCTTGCTGAAGTAGCGCTGGGACGCGGCCTCGACCCCGTAGGCCTGGTGGCCGTAGAAGGTGATGTTGAGGTAGTTGGTGAGGATCTGATCCTTGGTCAGGTCCTCCTCCAGCTTGATCGCGACCTTCAGCTCCTGGATCTTGCGGCCCAGGGTCTTGCGCTGGGCCTCCAGGACGGCCGCCTGGTCGTCGCCGGCCTTCTCCACGTTGACGTTCTTCACGTACTGCTGGGTGAGCGTGGAGGCGCCCTGGGAGGCGGTGCCGCTCTCCGCGTTCTTGCTGAGCGCCCGCAGCACGCCCTTGAGGTCGACGGCGCCGTGCTCGTAGAAGCGGGCGTCCTCGATGTCGACCTGCGCCTGCCGCATGTACGGCGACATCTGGTCGGCGTTCAGGACGGTGCGGTCGCGCTCGTAGACCTTGGCGATCAGGCCGCCCTTGGCGTCGAAGATCTGGGTGGCCTGGGTGAGCGGCGGGGTCTTGAAGTCGTCGGGGATGTTGTCGAAGCTCTCCGCCGTGTCCTTGGCGGTCAGCCCGATGGCGCCGACGGCGGGCAGGGCGAGGCCTGCCAGCAGGACTCCGGAGAGCACGCTGACGCCCAGGAACTTCACGCCGTTGCCGACGTGGTCGAACGGTGATCCGCTGCTCCTGCGGCGCGGAGCTCCGGCGTTGCCTGGGGGCTGGGATGCCTGTGGGCGCTTCGGTGCCATGAGGAGAACCCTACGTCCCCGATTCCCGCACATAGGGGCAGGTGTTCGCCTAGGCTTGTCACAAGCTTGCGACAGCTTCGGTGCGTCAACATCGTTCACTCTTGTGAGTGCGGAGAGTTGCCCGAATTGCCCGCTACGCCCGGGTTTTGAGGCGGCTGAGGTGTGCTGTGCCCGGGTGGACGGTAGCGCTCCGTGATGACACCTGTGGCGAGAGTGGGTGCGTCGAACGTGGCAAGGCTTGCGACCTGCGATCACTCCAACGAGTGAGATGGCCGATACCCATAGTCCGATCGGGTCATTCGAGATTGAGCCCGAAGGGGCTGTTGCGCGCTGTCGTTCTTCCGTAACGTCCTCAACTGGCAACGGTGAATATGCCGTTGCCGCCGTGGGGGAGCCTCGATTACGGGAGAGGACGGCGCCGGCATGGGCTGGGTTGACGACTGGAGTGCGCAGGCCGCCTGCCGCACGAGTGATCCGGACGAACTGTTCGTCCAGGGGGCGGCACAGAACCGCGCGAAGGCGGTGTGCAGCGGCTGCCCCGTCCGTACGGAGTGCCTCGCGGACGCCCTGGACAACCGGGTGGAGTTCGGTGTGTGGGGCGGGATGACGGAGCGCGAGCGGCGGGCCCTGCTGCGCCGGCGCCCGACGGTCATCTCGTGGCGGCGGCTGCTGGAGACGGCCCGCACCGAGTACGAGGAGTCCCTCGCGACCGGCGTGATACTGACGGACTACGCCCAGGCCGGCTGACGGGGGAGCCCCCGTCGGGGAGCCCCCGCCGAACCGGCCGAGCCTGAGCTCGCCCGGAGCCCGCGCCTTGACCTGAGCCCGAGCCCGAACCGGCTGCGCCCGGACCGGCCGCGCCCGGACCGCGGTGCCTACGCCGCGCCGCTCAGCCGGTCTCCGATGGCGCGCAGCCCGTCCAGGTCGTGCACGTCGCCCGGCAGCGCCGGGACCTCGACGATCGGGACGTCCGGGTACACCGACACGAAGCGGTCGCGGGTGCGGCGCTCCCGCCCCATGATCTGCATCCGCTCGGCGTGCAGCCGCAGCAGCCCGGCCGCGAGCAGCTCCGCCTCGGGCGACGAGTGCTCCGAGCCGTTCTCCTCCAGGGCCTCGGCGGCCGCCAGCGCCCGCTCCGCGCTGAGCTGCGGCGCGCCCGTGCCGTGCACCCGGTTGAGCACCAGGCCGGCCAGCGGCATCCGGTCCGCGGCGAGCCGGTCCACGAAGTACGCGGCCTCGCGCAGCGCGTCCCGCTCCGGCGCGGCCACCACCAGGAACGCGGTGCCGGGGGCCTTGAGCAGCTGGTAGGTGCGGTCCGCGCGCTCGCGGAAGCCGCCGAACATCGAGTCCATCGCGGTGACGAAGGTCTGCACGTCGGTGAGCAGCTGGGCGCCGAAGATCCTCCCCAGGGTGCCGGTGAGCAGGCCCATCCCGGCGTTGAGGAACTTCATCGCGCTGCGTCCGCCGACCTTGGCCGGCGCGGTCAGGATGCGGATCACCCGGCCGTCCAGGAAGGACCCGAGCCGGTTGGGGGCGTCCAGGAAGTCCAGCGCCGAGCGGGACGGCGGGGTGTCCACGACGATCAGGTCCCACTCCTCGGCCGAGCGCAGCTGGCCGAGCTTCTCCATCGCCATGTACTCCTGGGTGCCCGCGAAGCCGGCCGACAGGGACTGGTAGAACGGGTTCTCCATGATCGCCCGGGCCCGCTCGGGTTCGGCGTGGGCCAGCACGACCTCGTCGAAGGTCCGCTTCATGTCGAGCATCATGGCCTGGAGCTCCCCGTCGCCGGTGACGCCCTTGACCACCCGGGGGGTGTTGTCGAGTTCGGTCAGGCCCATCGACTGGGCCAGCCGCCGGGCCGGGTCGATGGTCAGCACCACGACCTTGCGGCCCCGCTCGGCGGCTCGCAGGCCGATCGCCGCCGCGGTGGTGGTCTTGCCGACGCCGCCGGAGCCGCAGCAGACGATGATCCTGGTCTCGGGGTCGTCGATCAGCTCGTCCATTCCGAGCCGCCTTCCGGTACCGCGCACGCCGTCCGATGAGTTCGTCACGCCGCCCCCTGCCGCTTCAGTTCGCCCGCCAGCCGGTACAGCCCGCTGAGGTCCACGCCCTCGCCGAGCAGCGGGAGTTCGTACGTCGGGAGCCGCAGCTGCTGCAGGTCGGCGCGCTGCTCCCGCTCCAGCTCGACCCGCTCGGCGTGCTCGCGGGCCTGTTCCAGCAACGGGTCGAGCAGCGGGTCCACCGCCGCCCGGACCGCCTCCGCCCTGCGCGAGCGGCCGCCCAGCCCGGCCTCGCCGAGGGCCGCCGCGACGTCCTCGCGGTGGTCGCCGTCGACCGCCGTCACCGCCGCCGCGTCCAGCACCGGCGGCCGGACCATGTTGACCATCACGCCGCCCACCGGGAGCTTCGCCTCCCGCAGCTCCCCGATGCCGTCGACCGTCTCCTGCACCGGCATCTCCTCCAGCAGGGTGACCAGGTGCACGGCGGTCTCCGGTGACTTCAGCACCCGCATCACGGCCTGCGCCTGGGTGTGTATCGGGCCGATCCGGGCCAGCCCGGCGACCTCGGAGTTGACGTTCAGGAACCGGGTGATCCGCCCGGTCGGCGGGGCGTCCATGACCACCGCGTCGTACCGGCGCCGGCCGTCCGGGCCCTTGCGGCGGGTCGCCTCGCAGGCCTTGCCGGTGAGCAGCACGTCCCGGACGCCGGGGGCGATGGTGGTGGCGAAATCGACGAAGCCGACCTTCTGCAGCGCCTTGCCGGCCCGGCCGAGCTTGTAGAACATCTCCAGGTACTCGAGCAGCGCCTGCTCGGTGTCGATGGCCAGCGCGAAGACCTCGCCGGGCGTGCCCTCCCCGGGCAGCCCGAGCTGGGGGCGGGCGACGGAGGCGATCCGGCGCTCCTCGTACGGCAGGGCGGCGATGCCGAACAGCTCGGCGATGCCCTGCCGCCCCTCGACCTCGATCAGCAGCACCCGTCCGCCGTCGGCGGCCAGCGCAAGCGCCAGCGCGGCGGCCAGGGTGGTCTTCCCGGTGCCGCCCTTTCCGCTGACCACGTGCAGCCGGACACCCTCCCAGTCGGGGTCGCGCCGGGCCGCCTGGCCGGGGGTGCGTGCCACGCTCCGTCTCCGTCCGTTTCCGTCCTGCGGGCGTCCCCTCCGCGGAGGATGCCCCTGTGACGAGGGTGCCCCCACCGACGGGGGTGCCCCTCACGGGGGTGCCCGCTGACGGGGTGCCCCTCACGAGGGTGCCCTCTCGCGAGGGTAACCAGGGAGCGCGCCCGATGCCCGGAGCACCAGGGGTGCCGGGACCGAATCATGCCCCCTTTGTGCCCCACCTCACACGCCGGTCGCCGGGCGGCGGCGGTCGCCGGGACGGCTCGTCTAGAGTCTGGCCATGACCAAGTGGGAATACATGACGGCGCCCCTGCTCGTGCACGCCACCAAGCAGATCCTGGACAACTTCGGCGAGGACGGCTGGGAGCTCGTCCAGGTCGTGCCCGGCCCCAACCCGGAGCAGCTGGTGGCCTACTTCAAGCGGGAGAAGAACGCGTGAACACCGTCGAGTCGAAGCTCGCGGAGCTGGGCCTGACCCTGCCGCCGGTGGCCGCCCCGGTCGCCGCCTACGTGCCGGCCGTGCAGTCGGGCGAGTTCGTGTTCACCTCCGGCCAGCTGCCGGTCGTCGACGGCAAGCTGGTGAGCACCGGCAAGGTCGGCGCCGAGGTGTCCCCGGAGGAGGCCAAGGAGCTCGCGCAGATCTGCGTGCTGAACGCGCTGGCCGCCGTCAAGTCGGTGATCGGCGACCTGGACCGGATCGAGCGGGTCGTGAAGGTCGTCGGCTTCGTCGCCTCCGCCGCCGACTTCACCGGCCAGCCCGGTGTGGTCAACGGCGCCAGCGAGCTGCTGGGCAAGGTGCTGGGCGACGCCGGCGTGCACGCCCGCAGCGCGGTCGGCGTCGCGGTGCTGCCGCTGGACGCCCCGGTCGAGGTCGAGCTCCAGGTGCGCGTCAAGACCGGCTGAGTGTGATCGCGGAGGCGGGGTCGGCCCTGTCCAACCCCGCCCCCGTGCGCTTAGCATCCGGGCATGGACCATCGAGCGACGACGCTGCCGATGCCGCCCGGCTGGCCTGCCCGGATCCGGGCGGTCGACTCCGGCGCGCTGACCCCGCCGGTGCCCAGGCTCGCCGCGACCGTCGTGCTGCTGCGCGACTCCGCCGCCGGGCCGGAGGCCTACCTGCTGCGCCGGCGCACCTCGATGGCCTTCGCGGCCGGGATGTACGCCTACCCGGGCGGTGGGGTGGACCCGCGCGACGCCGAGGTCGAGACGGGCTGGGCGGGCCCGACGCCCGAGGAGTGGGCGCACCGGCTCGGGGTCGACGTCCGGACGGCGCGGGCGGTGGTCTGCGCGGCGGTGCGCGAGACCTTCGAGGAGGCCGGCGTGCTGCTGGCCGGCCCGGACGCCGACAGCGTCGCCGCGCCGCGCGACTGGTCCGCCGAGCGGGCCGCGCTGGAGGCGCACGAGCTGTCCTTCGCCGAGTTCCTCCGCGACCACGGCCTGCTGCTGCGCAGTGACCTGCTGGGCGGCTGGGCGCGCTGGATCACTCCGGAGTTCGAGGAGCGGCGGTACGACACCTGGTTCTTCGTCGCCGCCCTGCCGGCCGGCCAGCTCGCGGCCCTGGAGGTCGGCGAGGCCGACCGGGTCGCCTGGCTGACGCCGACCGAGGCGGTCCTGGGGTACCAGGAGGGCCGCTTCGGGATGCTGCCGCCCACCGTGACGGTGCTGCGCGAACTGTCGCCGGTGCGGACCGCCGCGGAGGCGCTGGCCGCGGCCGCCGACCGGGTGCTGGAACCGGTGCTGGGCCGGGCCGAGGTCCGGGGCGACCGGATGACGGTCCGCTGGCCTGGGTATGACGAGCTGACCATCGACGGGGAGTTCCCCGTGGAACCTCCGGTCGGTCCGCACTCGACCGCCGGGGACTCCGGACCCCGGAACGCCGGAGCCTCCTGAGGCTCCCGGAGTCCCGTGGACCTCCCCGGAACCCCCTGCCCCCCGGAACCTCGGAGCCCCCAAGGACTTCCGACCGCACGAGCGACCGCACGAGCGACCGTACGAGCGACCGCACGAGAGATGCCGACGAGAAAGGACCGACACCCGATGGACCACAACGACGTGGCTCGCCGGACGGCCCCCGAGCTGCCCGGCCGCCGACTGATCCCCCGCTCCGTGGGCTGCGACAGCCAGGTCCCGTTCGTCGAGGTCGCCCAGCGCGCCCTCGTCCGGGCCCTGCCGCTGCGGGCCCTGCACCGCGACGGCGAGCGCGGCCGGTGAGCGGACTCCTGCCGGGTGACCCCGCCGCCGCGATCGGCGGCGAGGCCACTCCTCGGGCGCTGTGCGTGCTGGCGCCGAACCCGTCGCCGATGACGCTGGACGGCACCAACACCTGGCTGCTCTCCGAGCCCGGCTCGGACCTCGCGGTGGTGATCGACCCCGGTCCGCTGCACGAGGCCCACCTGCGCCGGGTGGTCGAGCTCGCCGAGGAGCGGGGCAAGCGGATCGCGCTCACCCTGCTCACCCACGGCCACGCCGACCACGCCGAGGGCGCCGTCCGCTTCGCCGAGCTGACCGGCACCGAGGTGCGGGCCCTGGACCCGGCGCACCGGCTCGGCTCCGAGGGCCTGGTCGGCGGTCAGCGCCTGGACGTCGGGGGCCTCGACCTCCGGGTGGTTGCCACCCCCGGCCACACCTCGGACTCGTTGACCTTCCACCTGCCGGACGACGGTGCGATCCTCACCGGCGACACCGTGCTCGGCCGCGGCACCACCATGGTCGCCCACCCCGACGGCCGGCTCGGCGACTACCTGGACTCGCTGCGCCGCCTGCACACGATGGCCTCCCACCACGGCGTACGGACCGTGCTGCCCGGCCACGGGCCGGTGCTCGCGGACGCGCTCGGTGCCGTCGACTACTACCTGGCCCACCGGGCCACCCGGCTCGCCCAGGTGGAGACCGCGGTGGAGGCGGGCTGCCGGACGGCCGCCGACGTGGTCGCCCGGGTCTACGCCGACGTGGACCGGGCACTCTGGCCGGCCGCCGAGCTCTCGGTGCGGGCCCAGCTGGAGTACCTGGAGGAGCACGGGCTCATCCCGGGCCAGGACTGATCCGCCGCGGTTCCCGGTCCTGGCCGTTCCCGGTCGTCCGGGGCGCCCGGGTCGTCCGAGGCGTCCGGCGCGCCCGGGCGGGGCCCGATCCGGGCCGCAGCGGGGCGCGGAGGCCGCCCGCGCCGGAACGACGCGAAGGCCCGTCCGGACCGACCGGACGGGCCTTCGCGGTGCTCGGAGGGCGTCAGCGCGAGCGGCGCGACAGCCGCTCGACGTCGAGCAGGACCACCGCGCGCGCCTCCAGCTTCAGCCAGCCGCGGCCGGCGAAGTCGGCGAGCGCCTTGTTGACCGTCTCGCGGGAGGCGCCGACCAGCTGGGCCAGCTCCTCCTGGGTGAGGTCGTGGGCGACGTGGATGCCCTCCTCGGACTGCACGCCGAAACGGCGGGAGAGGTCCAGCAGGGCCTTGGCGACGCGGCCGGGCACGTCGGAGAAGACCAGGTCGGACATCACGTCGTTGGTCCGGCGCAGTCGGCGGGCGATGGCCCGCAGCAGCGCGATGGAGACCTCCGGGCGGGCGTGCAGCCACGGCTGGAGGTCGCCGTGGCCGAGGCCCAGCAACTTGACCTCGGTCAGCGCGCTGGCGGTGGCGGTGCGCGGGCCCGGGTCGAACAGCGACAGCTCGCCGATCATCTCGCTCGGGCCGAGCACGGCCAGCATGTTCTCGCGGCCGTCCGGCGAGGCACGGTGCAGCTTGACCTTGCCCTCCGCGACGACGTACAGCCGGTCGCCCGGGTCGCCCTCGTGGAACAGCGACTCACCACGGGCGAGGGTGACCTCGGTCATGGAAGCGCGCAGCTCGCCGGCCTGTTCGTCGTCGAGTGCCGCGAAGAGTGCGGCGCGCCGCAGAACGTCGTCCACGTGCTTCCTCCTTCTCGGCCGTCCGGCGGTGGGCCGCCGTCGGGCGCAAGTTCCGTTCAGTGTTCTGCATCACCAAGCATGGCGCATGTCGCTCCGATCATATGAGGAGGGGGTGTATCAGGGTGCGCCGTGCGCGGCCATTCGTACCGGCGGATCATCGGGCGGAGCGGCGTTCGACGGGCGTAGCGGCGGATCAGCCGGCACACCAGGGATCAGCGGGTATACCGGCGGATCAGCGGGCGTAGCGGCGGATCAAGGGGCGCACCGGAGGATCAGCGGGCCGGCCGCCCGGCGGGCGCCGGGGTGTCGAACGCCCGGCCGTCCGGGTCGAACAGCGAGTCGCCCACCGCCGTCCGGGCGGAGAGGACGGTGTGCCCGGCCCGGTGGGCGCTGGTCAGGCCCGCCGTGCGCAGGGCGGTGAGGTGCTGGGAGACGGCCGCCGCGGACAGCCCGGTGCGGCGGGCCAGCTCGGTGGTCGAGGCGGGGGAGTCCAGCTCGGCCAGCAGCCGGGCCCGGGAGCGGCCGAGCACGGCGGCCAGTGCGTCGGTGCGCGCCGAGGTGCCGGGGCGTTCCTCCCACAGGGTGGCCGCCCCGCGCGCCGGGTACATCAGCTGCGGCGGGTCCGGCGGCAGCACCCGGGTGAGCACCCGGGGCCAGGCGAAGGCGGAGGGCAGGAGCAGCAGCCCGGCTCCGGCGTTCAGCCGGGTGACGGCGCAGTGCCGGCGCGCCAGCTGCAGCGCGGTGCCGTCCCAGCGGACCGTCTCGTGCAGCTCGTCCAGCATCCGGGCGGTGCCGTGCTCGGCTGCCTGCCGGGAGCGGTGGAAGACGTCCGCGGCCAGCAGCGCGCGGATCCGCGCCCAGTACGGGGCGAGCGCCAGCTCCCAGTACGCCGCGATCTCGGCGGCCAGCCCGGGCAGCCGGGCCGCCGGATCCCGGTAGAGCGGTTCCAGGGAGGCCGGCAGCCGGCCGCCCGCCTCGGCGGCCACGATGTCGAGGTCGGCCCGGACCTGCCCGGCGCCGGTCGCGGCGATCGCGGCGAGTTCCTCGGCGAGCGTCGGGGAGAAGCCGGCCGGCGTCGGGTTGAGGAAGTCCGGCAGGTGGCCGTCGGGCGGGACCATCGCGGCCAGGCGCGCCCAGTCCGGTCCGGAGGCGGCCAGCCGCTCGCGCACCTGCCCGGCCCAGCGGCGGTGCAGCGCGGGGGCGGGTGAGTGGGCGAGCGCGCGCAGACTGGTCACCACCTCCTGCATCGGGCTGACGGCGAACCGGGTCAGCGCCAAGTCCTGGGCGGAGAAGTGGAGTTCCGTCCGCATGCGCGGCCCCCTTCGGAAGATTCGGCCCCAGCTTAAACACTGGTGGCCCTTCCGGTGGTGGGCGCACGATGCCTGGGTCCCCACTGATCCGTACGAAAGCCGGTGACACCTCATGTCCACCACCACCCCGGCCCGCGAGCGGGCGCTGCGACTGCGCGGGCTCGTCGAGGAGGGCGTGCTCGTCCTGCCCAACGCATGGGACGCCGGCAGCGCCGCGGTGATCGCCTCGGCCGGCGCGCAGGCGATCGCCACCACCAGCGGCGGTGCCTCCTGGTCGCTGGGCATGGGTGACGGCCAGCGGATGGACCGGGCGACGGCGGTCGAGGCGGCCCGGCGGGTCGTCGCGGCGGTGGACCTGCCGGTCACCATCGACGCCGAGGGCGGGTACGGGCCGCTGCCCTCCGATGTGGCCGCCACCGTGACCGCGCTGGTGGGTGCGGGCGCAGCCGGGGTCAACCTGGAGGACTCGACGGCCGTCGGCGGTCCGCTGTTCACGGTGGCCGAGCAGGCCGAGCGGCTGCGCGCGGCCCGCGCCGCCGCGGCCGACGCCGGCCTGCCCGAGCTGCTGGTCAACGCCCGTACCGACGTGTTCCTGTTCGGACTGGGCGGCCTGGACGACGTGCTGGTCCGGGCCGCGGCCTACGCCGAGGCGGGCGCGGACGGCCTGTTCGTCCCCGGCCTCCTGAACCTCGACGACCTCGCCGAGCTGTGCAAGCGGACCCCGCTGCCGGTGAACGTGATGGCCGTCGCGGGCGGGCCGACCGTCGCTGAGTTCGCCGCCACGGGGGTACGGCGGATCAGCGTCGGTACGGGCCTCGCCCAGCTCGCCTACACGGCGGCCCGCCGTGCCGCTGCCGAGCTGCTCGACGCCGGGACGCTGACGGAGCTCGACGGGGCGCTCGGTTTCGGGGACCTGAACGGGCTGTACTGACCGGGCGTCCTACCGGGCTGCCGGGCCGCTGTCCTGCCGCCCGCGCCGCCGGGCTGCCGGGCCGCTGTCCTGCCGCCCGCGCCGCCGGGCTGCCGGGCCGCTGTCCTGCCGCCCCCGCCGCCGGGACTGCCGGGCCCTCGGGAAGGGCGGACCTCGGCCGGCCGGCCGGCCGGGCCGCGACCGCCGGCGCCGGGGTCGGTGTCAGCCGGTGAAGCCCAGCTCGGCGAGGCCGCGCTCGATCCTGGCGCGGTGGGCGGCCTCCCAGTCGTCCAGGGTCTCGGCGGCCTCCTTGGCCAGCTTCGCCCGGGCTGCCGCCAGGACCTTCGCCCGGTCGGCGGCTGGCACCGCCACGACCCCCTCCTCGTCGGCCACCACGATGTCGCCGGGGGCCACCAGCACTCCGCCGCAGCGCACCGGGGCACCGTGGGTGCCCAGCTGCTCCTTCGAGCCGGGGATCGGGATGACGCCCCGGGCGAAGACCGGGAAGCCGAGCTCCCGCACCTCGCCGAGGTCGCGGATCAGGCCGTCGGCCACGAACGCGGCGACGCCCCGGCGCTGCGCCACGGCACAGACGTTGCCGCCGGCCAGCGCGTAGTCGAGGTCACCGGACTCGACGACGATCACCGAGCCGGGCTCGGCCCGGTAGATCGCCGCGTGCAGCATCAGGTTGTCGCCGGGCGGGCACTGCACCGTGAAGGCCGGTCCGGCCACCCGGGGCATGCCCGCCCACAGCGGGCGCAGGCCGATGTCCATCACCCGGGCACGGCCCAGGACGTCGGCCAGCGTGGTGGTGGGGATGTCCCGGAAGTCCGTGACGTCCTGTTCCGTCGTGAAGTCCTCGGCCATGGCGGCTGGTTGCTCCCTCGGTCGTCGAAGATGATCGGATGACGGGAAGACTAGGGCGGGGCGGGTAGCGCGGGTTCACCGGCTCCGGCCGGTGCCGTTCCCGGGCCGCCCGCCGCCCGCTGCCCGCCGCCCGCTGCCCGCCGCCCGCCGCCCGCTGCCCGTTCCCGGGCCTCCCGCCACCCGGCCTCTCCGCGCCTCAGGCGTAGAACTTCAGCAGCTCCGGCACCAGCACCTCGGTCGCCACCTCATGGGTCTGGTCGGCCAGCGTCCGGTACTCGGCGCCCGGCACGGCCGCCGCCACCGCTCGGGCGGGAGCCCGCAGCAGCTCCGGGCTGGCGCCGCCGTCCAGGACCAGGGTCGGCACGGTGATCGTGGCCAGGAGGTCGACCGGGACGGTCGCCCCCGTGCGCGCGCCGAGCGCTGCCGCGTCGTACGCCAGGGTCGGCGCGACCGCCTCGAACACCGGCCACACCGGGGCCGAGCGCATCCCCTCCACCATCTCGCCGGGCATCCCGACGAAGGTCATGAAGGCCGCGACGGCGTCCCCGCGCCGTCCCTCGGCGAGTGCCGCCTCCAACTCGGTGACGTACCCGACGAAGCGCTCGCTCTGCGTCTCCTCCGTGCTGAACGGCGGCTCGTAGACGGCGAGTCGGCTGATGCCGACGCCCGCGGCGGCGGCCCGCAGGGCCAGTGCGGCGCCCGAGGAGATGCCGAACACCCGGGCCGCGCCGCCGGCCGCCGCGATCACGGCGGCCAGGTCCTCGATCTCGCGCTCCACCGCGAAGGGCGCCGTGTCCCCGCTGCCGCCGCGGCCGCGCCGGTCGTAGGCCCACACGGTGTGGTGGGCCGAGAGCTGCTCGGACACCGCCACGCCCGGGTCGAAGGCGCGGTGGCCGATCGCCCCGTCCACGAGGACGACGGCCGGGCCGGAGCCGGTGACGGTGCAGGCGATGGTGGTGCCGTCGGCGGAGATCACGGTGGTGGTCATGGCGGTGTTCCTTCGGTCGTCCGAGTCGGTCGCAGGGGTAGACCGGGGTTCGCCGCAGAACTCATCGCTGTTTCGGAAAGTCATATGCTTCACGGGTAAATTACCTGTTAATCTTTTTCCATGGCCTCCCCCGCCCAGCTCCGCCAGGTGCTCCGGGTCGGTCCGCCCGGAGACGGCTGGCACCGGCCCGCGCTCAGCGCCGTCCTCACCCTCGGCACCCTCAACCTCGCCCTGCTCGCCCTCGGCCGGCTGGACCTCGCGCTCTACACCTCGGTCGGCGGCCTCGGCGCGCTCTTCGGGCACGGCCTGCCCTACCGGGCCCGGGCCCGGACGCTGGCCGGCGTGCTGCTCGGTGCCGTCCTCAGCGCCGGCGCCGCCCTCACCGCCGCAGCGCTGACCCGCGACGCCGTCGTCCTCGTCGCGGTGGCGGCCGTGCTCGCCGCCCTGCACAAACTGCTCTGCGACGCCGCCCGGGTCGGCCCGCCCGGCGCCCTGATCATCACCTTCACCACCGCCGGCTGCGCCTTCGTCCCCCAGCGGCTCGCGGACCTCGCACCGCACCTGGCGCTCGCCGCAGTCGGCGCCGCACTGGCCTGGCTGGTCTGCATGGCTCCCGCGCTGTGGCACCCGTACGGACCGGAGCGCACCGCCACCGCCCGTGCGCTGGAAGCCGCCGCCCGCCTGCTGCGCACCGACCCCGGCGCACCGGACGCCGCTGCCCGTACCGCCCTGGTCGGCGCGGTCGACGCGGCCCGGCGCAGTCTCGCGCTCTCCTCCCCGGCCCGGCAGCGCGCCCTCGGCGAGGAACCGGAACGGCTGCTCGTCCATGCGGAGGCCGCCCTCGCCTCGCCCGTCGATCCGGCGGCCGCCGAGCGCTACGCCGCGTGGGCCCGGGACCTGCGGCGCGGCCGCCGCCCCGTGCCGTCGCCGGAACTCACCGAGGCGGAGGCCGCCGACCTGCGCGCCCTCCCGCCCGTCCGCCGGCTCCCGCTGCGCGCCGTCCTGCGGCCCGGCTCGGCGCTGCTGCCGATCGCCCTGCGGGTCGCGGTCGGCTGCGCCGCCGCCGGCTGGCTCTCGCTGGCACTCGGCGTCGGCCGTCCGTACTGGGCGGTGGTCACCGCGGCCTCGGTGTTCCAGGCCAACAGCACGCTCTCCTGGCAGCGCGCTGTGCAGCGGGTCCTGGGCAACCTCCTCGGCCTGGCGCTCTTCACGGCCGCGGTGCCGGTCGCCCGCTGCGGCCCGGTGGCGCTGATCGCGCTCGGACTGCTGTGCCAGTTCGGCGCGGAGGCCATGATCGCCCGCAGCTATTGGCTGGCCACGGTGTTCGTCACCCCGATGGCCCTGCTGATGACCGAGTTCGCCGGCCCGCAGCCCGCCCGGATGCTGGTGGCCGACCGCTGGCTGGACACCTGCGTCGGCGCGCTCACCGGTCTGGTCGCCTGCCTGCTCGTCACCAACCGCCGGACCGCCGCCCGGCTGTCCCGGGCCGTGGCCGGCGCCGAGACCGCCACCCGCGCCGCCCGGGCCGCGCTGGCCGTACTGGCCGCCGACCGGACGGGGTCGACCGCCGCCGACCGGGCCGCACTGGCCGCCGCCCTGCTCGAACTGCGCGAGGCCGCCGACACCGCGACCGGCGAGTGGCGCCGCCCGACCCTCCCCCACCAGCACGCCGCCGACACCGAGCGGCACGCCCACCACCTGCTGACCGCCCTCCTGGAGCACCGGGGCGGCGGAGCGCGCGCCGTCTAGGATCGACCGAACGGGTCGGTCGCGGAACGGGAGCAGCGCACGTGGAGGACGTCGTCGCAGGGGTGCTGCGCCAGTGGGAGCGCGCCTACCCGGGCCTGGACACCGGCCCGATCGCCGTCCTCGGCCGGATCAACCGCTGCGCCGCGCTCCTCCAGCAGACCCCCGACCCGCTCACCCGGGCCGGCCTCACCCGCGCCGAGTTCGACATCCTCGGCGCCCTGCGCCGCCTCGACCGCGAGCTGACCCCGACCCAGCTCGCCCGGGAGAGCTTCGCCTCGGGAGCTGCCGTGACCAAGCGGCTGCGACTGCTGGAGGAACGCGGTCTGGTCAGCCGCCGCACCGACGACCGCGACCGCCGGGTCGCCCACCTCTCGCTCACCGACACCGGCCGGGAACTGGTCGACGGCCTGATCGAGGAACTCGTCGCGTACGACCGCGAGCTCCTCTCCGGCCTCACCCCGGATGAGCGGACCCGCCTCGCCGAGGCGCTGGCCGGGCTGCTCAACACCCTCGAGGGCACCATCGGCCGCACCCTGCGGTAGCGGCGCCGGCCTCCTCGGGACGGCTTCCCCAGCCTCCTCGGCCTCCTCGGCCTCCTCGGCCTCCTCGGCCTCCTCGGCCTCCTCGGCCTCGACGGCTGTCCGGTCCTGATTCGCCGCGTGCGCCCGGGCCGGCCGCCCTTCCGGACAACAGCCGTCCCCGCAGGGCCGCTTCCGTTGCTTGATCGGCCCCGGGCGGTGCGCCGCTCGGCGTAGCCTTCGTGCATGGCAGAGAGCAAGGCCCGGAAGACGGCGACCAGGACCGCGACCAAGGCGGCGGCTCAGAAGCCGACCGCGGAGGCGGCTGTACAGGGCACCGCGACGGCGGCCGTGGCACCGGCTGCGAAACCGACGACGAAACCGACTGCGAAGGCGCCCGCGAAGGCGCCCGCGAAGGCCCCGGCGGAACCCGCCGCGAAGCGGGCGGTGAAGCCGCCCGCGAAACCGACCGCGAAGCCCGCCGTGAAGCCCGGGAAGCCGGAGTCGCACCTGGCGATGGTGCGGCGGGCCCGGCGGATCAACCGCGAGCTGGCGGAGCTGTACCCGTACGCCCATCCGGAGCTGGACTTCGAGAACCCGTTCCAGCTGCTGGTGGCCACCGTGCTGTCGGCGCAGACCACCGACCTGCGGGTGAACCAGACCACCCCGGCACTGTTCGCCCGGTACCCGACGCCCGAGGACATGGCGGCCGCCAACCCGGAGGAGCTGGAGGAGATCATCCGCCCGACCGGCTTCTTCCGGAACAAGGCGAAGTCGCTGATCGGCCTCTCGGCCGCGCTGCGGGACGAGTTCGGCGGTGAGGTCCCGGGCCGGCTGGCCGACCTGGTGACCCTGCCGGGCGTCGGCCGCAAGACCGCCAACGTCGTCCTGGGCAACGCCTTCGGGGTGCCCGGCATCACCGTGGACACCCACTTCGGGCGGCTGGCCCGGCGGTTCGGCTGGACCACCGAGGAGGACCCGGTGAAGGTCGAGCTGGCCGTCGCCGAGATCTTCCCGAAGTCCGAGTGGACGATGCTCTCGCACCGGGTCGTCTTCCACGGCCGGCGGATCTGCCACTCGCAGAAGCCCGCCTGCGGAGCCTGCCCGATCGCACCGCTCTGCCCCGCGTACGGGGAGGGCGAGACCGATCCGGAGAAGGCGCGCAAGCTGCTCAAGTACGAGATGGGCGGCCAGCCCGGCCAGCGGCTGAAGCCGCCGTCGGACTTCCCCGGCGAGGCGGCCGCCCGGGCCGACGCCGCCGCCCACCAGGGCCGGGTCGCGGACCTGGCGGTGGAGGCGTGATCCGCGGGGCGATCGAGCGGGACGGCCTGCCGAAGTGGCTGGAGCCGGTCCGGGACGCGGCCGAGCGGGTGCTGCCGGAGCAGCTGAGCCGCTTCCTCCCGCCGACCGACGGCGGTCGGGCGGCGGCGGTGCTGATGCTGTTCGGTGAGGGGCCGGACGGTCCCGACCTGCTGCTGATCGAGCGGGCCCGCTCGCTGCGTTCGCACGCCGGCCAGCCGTCCTTCCCCGGTGGCGCGCTGGACCCGGAGGACGGCGACCCGGACGGCCCCGGCCCGATCGCGGCGGCGCTGCGCGAGGCCTGGGAGGAGACCGGGCTGGACCCGGCCGGGGTGCAGGTCTTCGCCGAGCTGCCCCGGCTGTACATCCCGGTGAGCCGTTTCGTGGTCACCCCGGTGCTCGGCTGGTGGCGCGAGGAGTCGCCGGTGCACCCGGTGGACCAGGCGGAGACCGGCGCGGTGTTCCGGGTGCCGATCGCCGACCTCGCCGACCCCGCGAACCGGGTCCGGCTGCGGCACCCGTCCGGGCACGTCGGGCCGGCCTTCGCCGTCGCCGGGCGACTGGTCTGGGGGTTCACCGCCGGGGTGATCGACCGGGTGCTGCACCACAGCGGCCTGGAGCTGCCGTGGGAGCCGTCCCGGGTCGTCGACCTCTCCGACGACGCCCTCGCGCTGGTCCAGGGCGACCTCGAGCACTCCCGCGCCCTGCCGGGCGGCGACGCCGGGGCCCCGTGACGGTCCGTCGGCGCGGTCGGTCCGCCAACCGTGGGAGGGTGTCCGAGTGAACGTCCTGGATGTGCTGCTGGTCCTCGCCGCCGTCGGATTCGCCGTTTCGGGCTACCGGCAGGGCTTCGTGGTGGGCGTCCTGTCGCTCGTCGGCTTCCTCGGCGGCGGCCTGCTGGCCGTCCAACTGCTGCCCCTGCTGCTCGACCAGCTCAGCCCGGGCACCGCGTCCTCGGTGGTGGCCGTCGTGGTGGTGATCGTCTTCGCCGCGATCGGCCAGGCGGTCACCGCGCACTTCGGCTGGAAGCTGCGCGGGCACATCGACCGCCGTCCGACCCGGGTGCTGGACGCGTCCGGCGGCGCGGTGGTCAACGTGATCTCGATGCTGCTCGTCGCCTGGCTGATCGGCTCCGCGTTGGCCGGGACGTCCCTGCCGACGGTCTCCCGGCAGGTCCGGTCCTCGGCGATCCTCGGCGGCGTCCAGAACGCGCTGCCCGACGACGCGCCGAACTGGTTCTCGGACTTCTCCAAGGTGCTCGCCCGCAACGGCTTCCCGCAGGTCTTCAACCCCTTCGAGCACGAGCCGATCACCCAGGTCGACACCCCCGACCCGGCACTGGCCGGCAGCGCGGCGGTGGCCAGGGCCCGGCAGAGCCTGGTCAAGGTGGTCGGCACCGCGACCTCGTGCGGCAAGACCCTGGAGGGCAGCGGCTTCGTCTTCGCCCCGCACCGGGTGATGACCAACGCCCACGTGGTCGGCGGCGTCGACGAGCCGACCGTGCAGATCGGCGGGGTCGGCCAGCTGTACGACGCCACGGTGGTCCGCTACGACTGGCAGCGCGACATCGCCGTCCTGGACGTGCCCAAGCTGAACGCGCCCCCGCTGACCTTCGCGGGCGAGGCCAGGACCAACGACAGCGCGATCGTCGCGGGCTTCCCCGAGAACGGCGCCTTCAACGTCCAACCGGCCCGCATCCGCGGCCGGATCCAGGCCAACGGCCCGGACATCTACCACCGCGGCCAGGTGGTGCGCGACGTCTACTCGGTGCGCTCGCTGGTCCGCCAGGGCAACAGCGGCGGGCCGCTGCTCACGCCGGACGGCCAGGTGTACGGGGTGGTGTTCGCCAAGTCCCTGGACAGCGCCGACACCGGGTACGTGCTGACCGCCGCGGAGGTGCGCGAGGACGCCCAGGCGGGCAGCACCGCGAACACCCGGGTGGACACCCAGGGCTGCGCGCTGTGACGTCGGCCGAGGCGGTGGGCCGGCAACTTCTGATGTCGGCCGAAGCGGTGGGCCGGGCGGCCTGACGTCGGCCGAAGCGGCGTCGCCGGTCGCGCGGGGGCTCGGCCCGACGCGCTGCCGGCTGACCCCGCACAAGATCCGTCAGGTCGTCAGCCCGCCCTGGTAGCCTCGGCCGCGCTCACCCGTTCGGCTCAACCGGGCGCCGTCCCGGAGTGAGCTCAAGGGGAGGTCGTGGCAGTCCGATGATGGGTCATTCGCACGCGGTGAGCGGGGCGATGCTGTACGCGGCGTCCGCCCCGTTCCTGCCCCCGCTGCTGCTGCACACCAAGCTGGAGCCGGCGGACATCCTGATGGGCACGGTGCTGTGCGCCGGAGCGGCCCTGCTGCCGGACCTCGACCACCACGACGGCTCGATCGCCAACTTCCTCGGGCCGGTCTCCAAGGTGCTCTGCCGCTTCGTGGCCTGGGCCTCCGGCGGCCACCGGCACGCCACCCACTCGCTGCTGTTCGTCGCGCTGATGGGCGCCGGCACCTGGGCCGGCATCACGTACCTGGGCCGCTACTTCACCCTCGGGCTGACGTTCTTCCTGTTGGCGCTCGCGATCCGGGCCCTGCGGCTCTGCCCGCCGAGCAACGGCCCCGAGGCGTGGATCACCGTGATCGGCCTGTCCGCGCTCGGCACGTTCGGGATGAACACGTGGATGCCCAACTCGCCCGGCTGGCTGCCGTACGCGGTCGCGCTGGGTACGCTGGCGCACCTGCTGGGCGACTGCCTGACCAAGAAGGGCGCGCCGTTGCTGTGGCCGCACAAGGAGCGCTACGAGATCGTGCTGATCAAGCGCAGCGGCAACAGCGTCGAGACCAAGGTGCTGGTGCCGATCATGTCGGTGGCGACCTTCGTCCTGCTCTGGTTCACCGCGCTGTCGCCGACCATCGTGAACTGATTTCCACCGTTCGGCGGGACGAAGCGGCGCGAGGCCTCAGGTCTCGCGCCGCAGTCGTGCGCCCACCCACCGGGCGCGTCGGCCGAGGATGCGCGGGATGCCGAGCTGCCGTTGCACTCCGCGCCGGTGGCCGTCGAGACCGTCGAAGCCGAGGTCCTCGGCCCGGTCCGGGCGGGGCGTGGAGCGCTGGGGGCTGTTGTGGCGTCGGCCGTGCGGGGCGCCACCGCGATCGGGCATCCAGGTCATACCGGAATGGATGCCCGTGGGCCGGTGGGGGTAACCGCCCGGGCTTTGCCGAAGTTGGCCTATGCGCTTGTCATATGAGCGTCACAATAGCGGAGTTGGGCCGCTGAGCCCCGCGCTCCGACCGGCCCGACCCACCCCGGACGATCACTCCTTGTGGCGACCCACCCAGTCCAGCAGCTCGGCGGTGAAGTCCTCCGGCGCCTCCTCGTGCGGGAAGTGCCCGACCCCCGCCATCAGCCGCCAGCGGTACGGAGCCGCCACGTACTCGCCGCCGCCGAGCGCGGTGTGCGACAGCAGGACCGGGTCCGCGGCGCCCTGGACCTGCAGCGTCGGCGCGGTGATCGGCTTCTTCATCCGGCGCGCGAACTGGATGCCGTCGGGACGGGCCATCGAGCGCAGCAGCCAGCGGTACGGCTCGATCGAGCAGTGCGCGGTGCTGGGGATCCGGATCGCCTGCCGGTACGCGTGCACGGCCGCCTCGTCCAGCTTGGTCGGCCCCGTCCACTCGTCCAGGTACCGGCCGACCAGCGCGGCGTCGTCGGCCACCAGTCGGCGTTCCGGTATCCAGGGGCGCTGGAAGCCCAGCACGTGCTCGAAGGCGGCCATCTGCTTGCGGTCGGTCAGCAGCGCCCGGCGCAGGTCCCGGGGGTGGGCGGCGGAGACCACGGTGAGGCTCTGGATCACCGACGGGCGCATGACCGCCGCCACCCACGCCAGGGTGCCGCCGGAGGCGTGCCCGACCAGGTGCGCCCGGCGTTCGCCGAGCGAGCGGATCACGCCGGTGATGTCCAGGGCGAGGTTGCCCGGGTCGTAGCCGCGCGGGGTGCGGTCGCTGCCGCCGATGCCGCGCAGGTCGAGGGCCACCGCGCGGTAGCCGGCCTCGGCGAGCGCGGTCAGCTGGTGGCGCCAGGCCCACCAGTACTCGGGCCAGCCGTGCACCAGCAGCACCAGCGGACCGGCGCCCAGCTCGGCGATGTGGAAGCGGGCGCCGTTGGCCGCGAGGTCGCGGTGCGTCCACGGACCGGACTGCCGGATGCTCCACGGCTCCTCGGTGACGCCGCCGCCGTGGCGTCCGAGTCCCGGAGCACCGGCGGTGGCGGTGGCGGTGGCGGTGTGCCGGCCGGTCTGGTGCACGGCTTGCTGTCCGGCTTGCTGTCCGGTCTGGTGTCCGGGCTGCTCTTCGGTCCCAGGCCCCGTCGCAGGGCCGTTCCGAGGCCCGTTCCCAGGCCCGTTCCCAGGGCCGTTCCCAGGGCCGTTCCCAGGTCCGGCGGTGTCCCGCTCCGGGGCCTGCTCGGGGCTGGAATCGGCGGACGGCTGCGCGGCAGCGGGCTTCTGGTCAAGCGGCATACCGAGAGCGTGTCACATCCGTGTGCCGGACACGTGCCCGGCACTCGCTGTCGGCGGGTCGGCGTACGTGTCCGGCGGGGTTGTGGGGGATGCTGATCGGTTACGGCGAACGCTGTCGGTTGCGGAGAACGCCGTCGGTTACGGGGGACGCCGTCGGTAGCGGGGCCGCTCACCGGTTACGGAAGCGATGGCCGGTCACGCGGACGCCGATCGGTCACGGGACCGCTCACCGGTTACGGGGGCGTCGACCGGTCTACGGGATGCGGCCGAGGCCCCGGTCGATCTCCTCCTGGGTGGCCGGGCGCGGCCGGGCGTTCTTCAGCACCTCGGCGGTCTTCTGGACGCCCTCGATGGTGCGCTCGGGCTTCTGGATCTTCTTGATGAAACGCCAGGCCACGAACCCGACCAGCGCCGCGAGGATGAGGTGGACGGTGGCCGAGAGCACGAAGGACCAGCCCAGCGGCACACCCAGCCAGTGGAAGAAGAAGGCGATCGCGATGCTCACCATCGGGATCGCAGCCATGGCGAGCACCCCGGCGACGGCGAAGAAGACGCCGCCGGAGACACCGCGCTTGACGTCCGCCTTGATCTCGGCCTTGGCGAGCGCGATCTCGTCGTGGACCAACGCGGTGAGGTCGGCGGTGGCCGCCGCGAACAGCTGTCCCACCGAACGCTCGCCCTCGTAGGGCGCCCGGCCGTTGCTGGACGGGTCTGCGGCTCCTGTGGGCATCAGCGGTTCTCCTCTGCGGCTGTTGCGGCGTGACGCCGTCGCGGGTGCGGTTCCGGTGCCGGTGGGGGTCCGGGGGCGTCAGTGGGTTGTCGACAGCTCAGAATCATGCCCTTACCGGTCAGTCGGACACCACTCCGGGGCCCCGCCGGAGGGACGTGTCACGGCTGCGGCAGGTGGTTCGAGGCCTTCGCAGGGCCTCGGAGCGAGCTTCGGCGCGGGCCTCGGAGCCGAGCCTCGGAGCCGAGCCGCCGGGAGGTTCAGTTTCCCGTCCCGGGCCGCTCGCCGGGCCGGGGCCGGGTGGAGCCGGCGGCCCGCTCCCGTCCGGCCGGGCCGTCGCCCTGGCGGACGTCCCCGTGGTGGCCGTCGCCCTGGTGGAGATTCCCCCGGTGGAGGCTCTCCTGGTACACGTCCGGCACGCCGTCGCCGTCCGTGTCCCGGTCCTCCTCCTCGCACAGTTCGCGGTAGTGCCGGTTGCGCAGCTTGAGCAGCACGGTGGCGAGCAGCGCGCAGAGCAGCGAGCCGACCAGCACGGCGGTCTTGCAGCGGTCGGCGAGCGCGAGGTCGTCCTGGAAGGCCAGTTCGCTGATCAGCAGCGAGACGGTGAAGCCGATGCCGGCGAGCACCGAGACGGCGAACATGTCGGCCCACTTGAGCTGCGGATTCAGTTCGGCGCGGGTGAACCTGGCGGCCAGCCAGGTGCCGCCGAAGATGCCCACCGTCTTGCCGACCAGCAGTCCGATCACGATGCCGAGCGGAGCGGCCTGGGTGAACACCTCGCGCAGCGTCGAACCGGAGATCGTCACCCCGGCCGCGAACAGCGCGAACACGGGGACGGCCAGCCCGGCGGAAAGCGGACGGACCAGGTGCTCGATGTGCTCGCCGGGGGACTCCTGCTCGTCACCCTCCCGGTGGCAGCGCAGCATCAGGCCCATCGCGACGCCCGCCACCGTGGCGTGGACACCGCTCTCGTGCATCAGCGCCCAGATCACCAGGGCCAGCGGCACGAACAGGTACCAGCCCTTCACCCCGTGCCGGTGCAGGAACCAGAACAGCACCAGGCCGACGAAGGCCAGACCGAGCGCCCAGAACTTGATGCCGGAGCTGTAGAAGATCGCGATGATCAGGATCGCGATCAGGTCGTCGACCACGGCCAGGGTGAGCAGGAAGGCCCGCAGCGCCGAAGGCAGGTGACTGCCCACCACGGCCAGTACGCCCAGCGCGAAGGCGATGTCCGTGGCGGTCGGAATGGCCCAGCCACCCGGGTGACCGCCGCTGCCGGAGTTGACCAGGGAGTACAGGATCGCGGGCAGGGCGACGCCGCAGACGGCGGCGACCACCGGTAGCAGCGCGGCGCTCGGGGTGCGCAGCTCGCCCGCGACGAACTCGCGCTTGAGCTCGATGCCGGCCACGAAGAAGAAGATCGTCAGCAGGCCGTCCTTGGCCCAGTCGCCCAGGGTGAGGTCGAGGTGGAGCGGGGCCGACGGGCCGACGGTGTGGTCGAGCACGCTCTCGTAGCTGTGCGGCCAGGCGTTGGCCCAGATCAGCGCGACCACGGCGGCGGCCAGCAGCAGCACGCCGCCGACCGTCTCGGTGCGCAGGGCATCGGTGATGAAGGTGCGCTCGGGCAGGGGCAGCCGGCCGAGAAGCTGCCGGCGGAGGGGCGTCGGCTCGTGGACGGGCGGCTGGTCGGTCACGCGGGACCTCCTGAGGGGCTGGGAGCGGCAACGGATGCACGGGTGGTGCAGTGCCGACCAGACTTCCCGGCGCGCCCTGTGACGCCCGGACTCCTGCTCAAGGATCTAGATGCGTCCTTAACAGCTTAACGGGGCGTCCGGGATGACTTCCGGATCGTCCTGATTAAGGACTTAAGCCCTGCCGGCCGGTTTCCGCACCCTTGGGAGGGGCCGACGGGCGCCCGGACGGCCTCAGCCGCGCGCAGTCGGGTGAACGGCCGGGGGGCGTAACGCCGAGGGGAGGGGAGAGCGACGGGGGTGCGATGGAGCCGACGGTGGCCGACGGAACGGGCGACGGAAGCGGGCGGCGGGAGGGTGGTGGGGACCGACGAGGCCGGCGCGTGAGACGGCGGGGCCCCGGGCGGTGGTGTCCGCCCGGGGCCCCGGTCGCTGCTACGGCTTGTTCCGCCGGAGCTCAACGCCTCAGCTGTTGCCACCCGACGGCGGCAGCTGGGCCTGGATCTGGCTCATCACCGAACTGTCGGCGAGGGTGGTGGTGTCCCCGACCTCGCGGCCCTCGGCGATGTCGCGCAGCAGGCGGCGCATGATCTTGCCGGAGCGGGTCTTCGGCAGCTCGCCGACCACCTTGATCTGCTTCGGCTTGGCGATCGGGCCGAGCGTGCGGCCGACGTGCGCCCGCAGCTCCTCGACCAGTTCGGGGGTCTCGGTGACGCCGCCGCGCAGGATCACGAAGGCGACGATGGCCTGGCCGGTGGTGGCGTCGGCCGCGCCGACCACGGCGGACTCGGCCACCGAGGGGTGTCCCACCAGGGCGGACTCGACCTCGGTGGTGGAGATGTTGTGGCCCGAGACCAGCATGACGTCGTCCACCCGGCCGAGCAGCCAGATGTCGCCGTCCTCGTCCTTCTTGGCGCCGTCACCGGCGAAGTAGCGGCCCTCGAAGCGCGACCAGTAGGTGTCGATGTAGCGCTGGTCGTCGCCCCAGATGGTGCGGAGCATGGACGGCCACGGCTCGGTGAGCACCAGGTAGCCGCCGGAGCCGTTGGGGACCTCGTTGGCGTTGTCGTCGACGACGGTGGCCGCGATGCCCGGCAGGGCGCGCTGGGCGGATCCCGGCTTGGTCTCGGTGACGCCCGGCAGCGGGCTGATCATGATGGCGCCGGTCTCGGTCTGCCACCAGGTGTCGACGATCGGGCACTTCCCGCCGCCGATGTGCTCGCGGTACCAGATCCAGGCCTCGGGGTTGATCGGCTCGCCGACGCTGCCCAGAACCCGCAGCGAGGACAGGTCGAACTTCGCGGGGATGTCGTCGCCCCACTTCATGAAGGTCCGGATCGCGGTGGGCGCGGTGTAGAGGATCGTCACGCCGTACTTCTGGACGATCTCCCAGAAGCGGCCCTGGTGCGGGGTGTCCGGGGTGCCCTCGTAGATGACCTGGGTGGCGCCGTTGGAGAGCGGACCGTAGACGATGTACGAGTGGCCGGTGACCCAGCCGATGTCGGCGGTGCACCAGTAGACGTCGGTCTCCGGCTTGAGGTCGAAGACCGCGTGGTGGGTGTAGCTGGCCTGGGTGAGGTAGCCACCGGAGGTGTGCAGGATGCCCTTGGGCTTACCGGTGGTGCCCGAGGTGTAGAGGATGAACAGCGGGTGCTCGGCGTCGTGCGCCTCGGGGGTGTGCTCGGTCGACTGGCGCGCCGTGATCTCGTGCCACCAGACGTCACGGCCCTCGGTCCAGGCGATCTCCTGCTCGGTGCGGCGGATCACCAGGACGTGCTCGACGCCGTCGACCTTGGTGAGCGCCTCGTCGATGGCCGGCTTGAGGGCGGAGGCCTTGCCGCGGCGGTAGCCGCCGTCGGCGGTGATGACGAGCTTGGCCTGGGCGTCCTGGATCCGGGAGGCGACGGCGTCGGCGGAGAAGCCGCCGAAGACCACCGAGTGGGTGGCGCCGATCCGGGCGCAGGCGAGGATCGCGACGACTGCCTCGGCGATCATCGGCAGGTAGACCGCCACCCGGTCGCCCTTGCGGACGCCGAGCTCCAGCAGCGCGTTGGCAGCCTGCGAAACCTCGTCCTTGAGCTGGGCGTAGGTGATCGAGCGGCTGTCGCCGGGCTCGCCCTCGAAGTGGATGGCGACCCGGTCGCCCAGGCCGTTCTCGACGTGGCGGTCGACGCAGTTGTAGGCCACGTTGAGCTTGCCGTCGGCGAACCACTTGGCGAAGGGCGGGTTGGACCAGTCGAGCGTCTCGGTCGGTTCGACGGCCCAGGTCAGGCGGCGGGCCTGCTCGGCCCAGAAGCCCAGACGGTCCTCGGAGGCCTGCGCGTACGCGGCCGCGGTGACGTTGGCGGCTTCGGCGAGCTCTGCCGGCGGGGCGAAACGCCGCTCCTCCTTGAGCAGGTTGGCCAGGCTCTCGTTGCTCAACGCGCACTCCTCATCGAGTCATGATCTGGGGCGATCCCGTGCGTGGGGATTGTCCCGTGTGTCCCAGCGCACAGCTCACCAGGCGAGAGGGGCAGTTGACAAGAGGCTCTTGGGAATTGGTGTAGACCTTTGACCGATCACCGAACGGCAGACTCTGTGCCCCGCCGCGCCGGGGCGGCAGGACGCACAGTGGCAGGTGGGCCCGTGCCCCGGCCCGCCCGGCGGGGACACGGGCCCGGCTCTCAAGCGGCCAGCTGAGGGCCCTCCTCGCCGCCCTCGGCCGCGACCCGGTCGTCCTTTCTCACCCGTTCGGCCGAAACCCCGTCAGGGTCGGCCCCGGTGCCGGGGGGATCGCCGACCGGGGCGTCGCCCAGGGCGTCGCGCCGGGTCTGGCTCGGGGTGTCGGCGGGGGCCGTCGTACGGGCCTCGGCGCCGTTCTCGGTCCTGGCCTCGGCGCGGGCGCCGACCCCGGCCTCGGCGCGGGCTCCGACCCCGGCCTCGCTGCGCGCCTCGACCGGGCTGAACGTCCTGGTGGCGCGGTCCAGGACGTAGGCCTGGGCGGTGGCGAAGTCGAAGTACATCCCGACCAGCCGCAGCGTGCCCTCCTCGACCCTGCGCTCCACCGCGGGGTTGGCCATCAGCTGGTCCAGCTGCTGCACGACATTGGTGATGCAGAGCTGCTCCGCGAGGTCCACCACCGGCCGGTCGGCGAACTCGGCCGGGGCCCGGCGGAGCCGGTCCAGCGAGCCGCGACCGTTGCGCAGCCAGCGGGTCAGCGGGGTGGGCGGACCGGGGCGCTCGTGCACTCCGTCCAGCAGGGCCTTCATCGCGCCGCAGCCGGAGTGGCCGCAGACCGTGATCGAGCGCACCTCCAGCGCCTCGACCGCGTACTGCACCGCGGCGGCCACCGAGTCGTCGGCCGCGCCCGGCTCGAAGGGGGCCGGCACCAGGTTGCCCACGTTGCGGACCGTGAACAGGTCGCCCGGGCCGCTGTTGGTGATCATGCTGGTGACCATCCGGGAGTCCGCGCAGGTCAGGAAGAGCTGGGAGGGTGTCTGCCCCTCCCGGGCCAGCCGGGCGAGTTCGGGCCGGATCAGCGGGGCGGTGTGCTGCTGGAACACCCGGACGCCGTCCAGCAGCCGGCCGTGCGGGTCCTCCTGCTGCTCGATGCAGTGGTGGCCGACCCAGGGCGTCCAGGCGCGGCAGCGGTGCGGACCGGGTGAACTGCCCGCGCGGACCGTGCCGTCGGGGTCGAGCACCTCGTCCTCCCGGCGCCGCGTCACCATCGAGACCTGCCCGCCGGTGGCCTGGTGCCCCGCCCGCCAGCTGTGCAGCGTCTCGTACGCGGCGTGGTCCAGGAAGGAGCCGTCGTGCACCACGGTGACCTCGGCGTCCGCGGGGATCGAGGCCAGCGCCCGGCTCAACCGGGGTACGGCGGTGAAGGTGAGCGGTCCGTGGGTCCGTACGGTGACCGAGCCGTCCGGGTGGGTCTCGACGTCCACGTGGGCGCGGGTCAGCCGGTAGAGCGCGAGCAGCACGGCGGTGCCCGCGCCGAGCCCGACGCCCCACAGGACCCCGAAGGCGACCACGGCGAGCAGCGTGATCAGGTAGACCGGGAACTCCCGATGCCGGTGCACCTTGCGGATGTGGGCGAAGCTCACCATCTGCAGCCCGACCACCAGCACCAGTGCGGCCAGTGCCGCCAGCGGGATCCGGCGCAGTCCGCCGGTCAGCGCGAGGGCCGCGGCCAGGACCCAGACGCCGTGCAGCACGGAGGACCACTTGGTCCGCCCGCCGGCCCGGACGTTGGCGGTGCTGCGCACGGCGCCGCCCGCGATCGGCAGTCCGCCGACCAGGCCGCTGACCATGTTGGCGAGGCCCTGCCCGCGCAGCTCGCGGTCGAGGTCTCCGGTGCGCTGGGACATCCGGTCGACGGCGACGGCGGACAGCAGTGACTCCACGCTCGCGACGGCGGTGACGGTCAGGACGGCGGCGAGCACGGCGGAGGGCGAACCGTGCGGCAGCGCGGGCACGAGCGACTGCGGCTGCCAGGCGGGCAGTTCGATGTGGGCGAGCCGCAGCCCCAGGGCGAGGGCGAGCGCGGTGGCGACGGCGACGGCGGCCAGCGGACCCGGCACCTTGCTCAGCCGACGACCCAGCTCACCCGCACGACCGGGGAGTCGGCCGAGCCTGGGCCAGCCCAGCAGCACGACCATGGTCACCATGCCGACGAGCAGCGCCGGCGGATGCGGTCCGGCCAACTGACCCGGCAGCGCCAGGATGTTGGCGATAGCGGAGCTCTGCGGGGAACCGCCGAGGACGACGTGCAACTGGGCGATGGCGATGGTGAGTCCGACGCCGGCCAGCATGCCGTGCACGATGGCGGGCGAGACGGCGAGCGCCGTCCTGGCCACCCGGCGTACGCCGAGCAGGAATTGGAGCAGTCCGGCGGCGACGGTGACGGCGCAGGTGGCCTGCCAGCCGTACTGACCGATCAGCCCGGCGGTGATCACGGTCAGCGCGGCCGAGGGGCCGCTGACCTGGAGCGGGGTGCCGCCGAACAGCCCGACCACGATGCCGCCGACGGCCGCCGCGGCGAGCCCGGCGGTGAGCGGCGCGCCGGTGGCCAGCGCGATGCCGAGTGAGAACGGTACGGCGATCAGGAAGACCACCAGCGAGGCGGAGAGGTCCTGGATCCAGTGCGATCTGGGCTCTGGGCCCGGTGGCGCGTGGTCGGTGGTGTCGGAGGCGATGGGGGCGCTGGAGATGTCGAGGGTCATTGTCTTCCCGTCTGTCCGGGGGAACGAACGCAGTCAGGTCCGGCGGTGAGTCCGGGGTGGGCTCCGGGGCGGATCGGCTGTCGTGGGTCGCGACGGTGTGGCGGGATGGCGTGGGCGCGGCGGGGAATGCGGGTGTCACCGGCCGGCGTCGACCATCAGGTCCGCCAGGCGCCTGGGCGAGCTGCGGGATGTCTCACCGAGGGCCGTGGGGACGGACCGTCAAGGCTCGGTAAACCGAGAGTAATGAAAGTTTTGCACGACGTCCTGCTCGGTGGGAAGCCGAAATCCCCTGATTCACCCCATTGGGTGGTGTCCGAACGGGCGGGAATCTGCTGGTGGCGCCGCGGGGCCGACATGGCGAACGGGCCGCCGTCCTCCCGGGAGGGGAGGACGGCGGCCCGTTCGGTTCGTGGCGGCGTCAGGCGGTGACCCCCGCCGGTGCGGCCCGCCCGCCGCCCGCCGCGAATCCGTCCGTCAAGCCGTCCGCGAAGCCGTCCGTGCACTCGCCCAGCACGAAGTCCTCGTCCACCTGGGTCGCGAGGTCGACGCCGACCTTGGCGTTGGCCCAACTCTCCGCGTTGCGCCGGTGGAAGAGCGCCGCCTGCTCGGAGTACCGCCGCGGGTCGCGCCGCCCGTACGCCGCCTCGGCCTCGGTCTGCAACTGCGCCAGCACGGCCCGGTTGGCCGGCTCCAGCGACTTCAGCGGGGGCTCGGCCCCCTGCTCCAGGCGCCGCACCCAGTCGGACTGCCCGAAGGTGGTGAGCAGGTCGTCGCCGACCTCGCGGCGCAGGAAGGCCAGGTCGTCGAGGCCCTGCACCTTGTTGCCGATCACCCGGAGCTGCACGCCGAAGTCCCGGGCGTAGTCCCGGTACTGGCGGTAGACGGAGACGCCCTTGCGGGTCGGCTCGGCCACCAGGAAGGTGAGGTCGAAGCGGGTGAAGAGGCCGGAGGCGAAGGAGTCGGAGCCCGCGGTCATGTCGGTGACCAGGTACTCGTCCGGGCCGTCCACCAGGTGGTTGAGCAGCAGCTCCACCGCGCCGACCTTGGAGTGGTAGCAGGCCACCCCGAGGTCCTCCTCGGTGAAGGCGCCGGTCGCCAGCAGCCGGACCGAGCCCTCGTCCAGCGCGATCGGGCGGGCGCAGGAGGCGTAGACCGGGTTCTCCTCGACGATCCGCAGCAGGCGCGAACCGCGGCCGGGCGGCGTGGTCTTGATCATCTCGTCGGCCGAGCGGATCCGCGGGTTGCTGCCGCGCAGGTACTCCTTGATCTCCGGCAGGTGCGCCCCGAGCGAGGGCAGCGCGGCCGCCTGGGCATCCGTCAGGCCGAGTGCGGGGCCGAGGTGCTGGTTGATGTCGGCGTCGACGGCGATGACCGGCCGGCCGACGGCGGCCAGGTGGCGGATGAACAGTGCGGACAGCGTGGTCTTCCCGCTGCCGCCCTTGCCGACGAAGGCGATCTTCATCTGGGGCTCCGGCTTTCGCTCTGGGCCCTGCGGCGGGCCGGGTGCTCGAGGGCGAGGCTGTTGCGACTGGCGCCTCTATTGGAAATCGTTATCGTCTCCGATAGTGGCCATGCTAGCCAAGGTTTGGGCTCCGGCGGGGGAGGGAAGTGAGGATTGCCTCTAACGGGTGATGCGGGGTTGCTGTTCCGGGAGGGGCGACCCGTTCATTACTCTCGGGTAGGTGAGCACTGGAACAGATCCCCTCGCCCCGCTGGCCCAGCTTCCCGGGGTCCCCGACGCGGTCGCCGAGGTGCGCAAGGCCGTCGACCGGCTCTACGGCCACCGGGTGATGCGGCGCCGCGCGGCCGAGGTCACCTCCGAGTCCGCGCTGCGCGGCGCCCGCGCGTCCGCGGCCGTCGCGGGGGCCGACTGGCCGCTGGAGGAGGTCCGGCGGCGCACCGACTTCGGCGCGGACGACGAAGCCCGCACGGTCGGTGCGGCCCTGCGGATCACCGCCGAGGCCGGCCAGCTGCTGAGCGTCTGGCGGCACTCGCCGCTCCAGGTGCTGGCCCGGTTGCACCTGCTCGCGGTCGGCGACGCCGACCCGGCCGCCGGTCGGCCGCGGCGGGCGGGGGAGCGGGCCGAGGAGCTGTTCCCGCTGGAGCTCAAGCCGGTGGACAGCGTCGAGGTGGACGCCGCGGACGGACCGCTGCCCGCGCTGCCCCCCGCGCCGGACGCGGAGGAGGTCGCGGCCCGGCTGGACCAGCTCTCCCGGCTCCTGGTGGCCCGCGCCGAGGGCCAGGGCGTGGGGACGCCCGCCCTGGTGGTCGCCGCCGTGGTGCACGGCGAACTCCTCGCCCTGCGGCCGTTCGGCGCGTACAACGGGGTGATCGCGCGGGCTGCCCAGCGGATCGTGCTGATCGCCGAGGGCCTCGACCCGAAGTCGATCTGCCCGGCCGAGGTCGGCCTGGCGGAACTGGGCACCGACACCTACCGGAGGGCCCTCGCCGGCTACCTGGGGGGCACGCCGGAGGGCATGGCGGCCTGGATCGGCCACTGCGGGCGGGCCCTGCGGCTCGGGGTGCGGGAGAGCACGGCGGTCTGCGAGGCGATGCAGCGCGGGATGGCCTGAGCGGGGCGCCCGCAGACACGCGGAGGGCGCCTGCGGACACGCGGGGGCGCCTGCGGACGCGTGGATGCGGCGGCACCTGATCCTGCATGGTGCCGCCGCTGGTGCAGACACCGGGTGACCAAGCATGCACCGGAAGTGCCGATCAGACGGGGATCCTGCCCGTTCGTCTGGTCCGGCGGCCCGACAGCGGGTCGGCTGCATGTGGGTGCCCGGATATCTGTACGCGCGGTCCGTGGGGCCTGAACTGCGTTGTCGGTTTGACCTCTTCGGTCCTGACCGGGTCTCGCGGGCCGTGCTTCATTTGTATCGCGTTTCGGCCGAAAGGGGAACCCGAATCGAGAAGTCTGTACCGATTGCCCGTTTCGGCCCGATCGGTGTTCCCGGGCCGGTCCGAGGCCTCAGGTGACGGGGCGCCGCCGCCGAGCCAGGTACCAGATGACCGCGCCGGTCACCAACGCCGTCCCGACCGCCACCGCGGTCAGCACCGAACCGCTCGGCGCGGAGAACTCGGGCAGCCGGCGCCGCAGTTCCACCGGCCGGTCGAAGACCAGCACGGGCCACTCCCGTGCCTGCGCCTCCTTGCGCAGCGCGCGGTCGGGGTTGACGGCCGAGGGGTGCCCGACCGCCTCCAGCAGCGGCAGGTCGGTCGACGAGTCGCTGTAGGCGTACGACTCGGCCAGGTCGTAGCCCTCCGTCCGGGCCAGCTCCCGGATGGCGGCGGCCTTGTTCTCGGCGTAGGCGTAGTACTCGATCTCGCCGGTGTAGCAGCCGTCCTCGACCTTGAGCCTGGTGGCGATCACGTGGTCCGCGCCGAGCAACTCGCCGATCGGCTCGACCACCTCGGAGCCGGAGCTGCTGACGATCACCACGTCCCGGCCGGCCGCGTGGTGCTGCTCGATGAGCGAGGCGGCCTCGTCGTAGATGATCGGATCAATCAGGTTGTGCAGGGTCTCGGCGACGATCTCGCGGACCTGCTGGACGTTCCAGCCCCGGGTCAGGGCGGAGAGGTACTCGCGCATCTTCTCCATCTGGTCGTGGTCCGCGCCGCCGACCAGGAAGACGAACTGCGCGTACGCGCTGCGCAGGACGGCCCGACGGTTGATCAGGCCGCCTTGGTAAAACGGCCGGCTGAAGGCCAACGCGCTCGACTTCGCGATGATGGTCTTGTCGAGGTCGAAGAAGGCGGCCGTGCGCGGTCCGCTCGGCCGGGGACGGGCGGGCACGCCGCGCTCCTCGGGCCCGGTGGTCTCGTCCTCGGACTCGTCGGCGTGGTCGTCGGCGTTCTCGGTGGTGTCCACGGGAACCGAGGATAGAGGGAGCCGCAAAACACCCCGCCATTCGGCGTACTCGCGGGCGTGCGGGTTTGTGTTTCTGGCCGCTCGGGTACACCATGGAAGTCACGGATCGTTCGCGACCGTGCTAACCCGGTCCGGCTCCTCCCCCCCGAGTCGGGCTGTGGATAGACGACCCCCGCTCTCCCCCCCGGCGGGGGTCGTCGCACGTCCGGGGCCATTTTCAGGGCTTGAAAGCCTCTTGCGGCGGCTGCCGCGACCGCCCCGCCGACGGTGTACGGGGGGTGTCGACAGCCTGGTCCATCCCCCACCTTTCGTCACTCTGCGTTGCTGGTTGCTCATGCCGAGCCGCCCGTGCGGCCCGCGCCCGACCGGTGCCCGCCGAACCGGTCCGGTGGGGTGCGGAAGGCGGAGACCGGCTGCCTGGAGGAGTGCTCGGCCGGGGGGTGAGTGATCGGCCGGTTCATCTCGGTGACCCCCTTTCGTCAATTCCTCGCCGAATAGCCCCCCGCCCGGGTGAACGTTTTCATCCACAGCCCCCGAGTTATCCACAGGCAATCGGAACGCGGATGACGTAATCCGGATCTCCCCCCACCGTGATGGTCGGCGGCGGTCGCCGGGCAGAGCCTCATCCCCTTCCTCTCCGGAGGTCTGCCGGGCGGCCGTCCGCCGGCACCGTCCGACGCGCGCCCCGGCCCCTGTGGTCGGCGGCGCAGAGGGGAGAGAGCACCATGTCGACGCCGATCGCCGACCACGTCACCGCCGAGGGCCCGGCGGCCGCCGGGCCGCTCGTCGTCACCGAGGACGAGGGCCTGGCCGAGCACCTGCTGCGACTCTGCGCGGCAGCGGGCACCGAGCCGCGGCTGATCCGCGGTGCACCACCGCCGCGCGAACTTTGGGAGGGCGCCCCGCTGGTCCTGGTGGGGGACGACCAGTCCGAACGCTGCGCGGGCCTGAGCCGGCGCGGCGGGGTCCTCCTGCTCGGCCTGGACCTCGATGATCCCGGGGTATGGGTCCGAGCCGTCCAACTCGGCGCCGAACACGTGCTGTTCCTTCCCGACGCCGAAGCCTGGCTGCTCGACCGGATCGCCGACGCGGCCGAGGGCGCCGGCTCCCCCGCGGCCACCGTCGCCGTCATCGGCGGACGAGGCGGCGCCGGGGCGTCGACCCTGGCCTGTGCCCTCGCGGTCGCCGCCGCGCGCACGGGCCGGCGGACCATGCTCATCGACGGCGATCCGCTCGGCGGGGGCCTGGACATCCTGCTCGGCGGCGAGACGGCCCGCGGACTGCGCTGGCCCGACCTCGCCGGTTCGCGTGGACGGGTCAGCGGGGCCGAGTTGGCCCGGGCCCTACCGGCCCTCAAACGGCTCTCCGCGCTGTCCTGCCTCTCCTGGGACCGGGGAGACACCCTGACGGTGCCGGCGGAGGCCATGCGCAGCGTGCTGGCCGCCTCCCGGCGACGCGGCGGCCTGGTGGTGGTCGACGTTCCGCGCCACCTCGACGCGGCCGCAGGACAGGCGCTGGAGCAGTCCGACCTGGCGCTGCTGGTCGTCCCCGCCGAACTGCGCGCGGTGGCGGCCGCCGACCGGGTGGCCGCGGCGGCCCGGATGCGGATCGGGGACGTCCGGGCGGTGGTCCGGCCGGTCCGGGCCGGCGGGCTCCCGGCACACCGGATCGCGCGCGGGCTGCGACTGGAGCTGGCCGGGGAGCTGGAGCCGGAGCCGGGCCTGGCCGAGGACGTCGAGAACGGCGTTCCGCCCGGCCTCCGGGAGAACGGCCCGCTCGCGCGCTTCTGTGCGGCCTTCCTGAACCGGGTGCTGCCGCCGGTGCCGGCGGTCGGAGGAGGTGTGTACTGATGGTCCGTCTGCGCAGGACAGGTCCCCGGGGTGGCGCCCCGGGCGCGGGCGACGGTGCGCGGGAGCACCGTCCGCTCAGGAGCGTGCCGCCCCCTGGCGGGCCGCCCCGGGCCGGACACGGGCCCTGCCCGTACGGCCGAACGGCCCGCGAGGAGCGGACGGCGGAGCTGGTGGACGCGGTCCGGCTGCGGCTGGCCGAATCCGGGGCCGCCCCCACGGCGGGCTCGGTCGCGGCGGTGCTGCGGGCCTCCCGGCCACCGCTCGGTGGTGACGAGGTGCTGGACACCGTGCGCTCGCTGCGCGCCGAACTGGTGGGTGCGGGCCCGCTGGACCGGCTGTTGGCGACGCCGGACGTCACCGACGTGCTGGTGAACGGTCCGGACGAGGTGTGGGTCGACCGTGGTGGCGGCCTGCACCGGGCCACCGGGGTCCGCTTCGCCGACGCCGAGGCGGTGCGGCGGCTGGCCCACCGGATGGCCACCGCCGCCGGGCGGCGCCTGGACGACGCGCGGCCGTGGGTGGACGCCCGCCTGCCGGACGGCACCAGACTGCACGCGGTGCTGCCGCCGATCGCCGCCGGCTGCACGCACATCTCGCTGCGGGTGTGCCGGCCCCGGCCGTTCACGCTCGACGAGTTGGTGGCGGGCGGGGCACTGCCGCCGGAGGGCGCCGACCTCCTGGCGGGCATCGTGCGGGCGCGGCTGTCCGTCCTGGTCTCCGGCGGGACGGGATCGGGCAAGACCACGCTGCTCGCGGCGCTGCTCGGACTGGTCGGGTCGGACGAGCGGATCGTGGTCGCCGAGGACTCCGCCGAACTTCGACCGGCCCACCCCCACGTCGTGCGGTTGCAGAGCAGACCGCCGAACCAGGAGGGGCTGGGCGAGTTCACCCTGCGGGACCTCGTCCGGCAGGCGCTGCGGATGCGGCCGGACCGCCTGGTCATCGGCGAGGTGCGCGGGGCCGAGGTGTCGGACCTGCTGGCGGCGCTCAACACCGGTCACGAGGGCGGCTGCGGCACGGTCCACGCCAACACGGCGGCGGACGTGCCGGTCCGGCTGGAGGCGCTGGGCTCGCTCGCCGGGCTCGACCGGCCGGCGCTGCACAGCCAACTGCGGGCGGCACTCGACGTGGTGGTCCACCTGGTCCGGGACCCGGGCTCGGGGCGGCGCCGGGTGGCGGAGGTCCACACGCTGGCCGGGGACCGTGACGGGTTGGCCGTCACCATCCCGGCGGTGGCCTTCCCTGCAACCGGCGGGCTGGTGACCGGCGCGGGCTGGGAACGGCTCGTGGGACTGCTGGCGGCGCGCGGGGTGGCGCTGGGAGGCGCGCCGGGCGTGGCGCCGGGAGGCGCGTCGGGCGTGGCGCCAGGAACGGCGCCAGGACCGACGTCGGGCGCGGCAGCGCCGCCCGGATCGGGGCCGTCGTGAGTGCGGTGGCGATCGTGGCGGCGGCGGTGTCGGCCGGTGAGGCGGCGCGGGAGCTGCGGTGGGTGGAACTCGGCTTCGCCGGGCTGCTCAGCGGCTGCGCCCTGACCGCGCTGGCGCTGCTCGGGACGTGGCGAGGAGGAGGGCGATGACATGGGAGAGGTGGTGAGGTGATGCGGGACCAACTGGCGCTCTGGTGGACGGCGGTGCTGTGCCTGGTGGCCGTCGCCGCGTGGCGGGCCGTGCAGGAGCAGCTGCCGGGCGGCCGGCGGTCCCGGCTGGTGCTGGCAGGCAGCGGTCCTCCGGTGCGCGGGCCGGCCCCGGAGCCGACCGGGCGACTGCGTGGAAGGCTCCCGGAGCTTCTGGCGCCCGAACTGCTGCTCCTGCCGGTCGGCGTGGCCGCCGGGCAGGCCGCCTCGTCGCCGGTGCCGGTGCTCGCGGCCGGGCTGGCCGTGCTGCCGCTGCGAAGGTGGCGGCTCCGGCGGCGCCTGACGGCGGAGGCGGGGCAGCGGGCGGCGGCCGTGGTGGAGCTCTGCGCCGCGCTGGCCGGTGAGTTGCGCGGCGGCTCGACGCCTGAGCAGGCACTCCACCTGGTCACCGCCAGGCTCGCGGTGGACCCGGACGGGCTGCGTCGGCTCGGCGAGGAGCCGGTCGCCCGGCTGGCGGCCGGCCGCTACGGCGGCGACGTCCCCGCTGCGCTCCTGCTGCTGGCAGCGTTGCCGGGCGGCAGTGGGGCGGCGGCCATGGCGGCCTGCTGGCGGGTCGCCTCCGACGGCGGCTCGGGGCTGGCCGCCGCTCTGGACCGGGTCGCGGAGGCGCTGCGCGCCGAACGGGCGCTGGCGGAGGAGATCGCGGGGGAGCTGGCCGGGCCCCGGACGACGATCGCCGTCCTGGCCGCCCTGCCGGGTGCGGGGCTGTTGCTGGGCGCCGCGATCGGCGCCCGTCCGGTGGACGTGCTGCTGCACACCTCGGCGGGGCTGGGCTGCCTCGCGGTGGGAGTGGCCCTGGAGGGGCTCGGTGTGCTCTGGACGGATCGGATCGTCCGGGCGGCGGGCCGGGGCGCACTGGAGCCGCTAGGGACCCCTGGCGGTGGTCCTCCGGCCGCGGAGGTTCGGGAGCGCGGCGGTGCGCGCCGAGGGCTCCTGCGGATGCGGGCGCTCGGTGGGGGAGCGGAGGCCCGGTGATGAGGGGACATGCATGGGCGGCTGCCGCCCTCGCGAGGTCGATGCCGAGGCGGGTGCCGGGACCGCTTGCGGTGCCGGTGGAGCCGCCGGCTGTGGCAGGGGCGGCGGTGGCAGCGGTGGCGGTGGCGGTGCTGGCGGTGCTGGTTGTGCTCGTGACGGGGTTGTCGCGGGGCCGGGTCAGCCGGCGGGCGTTCTTCCGGGCGTCGGGGCGGGAGGACGCCCGGAAGCGAACGTCGGTGTGGCGGTGGCGCGTTGGGCCGGGTCGGCGCGTGGTGCCGGCGGTCGGCGCCGGGCTGACCGTGGCGTTGCTGTTCGGCGGCCTCGTCGGGGCGGTGATCGGCGTGCTGGCAGCAGTGGCCGTCCACCGGTGGTCGGCCCGCGCGAAGTCTTCGACGGAGCTCCGGGCGGCTCGTGAGGAGGAGCTGCTGGCCAGGCAACTCCCTCTGACGACCGAGCTGTTGGCGGCCTGCCTCAGCTCGGCGGCGCTGCCCTCGGCGGCGGTGTCGGCGGTGGGTCGGAGCGTGGGTGCGCCGCTGGGGCCGCTATTGGTGGCGATCGGAGCCGAACTCGCTCTGGGGGCTCCGCCGGAACTGAGTTGGAACCGGTTGGGCGAGCAGCACCCCGCGCTGGCCCCGCTCGGGCGCTGCCTGGTCAGGGCGAGCCTCAGCGGGGCGCCCGCAGCCGAACCGCTGATCGGGCTGGCCCAGGCGCAGCGGACGGCCACCGCCCGGGCGGCCCACGCGAGGGTCCGCAGGGCCGCCGTGCTCGCCACTGCACCGCTCGGGCTCTGCTTCCTCCCGGCCTTCGTCCTGATCGGGGTGGTGCCGGTGGTGATCGGCCTCACCAGCCGCTTCGCGCAAGCAATGTGAGTGAACGCCGGCTCCGGATCCGCCGGGGTCGAGGAACGGAACGGACAGGAGAGATTGATGACCGCAGTGATCGCGATCAGGCCCGGTGCCGGGCGACCGATCCGGCAGTTGCTGGGCAGCTGGCGGCGGAAGAGCCGCTGGGCGGCCGGGTGGGCGCGCTTGGCGCCCCGGCGACGGTGCCGGTCGGACGCCGGGATGACCACGGCCGAGTACGCCGTCGGAACGTTGGGCGCCTGCGCCTTCGCCGCCGGGCTGTACAAGGTGGTGACCAGCGCGACCATCACCGGAGCGCTGACCGACATGCTGGAACGCGCTTTCCATGCCACGTAGGACGGCGGACAGCGGTGCACCGCCGTGGTCGCTGCGACCGAGCCGACGCTCCGACGGAGGCTTCGTCACGGCGGAGACGGCGGTGGCCCTGCCCGCGCTCGTCCTGCTCGCGGCGATGCTGATCTGGGGCGTGCTCGTGGCGGCCGCGCAGATCCGCTGCGTGGACGCGGCTCGGATCGGTGCCCGAGCGGCCGCTCGTGGTGAGGCGGACGCCGCGGAACTCGCCCGGGCGGCCGCCCCGCCGGGGGCGGAGATCCGGCTCGTGGTCGCGGCGGACACGGTGCGGGTGGACGTGGACGCTCCCTGCGCGGGGCCCGGCAGGCTCAGCGGTCTGCTCAACGTGCGGCTCGCCGCCCGGGCGGTGGCGGCTCGGGAGGACGTGCTGGGAAGCGGGGCGGGAGGTGGCGCTGCGCGTACCTCCTGAGCCGGCGAGGCGAGATGCAGTGAGACGAGAGGGCACCGCGCGGCGGCCCGGCCGTAGCGGGGTCGGTGGGCGCGCGCGGCTGGTCGCGAGGTGGGCTCCCGGGCCACCGGGCCTGCCGGCCTGCGGGATGAGGGCGGTGAGGAGGAGGTGGTGGTGCATGGCGCGGCTGAGGAGCGCTGGTCGGGCGGTGGAGCGGCTGGTGCGGGCCCGGGCGGCTCGGACCGTCTCTGGAGCCGGCCGGGGGCCGGATGCGGGCTCGGCGACGGTGTGGTCGCTCGCGCTGGCGATGCTGGGTGTGGCGGTCTTCGCCGCGACGATCGCGCTGGGTGCGGTGGTTGCTGCCCGGCACCGGGCCGAGTCCGCCGCCGATCTGGCGGCCCTCGCGGCGGCGGACCGGTTGCTGCTGGACGCGGACGGCGGCTGCGGTCGGGCTGCGGGGATCGCTGCCGCGCAGGGTGCCGGCCTGGTCTCCTGCGCGGTTGACCGGACGGCGGACGCCGTCGAGGTGGTCACCGAGGTGCCGGTCGGCGGGCTCCCGGCGCGGCTGCCGGTGGGACCGGCGCGGGGGAGGGCCCGGGCCGGACCGGCCCGGGCGCCCGTCACGGTCGCCGAGGACGGCCTGGGTGACTCTCCGGGCGGTGCGACGGCGGCCCCTCACGGTCCGGTCGGCGCACCGCCGTCCGGACCGGATCCGCCCTCCTCGGGGCCGGGTGCACCGTCGGGGCCGGGCGCACCGCCGTCCGGACCGGGCCCGGCCTCGGCCTCAGGTGCTCCGGCCAGCAGCACGTCCAGCAGCAGGACGGCCGCCGCCTTGTCCAGCGGGTCGTTCCCGTTGCCGCACTTGGGCGACTGGACGCAGGACGGGCAGCCGCGCTCGCACTCGCAGGAGGCGATCGCCGCCCGGGTGGCGGTCAGCCATTCGAAGGCCCGCTGGAAACCGCGCTCGGCGAAGCCGGCCCCGCCCGGATGGCCGTCGTAGACGAACACGGTGGGCAACCCGGTGTCGGGGTGCAGCGGGACGGAGACACCGCCGATGTCCCACCGGTCGCAGGTGGCGAACAGCGGCAGCAGGCCGATCGAGGCGTGCTCGGCGGCGTGGGCCGCGCCGGGCAGCTGGTCGAGCGGGAGGTCCGCGTCGAGCAGCTGGTCCTCGGTGACGGTCCACCAGACCGCCCGGGTGCGCAGCGTGCGGGGCGGCAGGTCGAGCTTGCTCTCGCCCATGATCTCCCCGGTGGAGATCCGCTTCCGGAGGTAGCCGACCACCTGGTTGACCACCTCCACCGAACCGAAGCTGAGCCGGCCCTCGCCCCAGGGGACGGTGGTGTCGGTGTCGAGGACGGAGATGGAGGTGATGTCGCGGGCGGCCGTGGTGTACGGCGGGTCGGCCGGTGCGACCAGGGCGACCGAGTTCTCCAGGTCGAGTTCCCGGACCAGGTAGGTGCGGCCCTGGTGGAGGTGCACGGCCCCGGTGTGGACGGTGGTGTGGGCGGCTGCGGCGTCCACCGTGCCGAGCAGTCGGCCGGTGTCCGCCTCGACGATCTGCACCGGGCTGCCGCCGCTGCCGCGCAGGTCGACGGCGTCGGCGGCGCGTTCCCGGCGGGTCCAGTACCAGGATCCGTCGGCGCGGCGGCGTAGCAGGCCGCGCCGTTCCAGGACCGGTAGCAGCGGCGCGGTGGAGGGGCCGAACAGCTCCAGGTCGGCGGCGGTGAGCGGAAGCTCGGCGGCGGCCGCGCACAGGTGCGGGGCGAGCACGTGCGGGTTGTCGGGATCGAGCACGGTGGCCTCGACGGGTGCCGCGAACAGGGCCTCCGGGTGGTGCACCAGGTAGGTGTCCAGCGGGTCGTCCCGGGCGATCAGCACGGCCAGCGCTCCCTGGGCCTCGCGGCCCGCCCGGCCCGCCTGCTGCCAGAGCGAGGCCCGGGTGCCGGGGTAGCCGGCCATCAGGACGGCGTCGAGACCGGAGATGTCGACGCCGAGCTCGAGAGCGGAGGTGGACGCGAGGCCCAGCAGCCGACCGGAGTGCAGCGCGCGCTCCAGGGCCCGGCGTTCGTCGGCGAGGTAGCCGCCGCGGTAGGCGGCGACCCGGTCGGCGAGCGGGCGGCCGAGCTGGTCCTGGGTCTGGAGGGAGACCAGCTCGGCGGCGCGCCGGGAGCGGACGAACACCACCGTCCGGGTCTGCTGCTCGACCAGGTCGGTCAGCAGGTGGGCGGCCTCGGCGGTGGCGGTGCGGCGCACCGGCGCGCCGTGTTCGCCGACGTTCTCGGTCAGTGGCGGTTCCCAGAGGCCGAAGACCATCGGCCCGCGCGGCGAGGCGTCCTCGGTGACGGCCACGGCGGGCAGGCCGGTCAGGCGCCGGGCGGTGGCGGCCGGATCGGCGGTGGTGGCGGAGGCGAGCAGGAAGGTGGGTGCCGAACCGTAGCGGGCGCAGATCCGGCGCAGCCGGCGGAGCACCTGGGCGACGTGCGAACCGAACACGCCCCGGTAGCTGTGGCACTCGTCGACGACCACGTAGCGCAGCGACTTCAGGAAGGAGGACCAGCGGGCGTGCGCCGGCAGGATGCCCCGGTGCAGCATGTCCGGGTTGGTGAGCACGTAGGACGCGTACTGGCGGACCCACTCGCGCTCCTCCGGCGGGGTGTCGCCGTCGTACAGGGCGGCCCTGACCCTCGGCGGCGCGAGTTCGGCCGCGCGGCGGCGCTGGTCGGCGGCGAGCGCCTTGGTCGGGGCCAGGTAGAGCGCGGTGGCGCCACGGCCGTTGCGGGCTTCCGTGCCCTCCAGCAGATCGCTGAGGACCGGAGCCAGGTAGCCCAGCGACTTGCCCGACGCGGTGCCTGTGGCGATCACCACAGTCTGACCGGTTTTGGCCAGGTTCATCGCTTCCGCCTGGTGTGCCCAGGGCTGTTCGACGCCGACGGCGCGCGCGGCGGACACGATCTCCGGTCGGATCGACTCGGGCCAGGGCGCATAACGTGCAGGTCGGGCGGGAAGGTGCTCCGTATGGGTGAGCCGGTCGGACCGCCCCCGGCTGGTGGCCAGGGTCGTGAGCAGTGCCTCGGGCAGGCTGTGTCGGGGCGGCATGAGGACCCAGTGTGTCACCGGCGTGACGGAGAATCGTCGTAAGCCATCGTGCGGCCATGGTCGCAGGTGGTTGAATGTGGCCGTGACGGCCGTACGGCCGTGGGTCGCAGCGCTGAGGCTTGCCACGCGTTTGGCTTGGCGCGCCAGGCTCGCGACCATGCGGTGGCGGCCTTCCGGCCGAGGATCGCACATGACGTAGCAAGGCAAGGTGCTGGAGGTTCCGTGGACCTGTCCCTGTCGACCCGCGCAGTCGGCGATCGTACGGTCGTCGAGGTAGGCGGCGAGATCGATGTGTACACCGCCCCGAAGCTGCGGGAGCAGCTGGTCGAGCTCGTCAACGACGGCAAGTACCACCTCGTCGTCGACATGGAGGGCGTTGACTTCCTCGACTCGACGGGCCTGGGTGTGCTGGTCGGCGGTCTGAAGCGGGTGCGTGCCCACGAGGGTTCGCTCCGCCTCGTCTGCAACCAGGAGCGCATCCTCAAGATTTTCCGGATCACCGGCCTCACCAAGGTCTTCCCGATCCACACCTCGGTGGACGACGCGGTCGCCGCGACCGACTGACGCGTCCGGGCCGGTCCCCGTGGCCGGCCCGCCGTTCCACACGTCCGGAGCGCCGGGGCCTGTGCGGCCCCGGCGCGGCCCGGCCGTTCCCGGGCCGGTCCGGCCGGCCCATCAGGGGCCGCGTGCCGGGCCCCAGTCGGAGCACCCCGAAGGGGAGAGATGGCAACCGTCGAACTTCGATTCAGCGCGCTACCCGAGCACGTGCGGACGGCCCGGCTGGTCGCCGCGGCCGTCGCCAGACGGGCCGGTGTCGACGAGTCGGTGCTCGACGAGGTCCGGCTCGCGGTCGGCGAGGCGTGTTCGCGCGCCGTGGGCCTGCACCAGCGCGGTGGCGTCGGCGGCACGATCCGGGTGGCGCTGACCGACCAGGAGAAGCGTTTCCTCATCGAGGTCGAGGACGAGGCCGGCCCTGCCGCCGTCCCGACTTCCGGCGCCCCCGAGGGCGGCGACCCGGACGACGACACCCTGGGCCTGGCCGTGATCACCGGCCTGGTCGAGGACCTCGAGGTCACCAACGGCAGCGACGGTGGCGTGATCCGGATGAGCTGGCCGGTGCCGGTCGCCTCCGTGACGGTCTGAAGCGGCCGCGCCGCCGGTACCCGCCGCTTCGACCGACGCCGCCCGACCGCCGAGGACGCGACTGCGGGGATCCCGATTCCTGAGATCCCGTTGACAAGTTGTTGAGGCTGGCGGTTCCCTGCTTCCGGCACGACCGGGTCCGATCGTCGTCGATCGGACTCGTCGCGGAAGAGGAAGCACATGCGGATTCGCATCCTGTGGCCGGCCGGGCAGACCACCGCCACGCTGCGGGCGACACCGACCACCGAAGCGCTCTGGAACGCGCTGCCGATCGCCTCGACGGCGAACACCTGGGGTGACGAGGTCTACTTCGGCACGCCCGTCAGTGTGCCGCGCGAGGACGGTGCCCAGCAGGTCGTCGAACCGGGCACGGTCGCGTTCTGGACCGACGGGGACAGCCTCGCGCTCCCGTACGGGCCGACCCCGATCTCGCGTGACGGCGAGTGCCGACTGGCCAGCCCCTGCAACGTCCTCGGCGCGCTGGACGGGGACTCCCAGGTGTTGCGCACCGTCCGGCCGGGCGATCCGATCCGGGTGGAACGCGCCTGACCGATGGCCCGGGATGGCCCGGGGCCTCGAGTTCGGGGCGGGGGTACCGGGGCCGAGGAGCCGGGAACCGGTGGCCGGACGGCGGACGTGTAGGTTCGACGACCGAAGACGACCGAACCGAAAGGCTTCTCCCGGTGAACAAGCGACTGCTGGCCGTACCCGCCCTCGGCGTGCTGCTCGCGTTCGGCGCCGTCGGCTGTGGCAGCGACAACAGCAAGCAGCTGGAGTCCTGGGCGTCGAACGTCTGCGGCGCGGCCAAGGATCCGATCGCCCAGGCGCAGACCGCCCTCGCCGACACCGGCCAGGTGAAGACCGGCGAGGCCCCGGCCGACCTGCAGAAGCGGCTCTCGACGGACATCGGGAAGCTGGCCAAGACCAACCAGGACATCGCGGCCGCCGTCGACGCGGCCGGCGCGCCCAAGGTGGACGACGGCGCGACCCTGCAGAAGGACACCGTCGACGAGCTGAAGAAGGCGGCCGACGGCTACCAGGACGTGCAGAAGAAGCTGGACGCGCTGCCCAACAACGACCAGGCGAAGTTCGCCGACGGGTTGCGCAGCGTGGCCGATCAGGTGCAGCGGCTGGCGTCGCTGTCCACCCAGGCGCAGAGCAAGCTGCAGAGCGGCGAACTCGGCGCCGCGATGGCCAAGCAGGAGGGCTGCAAGCCCAGCCAGGCGACTCCGGGGGCGGGTGCGAGCGGCAGCGCCGGCGGCTCCCCGGCCGCCGGGAGCGCGAGCGGGACGCCGAGCGCCGGTGCGTCCGCCCCGACCGGCGCCCCCAGCGCCGCGCCCACGCCCGGCGCCACGGGCAGTGCGAGCCCGGCGGCCGCCCCCTCGGCGAGCGCCGCCGCCACCCCGGCCGCCAACCCGTCCACTCCGGCCCCCAGCGCGAGCTGACCGAGGGCCGACGGGAGGACGCGAGAGTTCCCCCGCTCCAGCCGCCTCCGCTCCGGCCGCCGCCCGCTTCGCAACCCGCCCGCCCAAGGACGGGCTGCGGGGCGGGGGTCGGCCGGGGCGGGGGACAATGGCGGGGTGATCAGTAGCCCCGTTCTCGACCCGACCCGTCTGGCCAAGCTGCGCGAGGCGCTGCTGGCCGCTTCGTTCACCGCTGACGGCTGCCTGGACCTGTTGGGCCCCACCGGATACGCGGCGCTGGCCCGTAGCGAGGCCGTCCCCGCCCTGCGTGCGACGCAGGGCGGCAGCCCGCTGGAGACCCTGGTGCGGCTGTTCCTGCTCCAGCAACCGGTGCCGTACCGGGCGGCGGCGGCCGCACTGCCGGTGGAGGACTGCCTGGCGGACGGCTGGCTGCGCCCCGACGGAGACCTGGTGCGAGCCACCGTGGACGTCCGGCCGTACGCCAACGAGGTCGCCGGTCTGCCGAGTTCGGATGCCTGGGTGGTCTCCGACCTGGGCTGCGCGGTGGGCGGCGCGGGCGGCATCGGCTCCGGGGAGACGGCTCACGGAGTGGCTCGCAAGGACCTGGTGCTGGGGGTCGGCGGGGCGTCCACCACACTGGCGAACATCACCGTGCGCCGCCCCGTACGGGCCGCGCTGGACCTCGGTTCGGGCTCGGGCGTGCAGGCGCTGCACGCGGCCCGGCACGCCCAGCAGGTCGTCGCCACCGACCTCAACCCCCGGGCGCTGCGGTTCACCGAGCTGACCCTGGCGCTGTCCGGTTTCGACCGCACCGAGGTGGCCGCCGGCAGCCTCTTCGAGCCGGTCGGGGAGCGGAAGTTCGACCTGATCGTCTCCAACCCGCCCTTCGTCATCTCGCCGGCCGGCCGGTTCACCTACCGGGACGGCGGCATGGCCGGGGACGACCTGTGCCGCAACCTGGTGCGCTCGGCCGCCGAGCACCTGGAGCCGGGCGGCTACTGCCAGTTGCTCGCCAACTGGCAGCACGTCAAGGGCGAGGACTGGCACGAGCGGCTGGCCGACTGGGTCGCGGGCACCGGGCTGGACGCGTGGATCGTCCAACGCGAGGTCCAGGACGTGGCCCAGTACGCCGAGTTGTGGCTGCGGGACGGGGGCGACCACCGCGGCGCCGGCGGCGACTACCAGGCCCGGTACGGCGAGTGGCTGGACGCCTTCGAGGCCGGCCGGGTCGAGGGCATCGGCATGGGCTGGATCACCCTGCGGGCCGGCGGCGCCGAGCGCCCGACCGTACGGGTGGAGGAGTGGCCGCACCCGGTGGAGCAGCCGCTCGGCCCGCACATCGAGGAGTGGTTCGACCGGCAGGACTTCCTGCGCTCGCACGACGACGCCGGCCTGCTCGCGGCCCGCTACGTGCTGGCCGACGAGGTGGTCCAGGAGCAGGTCGGCGCGCCGGGGGCGGAGGATCCGGAGCACGTGATCCTGCGTCACAACCGCGGCATGCGGCGCGCCACCAAGGTGGACACCGTGGCGGCGGGGTTCGTCGGGGTGTGCGACGGGACGCTGTCCGCGGGCGAGATCGTCGACGCCATCGCGCAGCTGCTCGGCGAGGACCGGGTGGTGCTGCGCGACCGGGTGCCGGAGTCGCTGCGGCTGCTGACCGAGCAGGGGTTCATCGATCCCGTCCGGTGATCCGCTGGGCGTGACCCCGCCGGGTGGGGCCTGCCCGCGCAGGCCCGCCGTCGGCCCGCTGTCGGCCCGCGTCTGCCGGGTGCCTGCCCGCGCCTGCCCGGCGTCGGTCCGTCCGCGGAACGCTTCGCGGACGATGCCTGGTTCACCCGCCCGTACCCCCCGGTTCGGCCGGCCGTCCCCGGGCGGCCCCGCTCCGTTGGCCCGGCGCTGTGAGGCTCTCCGTCCACAGGCTGTGGACAAAGCTGGGGAGTCGGGGGCAGGGGTGGACGCGACGACGGCGACGCTGGCCGGGGTGGTGCTCGCCCTGTTCGGCGGCGTGCTGCTGCTCTGGTGCGCCGCCGAAGTGCGCCTTCGCCACCGGGTGCGTCGGCGGGGCGTACCGGCGGTCGCCACCGTCGTCGCCGAGACCGATGTGCACGGGCATCTCGACAGCGCGCCGCTGCTCTCCTTCTCCGTGCTGCCCTCGGTGGGAGGGCCGGGTGGCGGCCGGATCGGTGAGCTGGTGCTCACCCGTCCGCGGGGACACACCCCGTTGCGCCGTCCGGTGCGCTTCGCGCCGGGAGCCTCGGTACGCGTCTGCTACGACCCCGACCGTCCCTGCCGGGCGGTGCTGGCGGCGGGGGAGGTCGGCCGGGCCGTGGTCACCGACCTGCTGTGGAGCGCCCTGGGCGCGGGCTGCCTGGCGGCGGGTGCCGCACTGCTGGTCGCGGCCGGCCGCTGAGGTCGGAGCTGCACCGACGGCGGGGACGAATCAGCACGGTCCAGGGCCAACGGCGCGAAACGGACCGTAACGGTAAGAAACGAACGGAGTCGGAGCACCCGGAGCCCCACCCGATCGGAGTGCCCCGGAATCCCGCGGTTCCGAGCGCCCCGGAACCCCACGGGTCGGAGTGCCCCGCAACCGCATGGATGCGGAGCGGGCTCGGAGGACCTCGGAACGGGCGAGAACGGCCAGGTCCGCACCGGTCGGCCCGGACGGCCCGAGCGCTTCCGACGCGATCCGGCGGGCGCGGTACCGCAGGCGCGGCGATTTTTCCGTTGACAGATCTTGAAATCCGTCATTCCATCCTCCGGAACCTGCCGAAGCCGCCCTCCGCGGGGCGCGAACCTCCGTCATCGGGTTACCGTTCGAGTGGCGTCGGTGAGCCCGGCAAGTGAAAACGCGGGATCCGTCCGTTTGACAAGGGTGGCCGGGGTACGGTCACACTCCGCTGGTGGGGTGTCGTTCGGCGGCAGCCCCGGGACGGTGGAGGGGTCGGGCGGAGCGCAGCCCGTGCTGCCAGCGCCGACCAGCCACATAAGGACCGGGAGAGAAGAGCGAAGGTGTCCCCGAGCAGCGAGACCGCGCACGGACAGCGACTCGTCATTGTCGAGTCGCCGGCCAAGGCGAAGACGATCAAGGGCTACCTTGGCCCCGGCTACATCGTCGAGGCGAGCGTCGGGCACATCCGCGACCTGCCCAGCACGGCGGCCGAGGTGCCGGACAAGTACACCGGTGAGGTGCGCCGCCTCGGAGTGGACGTCGACCACGACTTCGCGCCCATCTACGTGGTCAATGCGGACAAGAAGTCCCAGGTCAGCAAGTTGAAGTCGCTGCTCGCGGAGTCCGACGAGCTCTTCCTGGCCACCGATGAGGACCGCGAGGGCGAGGCCATCGCGTGGCACCTCCAGCAGGTGCTCAAGCCCAAGGTGCCGGTGCACCGGATGGTGTTCCACGAGATCACCAAGTCGGCGATCCAGGAGGCCGTGGCCAACCCGCGCGAGCTCAACCAGCGCCTGGTCGACGCCCAGGAGACCCGCCGCATCCTCGACCGGCTGTACGGCTTCGAGGTCTCGCCGGTGCTGTGGAAGAAGGTCATGCCGAAGCTGTCGGCGGGCCGGGTGCAGTCCGTCGCGACCCGTCTGGTGGTCGAGCGGGAGCGCGAGCGGATCGCCTTCCGCACCGCCTCGTACTGGGACCTGGTCGGCACCTTCGGCACCGGCCGCACCCCGGTGGACGCGGCCAACCCGGAGACCTTCGGCGCCCGGCTGGCCTCGGTGGACGGCAAGCGGATCGCCAGCGGCCGGGACTTCGGTTCGGACGGCCGGCTGAAGGCCGGCAGCACCAACACCCTGCACCTGGACGAGCAGGCCGCCCGCCAGCTGGCCGCCGCCCTGGTGCAGACCGCCTTCAGCGTCCGCAGCGTCGAGTCCAAGCCGTACCGCCGCTCCCCGTACGCGCCGTTCCGCACCACCACGCTCCAGCAGGAGGCCAGCCGCAAGCTGGGCTTCGGCGCGAAGCGGACCATGCAGGTGGCCCAGAAGCTGTACGAGAACGGCTTCATCACCTATATGCGTACCGACTCCACCACGCTGTCGGACACCGCGATCGCCGCTGCCCGGGCGCAGGTCACCCAGCTCTACGGTGCGGACTACCTGCCGGACGCCCCGCGCACCTACGCCAGCAAGGTCAAGAACGCCCAGGAGGCGCACGAGGCCGTCCGCCCGTCCGGCGACCGCTTCCGCACGCCCGCCGAGACCGGCCTGACCGGCGACGACTTCAAGCTCTACGAGCTGATCTGGATGCGCACCGTCGCCTCCCAGATGAAGGACGCGGTCGGCCAGTCCGTCACCGTCCGGGTGGGCGGCGCCTCCGCCGACGGCCGGGACGTCGAGTTCTCCGCCTCCGGCAAGATCATCACCTTCCACGGCTTCCTCAAGGCCTACGTCGAGGGCGCCGACGACCCGAACGCCGAGCTCGACGACCGCGAGCGCCGGCTGCCGCAGGTCGCCCAGGGCGACCCGCTGGCCGCCGAGCGGATCACCCCGGAGGGCCACGCGACCAAGCCGCCGGCCCGCTACACGGAGGCTTCGCTGGTCAAGGAGCTGGAGGACCGGGAGATCGGCCGCCCGTCCACCTACGCGTCGATCATCGACACGATCATCCAGCGCCGGTACGTCTTCAAGAAGGGCACCGCGCTCGTCCCGTCCTTCCTCTCCTTCGCCGTGGTCAACCTGCTGGAGAAGCACTTCGGCCGGCTCGTCGACTACGACTTCACGGCCAAGATGGAGGACGACCTCGACCGGATCGCCGCCGGTGAGGCGCAGTCCGTGCCGTGGCTGAAGCGCTTCTACTTCGGCGAGGGCGAGGGCCACGCCGCGGGCGTCGCCGCCGAGGCCGGCAACGGCGACGGCGACCACCTGGGCGGCCTGAAGGAACTGGTCACCGACCTCGGTGCGATCGACGCCCGGGAGATCAGCTCGTTCCGGATCAGCGACGACATCACCCTGCGGGTCGGCCGCTACGGCCCGTACGTCGAGCGCGCCTCCGCCGTGGAGGGCGAGCCCGGCCAGCGCGCCGACATCCCGGACGACCTGCCGCCGGACGAGCTGACCGTCGAGCTGGCCGAGGAACTGCTCGCCAAGCCCAGCGGCGACTTCGAGCTCGGTCCGGACCCGGTCACCGGCAACATGCTGGTCGCCAAGGACGGCCGGTACGGCCCCTACGTGACCGAGATCCTGCCCGAGGGCACGCCCAAGACCGGCAAGAACGCCGTCAAGCCGCGCACCGCCTCGCTGCTCAAGTCGATGTCGCTGGACACCGTCACCCTGGAGGACGCGCTGCGGCTGCTCTCGCTGCCGCGCGTGGTCGGCACCGACCCCGAGGGCGCGGAGATCACCGCGCAGAACGGCCGCTACGGCCCGTACCTCAAGCGCGGCACCGACTCGCGTTCGCTCACCAGCGAGGAGCAGATCTTCACGATCACCCTCGAGGAGGCGCTGGCGATCTACGCCCAGCCCAAGCAGCGCGGCCGGGCCGCCGCCGCCCCGCCGCTCAAGGAGCTGGGCACCGACCCGGTCAGCGAGCGCCCGGTGGTGGTCAAGGACGGCCGCTTCGGCCCGTACGTGACCGACGGCGAGACCAATGCCACGCTGCGCAAGGACGACGACGTCGAGACCATCACGCCGGAGCGCGGCTACGAGCTGCTCGCCGAGAAGCGGGCGCGCGGTCCGGTGAAGAAGGCGGCGAAGAAGGCCCCGGCGAAGAAGGCGGCGGCCAAGAAGACCACCACCGCCAAGGCGACCGCGACCAAGACCGCCGCCAAGAAGACGGCCGCGAAGAAGACCGCCACCAAGACGGCGGCGGCGAAGAAGACGGCCGCGAAGAAGACCACGGCCAGCAAGACCGCGGTCGGCAGGACCGCGGCGGGCAACGCCGCCGGCGACGAGGGCTGATTCCTCGGCGCCGTCGCCGGCGACGAGGCTGACTTCTCGGCGCCGCCTCCGGCGACGACGGCAGATCCCCCGGCAGTCCCCGGACAGCCGGGGGAAGCCGGCGACAGCCGACGGGACGGTCCTCCCGGAGCCCGACCGGGCCCGTGCCCCCACCCCGGGGGCGCGGGCCCGAGCTCTGTGCAGGGATCGTCACAAGGCGGTGATGACCGGGGACCGGAACCCCGTTCATCTCAATCGGGCAAAGCCCAGCCCGCTACGCTGACCGTATGACGAGCGAGGAGCAGCCCACCCCCAGTGCCGCCCCGGCCGCCGGCGCCACCGTGGCCGACCTGCCCGAGGTCGTGCCCGCCGGGACCCCTGTGGACCGGGCCAGGGCACTGCTGCGCATCCGGCCCTACCGGCGCCTGTGGACCACCCAGCTGATCGGCGGCACCGCCGACCGGCTCGGGCTGCTGGTGCTGCTCGCGCTCACCGTGATCGCCGCCGCCCAGGGCGGGCAGTTCGGCGCGCTGCCGCGCAGCCTCGCCTTCGCCACCGCCGCTGTCCTCGCCGTGCGGGTGGCGGCCACCGGCCTGGTCGGCGTGGTGCTGCTGGAGCCGGTGCACCAGCTGGTCGCCGGGAAGCTCGACCGGCGCTGGACGCTGCTCGGCGCCGACGCGCTGTGCGCCCTGCTGATCGGCCTCGCGCCCTGGTGGACGGTCTGGCTGGGTTCCGGGCCGAAGCCCTCCGGCGCCGCGACCTACGTGCTGCTCGCCACCGTGTTCCTGGTCGGCGCGGCGGAGCGGGTCCGGGGGATCGCCAGGGCCGCCGCCGTTCCCGGCCTGCTGCCGCCGGCCAACCCCTACGCGCCCGCCGCGGAGCAGCGGCCGGCCGCCGCCAACCTGGACACCGTCCGGAGCGTCGACCGCTTCACCGGCTGGGTCACGGTGCCGCTCGCGGCCGCCGGCCTGATCGCCCTCACCCTGGTCAACAACGTCGGCGCGGCGCTCGGCTCGGACTGGCTGCGCGCCCACCAGCTGACCTTCGCGGCGCTCGGCGCGGCCGGGCTGTTCGCCGCCGCCGCCGTCCGCGACCACCTCCAGCAGCTGCCCGGCGGGCCGGTGGCCGTGGCCCCGCGCTCGCCGCTGACCGGTCTGCGCGCCCCGACCGACGCGACCCCCGGCCCCGCCCTGAGCAAGGGCCGCACCGGCAGTGCCCCGTACTTCACCTTCGCCGTCGCGGCGGCCTTCGCCTCCACGGCGGGCGTCGCCGCGCTGGCGCTGCTCACCGCCGCCGAGCACCGCGCCGGGCCGATCGGCTACGGCCTGGTCGTGCTCGCCGCGGTCGGCACCCCCGCGCTGGGCGCCCGGCTCACCCGGGCCGTCCTGCCCTCGCTCTCCCGCCGCCGGCTGCTCGCACTGGCCCTGCTCACCGAGGGCGTCGCGCTGATCCTGGCCGGGCTGGTGCTGGACTTCGTGCTGGTCCTGCTGCTCACCGTGCTGGCCGGCCTGGCCGCCGGGATCGTGGTCTCCGCAGGGCGCACCCTGCTCGCCCAGGAGGTCGAGGAGGCCCGGCTGCCGAAGGTCACCGAGCACCTGTACGCGGTGCTGCGGGTCGTGGTCGCCGCCGCGCTGGTCGCCGTCCCGCTGATCGCGGCGGCGTACGGGGACGTCGAGTACGGCACCGTCGAGCCCGGCTCCTTCACCTTCATCCACGGCGGTGCGGCCCTCGCCGTCGCCACCGCGGGCCTGCTCACCCTCGTGCTCGCCGCCGTCGTGCTGCTGCGCACCGACGACCGGCGCGGCACCGCGCCGTTCGCCCGGGACCTGGTGGACGCGGTGCGCGGCGGCAGCGGACCGGTGCCGCACCGGGGCACCGGCGCCGGATTCTTCATCGCCCTGGAGGGCGGCGACGGCGCCGGCAAGTCCACCCAGGCCCAGGCGCTCGCCGAGTGGATCCGCGGCAAGGGGCACGAGGTCGTGCTCACCCGCGAGCCCGGCGGCAGCCCCGTCGGGCAGCGGCTGCGCGGACTGGTCCTGGACGTCGGCAACACCGGGCTGTCGCACCGCGCCGAGGCGCTGATCTACGCGGCCGACCGGGCCGAGCACGTCGAGAACGTCATCCGGCCGGCCCTCGCCCGCGGCGCCGTCGTGATCACCGACCGGTACATGGACTCCTCGATCGCCTACCAGGGCGCCGGGCGCGACCTGGCCGCGACCGAGGTCGCCCGGATCTCCCGCTGGGCGACCGGTGGGCTGCTGCCCGACCTGACCGTGGTGCTGGACGTCGACCCGACCAAGGCCCGGGAGCGCTTCACCGAGGCGCTGGACCGGCTGGAGTCCGAGCCCACCGAGTTCCACCAGCGAGTCCGGGCCGGCTTCCTCGCCCTCGCGGCCGCCGACCCGGCGCGCTACCTGGTCGTCGACGGCAGCCAGGCCCCCGGCTTCGTCACCACCGCCATCCGGCACCGGCTGGACCGCGAGCTGCCGCTCTCCGAGCAGGAGAAGGCCGCCCGCGCCGAGCAGGAGCGACTGGCGAAGGAGGAGGCCGAGCGGCGCGCCGCCGAGGAGGCCCGCAGGAAGGCCGAGGAGGAGGCCGCCGAGCGCAAGCGCCAGGAGGTGCTGGCGCAGCTGCGGGCCGAGCAGGCCGAGCAGGAGCGGCTCGCCAAGGAGGCGGCCGAGCGGGCCGCCGCCGAGGCCCGGCGCAAGGCCGAGGAGGAGGCCCGCCGCCGGGCGGAGGAGGAAGCGAAGCGCCGCGCCGAGGAGGAGGCGCGCCGGCGGGCGGCCGAGGAGGCCCGGCTGGCTGCGGAGGCCGCCGAGCGCCGGCGGATCGCCGACGAGGAGGCCGCCCGGGCGGAGCTCCAGCGGCAGCGGGAACTGGCCCGCGAGGAGCAGCGGCGCCGGGCGGAGGAAGCCCTGCAGCGGGCCGAGGAGGCCCGGCTGGCGCAGGCTGCCGCGCTCGCGGCGGCGGCCGCTGCGGCTGAGACGGCAGCGGACCGCGCCGCGGACCGGGCTGCCGGCCGCGCCACGGGGCGGCCGGAGGGGTCACCGGAGGCCGGGGACGCGGCGACGACGGAGCTGCGGGCGGTGCGGGAGACGCCGCAGGGCGGTTCGGGCGCTGAGCGCGCTGCGGGTGCTGCGGGTGCCTCGGGGGCTTCGGCAGTGTCGGGCGCGTCGGGGGTTCCCGGCGGTCCCGGAACGTCGGAGGGATCGGGCGGGCTCGGTGACGAGGCGACGCGGGAGCTGTCGCTGCGGGACCGGCAGGCGGCCGATGCGACCGCCAAGCTGCCGAAGGTGCCGACCGGGCCGGCCGCGGACGACACGGCGGTGCTGCCGACCGTTCCGGCCGCCGACGAGACGGCCGTGCTGCCCAAGGTCCCGGCCGCGGACGAGACCGCCGTGCTGCCCCGGATCGAGCCGGACGGGAAGCCCGGTGAGCCGGTGGACAGCACGCGGGAGCTGCCGGTGGTCGACGGGGGGAAGGCGGACGCCGGGTGGCCCGGCGCGGGTCGGCCCGCCGCCGGTGCCCCGGTCTCCGGCGGTCCCGGCGGCCCCGGCGGTCCTGGCGGCTTCGGCGGTCCTGGCGCTCCCGGCACCGGGCGGTCCGGTCCGGGTCAGCCCGCCGCCGGTCAGCCCGCCCCTGGTCAGCCCGCCGAGCAGCCCACCGTGGAACGGTCGCGGCCGGAGTGGGCCGAGGACACCCCGATGGACGACCTGCCGAGCCTGACCGACACCCTGCTCGGATCGCGGGACGAGTGGGCGCGTTGGGAGCAGGCCGCCGGTCAGGAGCAGCACGGCCCGCGCGACGGCGACAGCCGGCGTGACGGTGGCCGAGGCGAGGACGGCGGCAAGGGCAGGGGCAGGCGCTGGGGCCGGCGGAGCTGAGCAGGCTCCACGGCGACTGAGCGGGCGGTGTCACCGGGGCAGTACCCCCGGCGGCGCCGCCCGTCGCCGTCGGGGCCCGCTTCCCGTCCGCTCCCGTCGCGTGCCCTTCGCGTCCAGTCCGCTTCCCGTCCCGTTCCGCTCCCCGTCCCATTCCGCTTCCGGTTCGCGGCTCCGCCCGGCTCCGTACCCGGGGTGACCCGGACGGAGCAGTGGCTGTCGAGGCGGAGACGTATGCTCGACGGCGGGGAATCGGCGCCGGGGGCGCTGTCGTACGGAGCTTGGGAGCAGCAGTGGCCGTCTGGGACGACCTGGTGGGCCAGGAGCGGGTGGTCGAGCAGCTGACCGCCGCGGCCCGGGCGGCCGGGGCGACGGTCGAAGCGGGCCGCGGCGCCGCGCCTGCGGACGGCGGGAACGCCTCCCTGATGACGCACGCCTGGCTGTTCACCGGGCCGCCCGGGGCCGGGCAGGTCACCGCCGCGCGGGCCTTCGCCGCCGCCCTGCAGTGCACCAGCCCCGACCTCGCGCTCGGCGGCACGCCCGGCTGCGGGTTCTGCGACGGCTGCCACACCGTGCTGGCCGGCAGCCACGCCGACGTCAAGTACGTGCGGACCGACGGCCTGTCCATCGGCGTCGGCGACATGCGCGAGCTGGTGCTGCGCGCCTCCAGCTACCCGACCGGCGGCCGCTGGTCGGTGATCCTGGTGGACGCCGCCCACCGGCTCACCGAAGCCGCCGCGAACGCGCTGCTCAAGGGCGTGGAGGAACCCTCCCCGCGCACCGTCTGGCTGCTCTGCGCCCCCTCCGTCCAGGACGTGCTGCCGACCATCCGCTCGCGCTGCCGCCTGCTCGTGCTTCGCACCCCCTCCGCCGAGGCGGTCGCCGACATGCTGGTCCGGCGCGACGGCGTCGAACCGGAGGCCGCCCGGATCGCCGCGCTCGCCGGACAGGGCGACATCGAGCGCTCGCGCCGCCTCGCCGTGGACGAGCAGGCCCGCACCCGCCGCGCCGAGGTGCTGCGGATACCGCTGGAGGTCTCCGACATCGGCGGCTGCCTGGCCGCGGCGCAGCGCCTGGTCGACACCGCGAAGGCGGACGCCGAGGCGCTCGCCGAGACGCAGGACGCCAAGGAGACCGACGACCTGAAGGCGGCCTACGGCGCGGCCGAGGGGAGCAAGGCGCCGCGCGGCATGGCGGGGGCGGTCAAGGAGCTGGAGAAGCGGCAGAAGAGCCGCGCCACCCGCACCCGCCGGGAGACCCTCGGGGTCGCACTGCTCGACCTGCTCGGCTTCTACCGGGACGTGCTGGCCATCCAGCTCGGCTCCACCGGCGCGCTCGCCAACGAGGACCAGCGGCAGGCGCTGAACCGGGTCGCCCAGGCCGGCCCGGCGGAGGGCACGCTGCGCCGGATCGAGGCGGTGCTGGCCTGCCGTACCGCGCTGGACCGCAACGTGGACCCGCTGCTGGCGGTCGAGGCGATGACGGTGGCCCTGCGGGCGGGCTGAGGCCCTGCGGGCGGGCCGGTGTCCTGCAGGCGGGCCGATGTCCTGCCGGTCGCGGTAGGCCTCCCGGAGTCGGTCCGCCGTCCCACCTTCGAGTGAACGGGCGATACTCGCCGGGCACACCCGCGTGTGACGGTGCCCCCGTTGTGCACGCTGGGGGCCGACTGCGCCCCGGCCCCACTCCGGGTCCCCCGTGTCGGGGGTCCCGCCGCCGGAGCGGTCGCCTCCCGTACGGCACCGGGTCCGGTCCGGCGCCGACCCTCTTCCGAGGTGGTGCGTTCCGTGGTTCGTCCGCTCCTCGTCATCCCCCTGCTGGCCGCCGCGTTCGGCGGGATCTGGCTGGCGCGCGGCTCGCTCCAGCGCTGGCGCGACCTCCGGGCCGCCGAGACCTACGAGCTCGCGGGCGACCGGTGGCCGATGCTGCTGCGGGCGGCGGGGGCGATGGTCTGCGGCGTCTGCGTCACCGCACTGACGCTGCTCACCGCGCTCGGGGCCTTCGGCGGCCTCGGCCGGGGCGGCCAGGGTGCCGACCGGGCCCAGTCGGCCGCGGACGCCGCCGGCGCGGGGGCCTGGAAGGACCCCGACAGCGCTTCGACCGCCCGGCAGCAGGCGGCGCCGCCCACGCCCGCCGAGTCGGCCGCCGCTCCCGCACCGGCCGCACCGGCCGCGGCCACGGCCGCCGCGTCCGCCGTGGCCAGCCGCTTCGACAGCGTCGGGCACCCCGCCGGCGGCGAACTGCTGCAGTCCGCGGTGCTCGGCCCCGACGGGAAGCCGCGCAACATCCGGGTCTGGCTGCCCCCGCAGTACGCCAAGGAGCCGAACGCGCGCTTCCCGGTCGTGGTGATGCACTCCGCCACCCCGAGCAAGACCGCCGACGCCGAGGTCCCGGACGTCTTCGAGGGCATCGGCGCGGCGCTGCAGGCCGGTCGTGCCCGCCCGTTCATCCTGGTCGCCCCCGAGGCGCCCAACGGCACCGCCCACCCCTGCGAGCTGGTCGCCGCCGCTCCGGCCGCCGTCTCCGACGACGCGACGCTGCGCACCACCATCGCGAACTCCTTCCGCACCCTGCCGCCCGGCCCCGCCTCCTGGGGCGCCCTCGGCGTGGAGGGCGGCGCACCGTGCGCGGCCGCGGCCGGGCTGGCCCGCCCGGACCTGTACGGCGCGGCCGCGGCGGTCTCCGGCCGGTACGACGCCGCCGCGCTCACCCAGACCGGCGCCGAGGCCCCGGCGGGCAGCGCGGCCAAGCTGCTGCTCGCCGCGGCCAAGGCGGACGCCCCGGGACTGGACGCGGCCCGCAAGCTCCAGGCGGCGCTCAAGGCGGGCCAGGGCCCGGCGGCCAAGGCGGAGGTGCGGATCTCGGACAACGTGCAGGACTACACCCCCGACCGGGAGCGGCTGCGGCTGGTGCGGCAGGCGGCGCAGTTCCTGGCCGAAGCGCTGGCGAAGGCCTCCTGAGCGGCGGGGGAGCGGGGGTCTACGCTGCCTGCCGGCGGGTGATCGGACGGAGGAACGGAGGAGGGGAGCGGATGACGGCCTTCGGTCGGCGGGCGCGGTCGGCGGCCGCGGTGCTGGTGCTCGGGCTGCTGGCGGGGTCGGCGGGCGGGTGCAGCGCGGGGCCGGCCGGTTCCGCCGGCGCGTCGGCCGGCGCGTCGGTCGGCGCGTCCGGCCCGTCAGCGGCTGGCTCCGGCCCGTCAGCGGGCGCCGCAGCCGTCGTAGCCGCCGCCACCCCGCTGGAGCCGTTGCCGGCCGCCGTCCCGGACGCGCTCGCGCCGTACTACGCGCAGCGGCCGGTCTGGCAGCCCTGCGACGGCGGGTTCGAGTGCACCACCTTCCGGGTGCCGACGGACTACGACCGCCCGGCGGACGGCGACCTCACCCTCTCGGCGGCCCGGGCGGTGGCCGTGCCCGGTGGCTCCGGAGCGGGATCCGACCCGGGCACCGGACTGGGCTTCGACCCCGCCACCGGCTCGGTCACCGGCTCAGTCACCAACTCAGTCACCGGCTCGGCCGCCGGATCGGGATCCTCTCCGGGCAGCGGCCCGCGGCTGGGCTCCCTGCTGCTCAACCCGGGCGGCCCCGGCGGCTCGGCGATCGAGTACCTGGAGGCCGTCGCCCGGACGTACGACGGCTCGGTGCGGGCCCGCTACGACCTGGTCGGCCTCGACCCGCGCGGGGTGGGCCGCAGCAACCCCGTCAGCTGCCTGAGCGGCGAGCGGATGGACGCCTTCACGGCCGTCGACCTGGAGCCCGGCGACCAGCGGGCGGTCGACGCACTGGTCGCCGCCGACAAGGAGTTCGCCGAGGGCTGCCGGCGGCAGGCGGGGCCCGCGCTCGGCCACCTCAGCACCGTCGAGGCCGCCCGCGACATGGACGTGCTGCGCGCGCTCATCGGCGACGAGCGGCTGAACTTCGTCGGCAAGTCCTACGGCACCTTCCTCGGCGCCACCTACGCCGGGCTCTTTCCGAGCCGGGTCGGGCGGCTGGTGCTGGACGGCGCGATGGACCCGGCACTCGACTCGGTGGCCGGCAACCGCACCCAGGCCGGTGGCTTCGAGACCGCCTGGGCCGCCTTCGCCGAGGACTGCGCCGGGCGCGCGGACTGCCCGCTCGGCCGCACCGTGCCGCAGATCGGCGAGCAGCTCACCGCGCTGCTCGGGGCCGTCCACGCCGCCCCGCTGCCGAGCACCGACCACGGGCGCCCCCTCACCGGCTCCCAGGCCACCACCGGCGTCATCCAGGCCCTGTACGCCGACTTCCTCTGGCCCCAGCTGCGCAGTGCGCTCGCGGACGCCCGGGCGGGTGACGGCAGCGGGCTGCTGAAGCTGTCTGACGCCTACTACGGGCGCGGAGCGGACGGCTCGTACCCCAACCTGATGTTCGCCAACACGGCGGTGAACTGCCTGGACCTGCCCGCCCCGTTCCGCACGCCGGAGGACGTGCGGCGGGCGCTGCCGGACTTCGAGCGAGCCTCGCCGCACTTCGGGCGCGACATGGCCTGGATGGCGCTGACCTGCGCCTACTGGCCCGTCCGGGCCACCGGAGCCGCGCACACCATCCGGGCCGCCGGCGCCGCGCCGATCGTCGTCATCGGCACCACCCGCGACCCGGCCACCCCCTACGACTGGGCCCGCTCCCTCGCCGGACAGCTGGAGTCCGGCCGGCTGCTCACCTACGACGGGGACGGCCACACCGCGTACGGGCGGCACAACGCCTGCGTGGACGGCGCGGTCGACCACTTCCTGCTGACCGGGGAGCCGCCGGAGCAGGACAAGCGGTGCGGCCGCTAGGGGCCCGTCACCGAGCCACGGGCCGGCGTCACGCGGAGGAGACGGCCAGCTTCGCGGCGAAACCCGCGAACAGGACGGCGACGCCGCTGGTGAGGGTCGCGGACAGGCGCTTGCGGCGGCGGAAGGCGGTGGCCAGCGTGGTGCCGGCGAAGATCAGCAGGGAGAGGTAGAGCAGGCTGAAGGTCTGCAGGATGCCGCCGAGCAGCCCGAAGGACAGCGCGGGCTCCCCGTAGGACGGGTCGACGAACTGGGTGAAGAACGACAGCAGGAACAGGATCGCCTTCGGGTTCAGCAGGCTGATCACCAGCGCCCGGCGGAACGGCCGCTCGACCGCCTCCGGCGCCGCCTCGGCCCCCTCCGGCCCGGCCTCGGCCCGGCGCTCCCGCCACAGCTGGCGGGCGGCCCGGAGCATCCCGAAGCCGATCCACAGCAGGTACGCGGCACCGCCGAACTTCACCACCGCGAACACCGCCGGATTGGCCTTCAGCAGCGACGCGGCGCCCAGCGAGGTCAGGCTGATCAGCGTGAAGTCGCCGACGAACACGCCCGCGGCGGCCCGGTACCCGGTCCGGATGCCCTTCCGGGCGGCGACCGACAGCACGTACAGCGAGTTGGGGCCGGGCAGCAGGATGATGACGAGGGCGCCGAGGATGTAGGTCGCCAGGTCATTGACGCCGAGCACGATGCGCTCCGGAGGTGCGGGAAGGGCGGGAGGGGGCGCTCATCGTAACGTCGTACCGGTGATCGACTGAAGCGACGACCATCCACCCTCCAGAGGCCCGACCCCCTCGGCTACGGATCACCTGCGAACCTGTGTAGACTGACCCGCGTTGCCACCGCACGTGGCAACGGTGCCGCCTTAGCTCAGTTGGCCAGAGCAACGCACTCGTAATGCGTAGGTCGCGGGTTCGAATCCCGCAGGCGGCTCAGTGGTGGAGGTCCCCGGTCGGAGTGTGTCCGACCGGGGACCTTTCTGTTTTCCGGTGGCGGTGGCGGCTGTCGTGGCGGCCTGGGGCCGGTGGTGGCCGTGGGGACGCGGGCGGCCGGGGGCTCTGGGGGGTGGGGGTGGCCGTCCGGGGCGGCGGGCACCGGGGGTCCTTACTCGCTTGCTGCTCGGCGGCAACCTTGACAGTATGTTTACAGGCAAGTCATTGCGGAGTAAAGGTGGCCGAGCGGCGTGACAGACATTCAAGGGTTGGGAGCGCGCATCAGGCAGCTTCGGCGGGCGGCCGGGATGTCGCAGGCCGACCTCGCCGGGGCGGGGCTCTCGCCGAGTTACATCTCCCTGCTGGAGTCGGGCAAGCGGACGCCCTCGGTGGAGGTGCTGAACCAGCTGGCCGAGCGGCTGAAGTGCGATCCGGCGCAGTTGCTGGGCTTCGTCGAGCAGGAGCCGCAGGAGCAGCAGCAGCCCCACCAGCAGGTGCTGGAGCTGGAGGTGGAGGTCCGCTACGCGGAGATGAGCCTGCACAACGGCGATCCGCAGACCGCGCTGCGGGTGTACCAGGAGGTGCAGCAGAAGACCTCGCGCGCCAGCCAGCCGGAGCTCTGGCTGACGGCCGAGACGGGCATCGCCCGGGCGCTGGAGCACACCGGCAGCCTGGAGGAGGCGGTCCGGCGGTACGAGGGCCTGCGGACCGCGCACGAGCGGTCGCAGGACCGGATCGCCGTGCTGCCGGTGGTCGTCGCGCTCTGCCGCTGCTACCGCGAGCTCGGTGACCTCTCGCACGCGATCGAGCTGGCGGAGTCGACCCTGGCCGAACTGGAGAAGCTGGAGCTGACTCCGACCCTGGTCGACATCGAGCTGCAGTCCACCCTGGTGGGCATCTACTGCGAGCGGGGCGACCTGCACCGGGCCGCCTACCTCGCCTCCCGGGCGATCGAGCACGCGCAGGCGATCAGGAACCCGAAGGCCCGCGCCGCGGCGTACTGGAACGCCAGTGTGGTCATGCACCGCAACGGCCGGACGGCGGACGCCCTGCCGCTCATCCAACGGGCCCTGGCGATCTACGCGGAGGGCGAGGACGAGCGCGCGCTGGCGCGGCTGCGGAACGCCTACGCCGGGGTGCTGCTGCAGATGGACGAGCCGGACGCCCGGACCGCCAAGGACCTGCTGCGGCAGAGCGTCAGCACGCTCTCGGACCTGGGCAGCGCCATCGACGTCGCCTACTGCGAGACCTCGCTGGCCCGGGCCGAGCTGCTGCTCGGCAACAACCCCTCGGCCATCGCGCACGCCACCAACGCGCTCGAACTGCTCGGGCCCGAGCACCGGTTGGAGACCGCCCGGACCCTGCTGGTGGTGGCCGCCGCGCACCTGGCGGAGGGCGACGGGGACGCGGCGGAGGCCGCGTACGAGCGCGGTGCCCTGATCCTCGAGGCGTCCGGGGCCGGGCGGCAGGCCGCCTTCGCCTGGGCGGAGCTGGCCGAGATGCTGGAGGCGCGCGGCCAGGACGAGCGCGCGGTCTGGGCCTACCGGCAGGGCATGCGCTGCCTGGGCCGGTCCGGCAGCCTGCTGGGCGGCCGGACGCCGGCGGTGAAGAAGGGCTGAGCCGGGGAGGGCCGGCCCCGTCGGCCAGTACCGATCGGGATCCGCTCGGCCGGGTGTCGTGCCGTTCACTCGCGAACGGCACGACACCTTTTGTTTTCCCCGGACTCCCGGTGGAAATTACCGGAAAGATGCTACCGGTGAATTCAGCAACACAGCGGAATGTCGGTGGTGTGCTTGTTGTTGCCGTCCGCCTGGATGGTGACGTGGACGGATCCCGAACCGGCCGCTGCGGCCGAGGCAACCGGGAAAGCAGTGGTCATGGCCGCGACAATCAGTGCCATGATGCCAACGGTCTTGCGAAGCACGATGCCCCCTCGTGATGAGCTTTCAAAGTAATTCCCCCGGTTGTGAAAAGGATAGTTACATGCGGTGTTGACTGTGTCAAGTTCCTCATGACGGAGGCTATTTGGTCCCGATGTCCGTTTTTTCGGAATCCATTTGACCGGCGATCGGGGGAGCAAAGGCTGATGAAGTCGGGCATTCGGGCTCATTGGAGCGCCCGTTTCGCAATACAGCTATATAGGGATCGTGACTTATAGTAATGTTCAGTCAATGACAGCGGGCAGTAAAGTTTCTGGAGGTAGTCACGGATGGCTCCACCGGGGGGAGACCGGACGCCGGGCGTCCCGCAGATGGGAGAGCTGATCACCGCCGTACTGGGCGCCGCCGGCTACCGGCGCCAGCTGCCGACGTCCCTCGTGGCCGAACGCTCGGAGCCGACCCTGTTCACCTCTGCCGCCGCGCGGTCCTGGCGGCAACGCCTGCTGGCGGAGGTGCCGCGTAGCGGCAGCGGCAGCATGACCCTGCAGTGGTGCGTCCGGACGAGCCGGCTGGAAGCGCTGCCCGTGGCCGCGGTACCGACCGCGGACCGCGTCGCCGGCGCGCTCTGGCACGGGCGCCGGCGGTACGTCCGGCTGCTCGGACTGCTGCTGGAGGTGCTCGGCACCTGCGGTGTCGACCTGGAGGCGGTCGGCTTCCTGGTGTCCGCCCGGCCGGAGGACAGCGGCCGGGCGGACGGCCGGGTGAGGAACTGGTCCGGCGACGAGGACGCGCGGCTGGTGCTGGCCGCCCTGACCGATCTGGGGGTCGGCCCCCGGCGGGTGGCGTTCGGAGCGCCCCCGCCCGGGGTGCCGGACCGGCTGGCCGTCGCCCTCGGCCCGGTGCTGACCGTGGTGGCACCGACCGGTCCGTTCTGCTCGGCCACGTGCGACCTGTCATGCCCGTGCGGCGGCCACCTGCAGCTCGCCCACGTCCAGTTCGTGGAACGCCGCCGGTCGGCCCACGGTCACCTGGCGCGGCGGCCGCACCCGGTGTTCGAGCTGCTGGTGATGGAGCACGCGGTGCGCTGCGCGGTGGCCGGTACCCGTGATCCGGCCGTGCTCCACGGGCCGCTGACCGCTGCGGCCGGACGGCTGCTCCCCCGGGGGACGGACCGCCCGGCCCGGTCCGCCGCCGCGGTGCGGCTGCTCACCGACCACGCCCGGACGGCCGCACTGCTGCTGGGTGAGGGCCTGACACCGGGAGCACGCGGCCAGGCCCACGTCCTCCGGCGGCTGTTGCGGAGGGCAGCCGCCGAAGTGATGCTGGCGGGCGGCGACCCGGGGGGCCTCGGCGGGTTGGTCGGGGCGGCGGACCGGGCGACCCGGGTGCCGCTCGGGCTGGCGCCGCTGTCAGCTGTCGAACTCGCCGCGGTAGCAGGTGAATCGGCGGCGCTCGAGCGGGCCGTCGAGGTGGGCCGGGACCGGTTCCGGCGGGCGCGCGGCGGATTGCGCGACCCCGAGCGGACCGCGGCGGTGCTGCTGCGGCTGCGCTCCGAGCACGGGGTGCCGCTGGCGGTCTCGCTGGCCTGGTGCCGGGAGGAGGCGGTGGAGGTGTCGCTGCTGGATCTCGCGGTCGCGGACCACGAACTGCGGGCGGGCAACCGCGCCTGACCGGTGGGGCCGGCCCGGGCGCCCGGAAGGCCCGCGGCCGCCCGACCGGCGGGCGGCGGGCGGCGGTGGCACGGGTGCGGCGATCGGGCTGGGCGGGACGCGGGGCCGGCTGGGACGTCGGGCCGGCCGGGGCGTCGGGCTGGTCGGGCGGTCGGAACGGCGGTGTGGCCGGCGGCTCAGGCGACCGGGGCCGGGCGCGGCCGGTCGGCCAGTTCGCGGGCGAGCGCGGCCAGCCCCGGGGCGGCGTGGTCCGGCAACCCGGCGCGCTGGGCGGCCCGGGCGGCCTCGAGCACGTCCGCCGCGGTGAGCGACGCCAGGCGCTCGGCGAGGTGGCCGAGCATGGTCCCGGCCGTTTCCAGCAGTGCGGCGTCGTCCACCGGGCGGGGCGGTAGCTTGAGACCGGCCATCAGCAACCGCTGCAGGGCGCCGAAGAGTTGCTGGCTGCCCGGCTCGCGGACGGTCAGCGACAGATGGGCCGAGAGCCCCGAATCCCCGGTGGCGCGGTGGGCGAAACCTCTTGGGATGTACAGCACTTCGCCGGTCCGGAGGGTGGTCTCCAGTACGGCGGGGCATTCCCCGGTGACCCGCCCGGGCCGCCAGTCCTCGTCCTCGGGGCCCTCGTGGACGTGCCACCGCTTGCTTCCGTTGACCTGCAGGATGAGGACGTCGGCGTCGTCCCGGTGCAGCGGCAGGCCCTGGCTGCCCGGTGGGGTGATGAAGAAGAACGCCTCCACCCGGCGGCCGAGTTCCTCGGTCAGGCGGGCGGTGAGCTCCGCCGTCGGCGGGTGCCAGTGGTCGACGTTGCGCAGCAGGAGGGTGGCGCCGCCGTCGAGCAGCTCGCGGATCCGGACGCTGTCGACGTAGCCGCCGTTGGCGGTGCCGAGCACGTTCCGGCTGGTGGAGTAGGTCTCCGGGGCCACCGGGTCGTCCGCGTGGGCGATCTCGACGTAGGGCTGGTGCAGGAGGCCGCCGGCGAACGCGGTGTCGATCTGTTCGAGGGTGAGGTTCGGAGCGATCGGCTGCTCCGGCCGGAAGACCCCCGGGCGGCGGCGCCAGTGGGTGGCGTGGAAGCGCTCGGTGTCACCGACCCAATCGTGCAGCGTCGGCTGGTGCGGCTGGTGCGGCTGGTGCGGCTGGTGCGGCGTCGGCTGCGGCAGCGGCTGCGGCAGCGGGGATCGGTGCGGGGGGCGCTGCGAGGTGGCGGGGGGCATGGGGGCGGTCCTCTCGGCTGGTCGGGGCCATCAGTGGGGCAGGCGCTCGAGGACGGCCGCGTAGCCGCCCCACGGCGTGCCGTCCACCTCGGCCACCCGCCAGCCGGTGGCGCGGGCGGCCGCCGTCAGTTCCTCGGGCGACATGAACAGCCAGTCGAACTCCTCGCTCACCTGGTCCCGGTACCAGGAGCGCAGCCGCACCCGGCCCGGGAGGTCGCCCCGTTCGCGGTTCGCCCGCTGGTAGGCGATGTTGCGCGGATCCTCGGTGCGGGAGACGTCGGTGTTGGTGAGGAGGATCCGCCCGCCGGGGGCGCTGACCCGGTGGCACTCGGTGAGCAGGCGCTCGACCCCGGCCGGTGTCCCACCCATGGCGAGGCCGTTGGAGAAGAGCAGGATGCTGTCGAAGTGCCCGCCGGGGTAGTCGAGTTCCATGGCGTCCATGACCGAGACGTCGGTCAGGCCGCGGTCCCGGCAGATCCGGACCGCGAGCGGGGAGATGTCGATGCCGTGCGCCTCGATCCCGGCCCGCTGGAGCGGCCACAGGTGCTTGCCGGCCCCGCAGCCGATGTCCAGCGTCCGCCCGGCGGCCTTCTCGAACGCGCGCCGCTCGTAGTCACGGAACCGCTCCGGTGGCTCGAACCGGCGCTCGATCGGATCCTCGGTGGCGACGCCGTCGTCGCGCAGGTAGCGGAACGGCGGCTGGAAGAGGCCGTGGAGGTAGTCGTACATCGCGAGGGCGTGCGGGTCCTCGGACGGGCCGGCGGTCTGCGGGTCGGCGGCCTGAAGGCCGGCGGATTGAGGGTCGGCGGCCTTGGGGCCGAGCGAGACGGTCATGACCCACCTCTCTGGCGGATCCGGACAGCTGTGCTGCTCCGGGCTGGAGGGACGCGCCCATCATGACAAGGCGCGTGACCGCCAGTCAATGCTCAGTCAAGAGGTGGGGCGTCGTACCCGGAGCCCGGTCGAGAGCCGATCGCTAGGCTGCCGGGGGCGGGACGCCGCCGGAGTGGCGCGTCCGGAGGAGGCACGGCGAGCGGCCGGCGGTGGCCGGGGATGGGGAGCGCCAGGTGACGGGCAGGGTGTTTTTGGCGGGCGGCGGCGGGGCCGAGGACTCGGTGGGCATCGACCGGGCCTTCGCCGCGCGGGTCGCGGGCTCGGCGGTGCTGTACGTGCCGCTCGCCAAGGACCTGTCCGCTCGGGACTACGAGGCCGGGCGGGACTGGCTGCGGTCGGCGCTCGAACCGCTGGGCATCGCCCGGATCGGGATGTGGTCGGCGGGGCCGGCGCCCGACCTCGCGGCGCTGCGCGGGTACGGCGGCGTGTACCTGAGCGGCGGCGACACCGCGAGGCTGCTCACGGTGCTGCGGACCACCGGAGCGCTCGACGTGCTGAGGGCCTACGTGGCGGCGGGCGGTGCGCTCTACGGCGGCAGTGCGGGCGCGGCCGTGCTCGGCCGGGACATCGGCACCACGGCCCACCTGGACCGTGGCGTCGCGTCGGCCTCCGACACCCGGGGGAGCGACCTGCTCGGCGGCTGGAGCGTGTGGCCGCACTACCGCCCGGAGGAAGCCGACGCGGCCGCGGCCTGGGCCCGGGACCACGACGGCGGGGTGATCGCACTCGGCGAGCGCGGCGGCCTGGTGATCGGCCCGGACGGCGTCCGTTCCTCGGGCGCGGACGCCGCCTGGCTGGTCGAGAGCGGTCGGCCGCCGCGACGGCTCGCAGCCGGCGAGCGGTTGTCCGCACCGCTCGCTCCCGCCCTGACCCTCTAGCGGAACCCGCGGCCGACCGCGCCGCGGGCCACCGGCCGCCAGCTCACGGCCACCAGCCCCTGGCCGTCGGCCGCGCCACCACGAGCCGCCACCCCCGCCATCGCCCGCCACCCCCGCCATCGCCCGCCGCCCCGCCCGCCAGCAGCCCCTGGCCGTCGGCCGGGCTACCGGCCGTCCGGCCGCAACGACCGGACCCGGCAGCCCCGTGGGTCGCTGCGGAAGGGCAGTTCGGGCAGCCCCGCGTCCGCCATCGCGGCCCGGACGTCCGGCTGGCCGCCCTCCCGGCAGCTGACCAGCAGGAACCCGGAGCCGCCCGCGCCCAGCAGCTTGCTGCCGTCCGCGCCGCCCTCCCGAGCGATCGCCCGGGCCCGTTCGACCGCGGCGCCCCCGGTGGAGCCGGAGAGCTCCGCCTTGAGCGCCCAGTGGGCGTCCAGCACCGGCCCCAACTCGTCGACCCGGCCGTGCCGCAGGGCGTCCACGCAGGTGCCGACCAGCTCGCCGATCCCGTGCAGCAGGCGCAGGGTCGCCGGGTCCGCCCGGTCGGTCCGGCCCGCCTGGGCGGCCAGGGACCGGCCGGCGTCCCGTCGGCCGCCGAGGAAGAAGAGCAGCAACCGCTCGTCGAGGTAGCGCACCACCTCGGGCCGGTTCGGCAGGAGCTCCGCCCGGACGCTGCGGTCGCGGCCGATCCGCAGCAGCCGCAGCCCGCCGAGCGCGGCGAAGTAGTGGTCCTGCTTGCCGACCGGCCGATCCAGGTCGACCATCTCCACCGCGCTCGCCTGCTCGGCGAGTTCGGTCGGTCCGGGCCGCCCGGGGTGGCGCAGGGCGGCCTGCAGCGCCACGGTCAGTGCTCCCGACCCGCCCAGGCCGACGCCGCCCGGGGCGTCGCTGAAGCAGCCGAGCTGGAGGTCGGTGGGGTTGCCGGTGCGCACCAGGGAGGCCCGGACGAAGCGGTGCCGCAGGTCCTCCGGCCGTTCGACCTCCTCCACCTCGTCGAAGGCGGCGCGCAGCCCGCCGGTGAACCGGCCGGGGTAGCGGACCACGCACACCCGCCGGTCGATGGCCGTGCCGACGACCGCGCCGCCGAAGCGGTCGGCGTAGCTCGGCAGGTCGGTTCCGCCGCCGGCCAGCGACACCCGCATCGGGGCGCTCGCGACGACCATCACCCGGTGGGCCTGATCGGCGTCCGGCCCCGCCGCGTCCGGCTCCGTGACGCCCGGCTCCCCCGCGTCCGGCTCCGTCACGCCCGGCTCCGTCACGTCCCGGGTTCCCCCCGACGAGGCCGGGACCCCGGGCGGCCGGGACGGCACCGCCTGCCGGCCGCTCATGCCAGGACCGCGCGGATGCGACGCACGCCCGCGCCGCAGGACTGCTCCTTGACGATCCGGAAGCGTCCCAGTTCGCCGGTGTTGCGCACGTGCGGGCCGCCGCAGAACTCGAAGGAGCGGGTGCCGATCCGGTAGACCGAGACATCGCCCTGGTACTTCTCGTCGAACAGGCCGATCGCGCCCGCCGCCCGGGCCTCGGGCTGGGGCATGACGGAGGCGGTCACCGGGATGCGCTCCTCGATCCAGGACTGGACCAGGGCCTCGGTCGCGGCGATCTCCTCGGCGGTCATCGCCCGGGGGTGGGAGAAGTCGAACCGCATCCGGTCCCGGGTGATGTTGGAGCCCTTCTGGAACACGTGGTCGCCGAGCACCTGGCGGAGCGCCGCGTGGGTGAGGTGCGTGGCGGTGTGGTAGCGCACGCTCTCCTCGCTGTCGTCGGCGAGTCCGCTGGCCGCCGCCGTGGAGCGGGACTTCTCGCGGTGGACGGCGAACCGGTTCCGGTACTCCTCCACGTCCACGCCGATGCCGGACTCGGCGGCGATCTCCACGGTGAACTCGAGCGGGAAGCCGTAGGTGTCGTAGAGGTGGAAGGCGACGTCCCCGGGCAGCGTGTCGCGACCCCGGGCGCGCAGGTCCGCCAGCTCCTGGCTCAGCTTGGCGGTGCCGCGTTCGATGGTGCGGCCGAACCGCTCCTGCTCCTTGGTGATCTCGTCGATGATCCGCTCGCGGGCGGCCGGCAGCTCCGGGTACACCTCGCCGTACATCCCGATGACGGTGTCGGCGGTGGCCGCCCACGCGCCGGGCGCCAGGCCGAGCTTCTGCGCGTAGCGCACCGAGCGGCGGATCAGCCGGCGCAGGACGTAGCCCGCGCCCTGGTTGCCGGGGGAGACCTGGTTGTGGTCGCCCAGGATGAAGACCGAGGTGCGCAGGTGGTCGCTGAGGATGCGCACGGCGCGGGTCAGCTCCGGATCGCCGTCCACCTCCTCGGCCGTCCGCCCGGAGGCCTCCAGCAGGGCGGCGATGATCGGGGTGAAGCAGGAGGTCTCGTAGACGGTGGGGCAGCCGTTGAGCACGGCCAGCGTGCGTTCGAGGCCCATGCCGGTGTCCACGTTGCGCTTCGGCAGGGGCTCCACCCGGTCGGCCCGCCGGTCGAAGGTCATGAAGACGTTGTTCCAGATCTCGAAGAACCGCCCGCCGCCGCAGAGTCCGGGAAGGCAGGCGCCGGGCTCCTCGTCCGGGCACGGCGTGCCCTTGAGGTCCACGAAGATCTCGGTGTCGGGCCCGCAGGGGCCCTCGGGCCCGGCCGCCCACCAGTTGTGCTCCTCGGAGAGGAAGACGATCCGCTCCTCGGGCAGGCCGAGACCGCGCCAGATCGCGGCCGACTCCTCGTCCCGCTCGACCAGCTGGTTGCCCTCGAAGACGGTCACCCACAGCCGCGCCGGGTCGATGCCCAGGCAGTCGGCGCGGGTGAGGAACTCGTAGCTCCACCGGATGGACTCGGCCTTGAAGTAGTCGCCGAGCGACCAGTTGCCGAGCATCTCGAAGAAGGTCAGGTGGGTGGCGTCGCCCACCTCCTCGATGTCGTTGGTGCGCACGCACTTCTGGTAGTCCACCAGCCTGGTGCCGACGGGGTGTTCGGCGCCGAGGAAGTAGGGGACCAGCGGGTGCATGCCGGCCGTGGTGAACAGCACGCTGGGATCCCGGTCCGGGATCAGCGAGGCGCTGGGGATCACGGTGTGCCCGCGTTCGGTGAAGAACGCCAGGTAGCGCGAGCGGAGTTGGTCGGCGGTGATGCTCTGGCTCATGACTGTGACCTCGGTGAGGAGTCGGACGGCCCCGCCGCGGGAACGGCGGGGGAGGCGGCGGGTCGCCGTGCGGCGGGGACGGGTGAGCCGGGACGCGGGGCGTAGCCGACCCGGGAGGTGCGCTGTTCCAGCGCCATCTGCTCCGTGATGTCCGGCAGTTCGACCGACCGGCCGTCGCGGCGGCACCACTCGAGCACGATCTCCAGCGGGATGCCGCGCTCCGCCTTGAGCCGGAAGACCGTCTCGGCCGTCAGGCCGGCGGCACCGTGGGTCAGGTCCCGGTACGCCCGGCGGCCGTTGGCCAGCAAGGCGGCGAACGCCTCGGACTCGGCCCCGACCATCGCCAGCCGGTGGTCCGGGACGGGCGGGAAGCCGGGCCAGCCGCGGTGCGCGGCGGCGGCCAGGGCGACCAGGCCGACCATCCGGTGCGGTGCGGCGCCGAGGAGTTCGGCGGCGACGAAGGCCCGGCGCAGGATCCGGCGCAGGACGTGCCCGTGCCGCTTGCCGCCGGGGACGACCCCGGTGCCCAGCAGCAGCGCCGCCGTCCTGGCGTGGTCGGTGACCCGGCGCAGCAGCGCGGCGGTGTCGGTGCCGGCGGTGTCGCCCCGCGCCATCGTGGTGACGTGGGCGTGCACCGACGCGAGGGCGGGCAGGGTGTAGGCGTCGGGTCGGCCGAGGACGGCGCAGGCGAGCCGTTCGCTGCCGCCCGCGGAGTCGACCAGGGGACGGTCGGCCGGTTCGTGCCGTCCGGCGCCGTCCAGTTGGAGGTCCAGGAACTCGCAGTTCCAGAAGTGGAACCAGCGTCCGCAGGTGCAGTCCGGGGTGCAGCCCGGGGTGCAGCCGCGGTGCGGCACCTGTGCGGAGCCGTGGTCGACCAGGACGAACACGTTCGGGCCGAACGGGCCGCCGGGGAAGGGCGCGGACATCCGGTGCGGACGGGTCGCCAGGCGGTCGGCGGGTATGCCCAGCCGGGTCAGGGCGCGGTGCGTCGCGTCGTCCAGCGGCCGCCCGGCGGAGTCCCGCGCGGTGAGGAAGCCGAGGCGGCGCGGGTCGAGGCCGATCGCCTGGAAGGCGGTCAGCAACTCCTCGAAGTAGCGGATGCGTTCGATCCGGCCCCGGCGTACGTCGCTGACCATCGCGAACGCGGTCTGGATGCCGCCGGCGCCGGCCGCCTCCAACCGGTTGGTGCGGACGCACCACTGGAGGCCCACCCGGCCGGCCCGTTCCGGCCGCCCCGACAGGGCCCACTCGCGCCAGGGCTGGATGCCGGCCGAGACGAAGAGCGTCGAGTCCCCGCTGGGGGCGATCACCTCGGCGGGCGGGACGCGGTGCAGGCCGCCCCGACGTGCGAGCTGGTCCATCAACCGGTGCGCCAGGTGCTGCTCCACGTCGTCCCCCTCCCCGAGGCCGCGCCCACGTGCGTGGACTGTCGATGACCATGTGTAATGCCAGTTAGTCAGCGATGTCAATTCAGTTCTTGACCAACTTGACTCTAAGTCATATCGTCAACGTCATGACTGGTGAGCGCATGACCCGGGCGGCCCGGCCGACCCTGGATCTCGCCGACAACTTCTCGCCGATGAAGCTGTTGGCCCACCCGGACGTTCTGCTGGCCGCGCGCAGTCCGGAGCCGATGCGGCCGATCAACCTGGAGATCAACCCGATCAACATCTGCAACCAGAGCTGCACCTGGTGCACCTACGGGTACCTCCACGAGCGCAAGGAGGTCCTGGAGAAGGAGCGGATGCTGGAGCTGCTCGACGACGCTCACAGCATCGGCGTGCAGTCGGTGACCTGGACCGGCGGCGGTGAGCCGACCGTCCACAAGGACCTCGAGGAGGTCGTCGAGTACGCCGCACGACTGGGCCTCAAGCAGGGCATCAACAGCAACGGCGTGAAGCTCGGCCCGCGGCTGCGCAACACCCTGGTCCAGCACTTCTCCTACATCCGCCTCAGCGTGGACGCGGGCACCCCGGGCGTCTACGCCCGTACCCACCGGGTCAACAGCGCGCTCTACGAGGTCGTGCTGCGCAACATCACCGCCCTCTGCGAGGAGCGCGACGCCGCCGGGTCCCGGCTGGTGGTCGGCTTCTCCTTCCTGGTGGACGAGTCGAACGTCGAGGACCTCGCCGAGGGCGCGCGGCGCGCCAAGCGGGCCGGGGTGGACTACTTCCAGGTCAAGCCGATCGTCCACTACGAGCGGTCCAACGAGCAGTTCGGCGAGGGGTCGCCGCTGTGGGACGCGCTCGCCGCGCAGATGGAGCAGGTCCGCCCGCTGCAGGACGAGGGCTTCGAGATCCGCTTCCTCGAGCACAAGTTCACCGACGTGGTCCGGCAGGACGACTACGGCCGCAGCTACACCGTCTGCCGCGGCAACGAGCTGCTGGCCACCGTCGGGGCGGACGGCTCGGTCGACCTGTGCTGCGCCTTCAAGGGCGACAGCGGCTGGTCCTTCGGCAACATCAACGAGCGCCGGTTCGCCGAGATCTGGGACGGCGAGCAGCGCCGGAAGCTGCTGCCGACCATCGACGTGCGCAAGTGCCCGCCGCTGTGCAAGGCGCACGAGCTCAACAAGATCATCCACTTCGTCAACAACTTCGACGCGCACCGGGAGTTCCCGTGACAGAGCCCGCCGCGGGCATCGCCATCGTCGGCGTCGGCGGTGTGGCCCGCTACGCCCACCTGCCCGCGTACCGCACGCTCGGGCTGCCGGTCACCGTCCTGTGCGACCTGGACCAGCGGCTGGCCCGCGAGGTGGCCGCCGAGTTCGGGGTGCCCGGAGTCGTCCGCGACGTCGCCGAGCTGGCCGGACGGGACGACGTCCTGGTGGTCGACATCGCCACCCCGCCGGCCAGCCACCTGGACCTGATGCGCGCGGTCGCCGACGCCGGGAAGCCGATGCTGGTGCAGAAGCCGCTCTGCACCACCGAGGGAGAACTGCGCGAGATCGCCCGGCTGCGGGCCGACGGCGCCCGGGCCCGCCTCAACCTGACCGGACGTCACGTCGCGGCCTGGCGCAAGGTGGGCGAGCTGCTGGAGGGCGGTGCCATCGGCCGGCCCTACCTGTGCACGATCCGCAACCGCGACTGGTGGGACCGCGAGCCCGGCCGGTGGGACCACACCATCGACACCTACATCGTCCACGAGATGGCGATCCACCACCTCGACCTCTGCTCGTCCTGGTTCGGCCCGGCCGTCCGGATGTCGGCCCGGGCCGGCAGCCACCCCGGGCAGCTGATCGAGCAGGCCAACTGGCTGGCCGGAACGGTCGAGTACGGCAGCGGGGTGACCGTCCAGCTCCTGGAGGACTGGACCATGCCGGAATTCGGCCTCGCCACCGGGCACCCCTTCGAGGAGGTGGTGATCTCCGGTTCCGCGGGGGTCATCTCCGCGACCAGCGAACGGGTCACGGTCGCCGGGCTCGGCGACAACACGCTCCGGGTCTGGCACCGGCCGCGCCCCGGACAGACCCTGCCGGGGGAACAGCTGACCTCCTCCTGGTTCCCCGACAGCTTCGGGCTGGCGATGAGCGACTACCTCGACGACCTGGCCGCCGACCGGCACGCCGACCGCGACTGGGACCACCTGGTACGGCTCACCGAGGACACCCTCGCGCTCTCCGAGTCCGTGCGCTCCGACCACTGGGTGAGCCGGTAGGCCCGTCCGGCTCCCCACCCGTTCGACGACAAGGCCCGGACCAGATGGACCTGCTGCCCGTACTCAGCTACACGATCGGAATCCCGGCCGCCGGGTACTTCGCCCTGGCGGCCGCCCGGCTCCACGTCGGCAGCGCCCGCACCGTCGCGGCGCTGCGCCGGGCCGGCACCCAGCCCCCGCCGCCGGCGAGCGGAACGCCTCCGGTCCGCTTCGCGGTCCTGATGCCGATGCTGCGCGAGGACCGGGTGGTGGACCGGGCCTGCGCGCACCTGGCCGGTGCGATCAGGGCGGGCGTGCCGCTGGAGGTGGTGATCGCCGTCTCCGAACGCGAGGAGCACGAGCGGAGCCGGGCGGTGGAGGCGCTGCGCCGGGCCGCCGGGCAGCGCCGGAGCGAGGGGCTGGACGAGGCGCTGACCAGGGCGGTCCGCCCCGAGGCGCACCCGCGGGTGCGTGCCGCCCTGGCCACCGGTGACGAAGCGGCGCTCGGCCGGATCCTCGCGGCCGAACCGCGGCCGACGACCGCGGAGGCGGCGGCCGAGGTGGCCGACCGGCTCAACGCCGAACTCGGCCGGACCGCCTTCCGGCTGGTCACCGCCCCGGCCTCGGCCGGCGGCAAGGTGGGGCAGCTGAACGCCGCCCTGCGGGCCTGGTCGGACCGGCGCGGAGCGGACCGGTCCACCGTGTACGTCGGGGTCTACGACGCCGACTCGCAGCCCGACCTGGCCGTCTTCGACCGGATGAGCGGGCAAGTGGCGGTCCGCGGGGCGCAGGGCGCGGCGGCTCCGGAGATCTTCCAGCAGGTCTCCTGCTACTGCCGCAACCTCGGCGACATGCGGGGCCTGCGCGCCGCCCTGGCCCTGCCCGACGCGCTCGCGCAGACCCGCTGGGCCCTGGGCTTCGAGTACGAGCTGTACCGCCGCTACTCGGCGCGGGCACGGCGCGGCACCCTCCGCCCGCTCGCCTACTGCATCGGGCACGGCTGCTTCGTCTCGGCCGACTTCCTGGAGCGGATCGGCGGCTTCCCGACCCTGAGCCCCAACGACGACCTCGCCCTCGGCTACCAGGCGTCCCTGCTCGGCGCGGAGATCGCCCCGGTCCCGGCCCTGGACTACTGCGACGTGGCCCCCGACTCGCTGTCCACCATCCGCCAGTCCCGGTTCTGGTTCCACGGCTCGGCCCGCTTCGACACCGACCTGCGGGCCTTCCGGGCGGAGCTGGGCGTGCGCCCCGGCCGGCTCCAGTGGTGGGCCCTGCTGGCCGCGGGACACGGCCGGAACCTGGCCTGGGCCTGGCGCGCGGCGCTGTGGACGGTGGCCGCCCTGCTCGCCGCCGTCGCCGGTCAACCCGCCCTGCTGGCCGTCCTGTTGGCGCTGCACCTCTGGTACGTCCAGGGCGGCTACCTGCAGACGCTCCGCCAGCTGCGCCGCCTGCCGGGCGGCGCCGACCGCTCCGGGGTCGGGCGCCTGCCGCTGCGGCTGCTGGCGGCCGGGGCGGTCGCGGCCTCGGCCGCCTTCGTGATCCGCAGCCTCGGCCCGCTGACCGGCAGTCTGCAACTGCTGGCACGCCGCCGCCCGACCCGGCCATGGAAGGTCGAACGATGAACCGCACGACAGGTGCCGCGGCACGGGTGCTCGACAACGACCCGGTGTTCGTCGCGGGCTATCCGCGCAGCGGAACCACCCTGCTCTACCGGATGCTCGCCCAGCACGCCGAGTTCGGTGCCGCCGAACGCACCCGGGAGATGGGCGACTCGGCGCACGAGACCGCCCTCAGCTTCTACATGAGCCCGCGACTGGACTTCGGACGGATCGCCGCCCAGGGCTGGCCGCACTGGACCGAGTCGCTCGGCGGCAGCGATGGCCTGGGCGCCTTCCTGGCCCGCCGGGGACCGCTCGGCCCGGTCCGCGACGCCCTGGAGTCCGTGCTGACCAGGACGGTCTTCGGGGACGAGGTCTTCGAGCGGTTCACCGACGACGTGGACAGCGTGGTCGTGCGCGGCTGGTCGCGGGCCGACCGGCGGCTGGGGCTGCGGCGGGCCGCCATGCGGATCAGCCGGCGCCGCGACGTGGTGCGGGACTTCTTCGCCCTCACCGCGCGGGCCGGCGGAGCCGAACGGATCCTGGACAAGTTCCCGTTCCACTACTACCGCTTCGCCGAGCTCTCCGTCGCGCTGCCGAACAGCCGCTTCGTCTTCGTCCACCGCGACCCGGTCGACGTGTTCGCCTCGATGCTGCGGCGCGCCAGGGTCGAACTGGGCGGGCGCCCTCCGGTCGGCAGCGTCGCCTGGCTGGTGATGTCCGCCGCGGCCTTCGTCCAGGACTGGTGCGACTCCGCCCGGGCGGCGCTGGCCTTCGCCCGGACCGCCCCGGACCGGCTGCTCGTGGTCGACTACGAACTCCTCACCTCGCCCGAGCTGCGCGAGCGGCAGAGCGTCCGGCTGGCCGACTTCCTGGGGCTCGATCCAGCGGTCTGGGCGGCTGCCCGGCCGGGGTCCGAGGAGACCCCCGACACCAGCAAGCGGTTCCCGCTCAGGTCGGCCGTTCCGGTGCCCAACGCCCGGCGCTATGCGGCCGAGTTGGCCGACAGCGACGTGGCCACCGTCCAGCGGGGCTGCCGCACCGCGCTGACCGCGCTCCGCCGTGCGTCCGAGTGACGCCCCGGCACGTCCCAAGCATGCTGTTCCACCGAGAGGAGAGGCCGATGGCGGCCGGTCAGACGATAACCATGGGTAAGGGCGTGCTGGTCATGACCTACGCCTGCAACCTCAAGTGCTCGTTCTGCTACGCGGGTTCCGAGGTCTTCGGCACCCCCAAGACGATGCGCGCCGCAGAGGCGTACAAGGGGATCGACTTCATGGAGTCGATCGGGATCAGCACCTTCACCCTGCTCGGCGGCGAGCCGACGATCCACCGCGACCTGTTGGACGTGGTCGAGTACGCCCGGAGCAAGGACATGGGCGGCTGGGTGGTGACCAACGGCGTGAAGATCTCCGACCCGGCCTTCGGGCAGGCCCTGGTCGACGCCGGCCTCAAGGGCGGCTGCATCAGCCTGCACGGGCACACCGCGGAGGAGCACGACACCGCCACCAGGATCCCCGGCAGCTACGACAAGGCCATGAAGGCGGTGCGCCTCGCGGTCGAACGGGACTGGCCGCTGTACCCCATGCTGACGGTCATGGACTCCAACCTGGCGAACGTCCGCAAGGTGGTGGACAACCTGGTCGCCCTGGGCTGCCGGACCATCTACATCAACTACGGGGTGCCGAACGTCATCCAGGAGCTGGACACCGGTGTCGCCTCCGGGCCCGAGGCGCTCGCCCGGCTCAGCGAGCAGCTCTTCCGGCTGCAGGCCGAGCTGGGCGTGCGGTTCGTCTTCAACCGGGAGAAGAACAAGGTGCCGCTCTGCCACTTCGACCACGAGCTGCTGGGCGAGATGTTCGCCGCCGAGGTGATCGGCACCGGCTGCGAGGCGGCCACCGGCAACACGGTGGTGATCGAGCCGGGCGGCAAGGTGCTGGGCTGCTCCCACTGGGTGGACCATCCGCTGATCAACATCTACAAGGACCGGGAGAGCCTGGAGCTGATCACCCCGGACGAGTTCTGGGAGCTGTGGCACTCGGGCCGACCGCGCGAGTTCCGGGACGAGCTGCGCTTCTTCCCCTACGACCAGTGCACGGACTGCGGCTGGCGCAAGGACGGCCTGTGCGCGGGCGGCTGCAAGATCTGGCAGCAGGCGGGCGTCCTGCCGAAGGCGAACGCCTACGACGGGGACTCGGTCGTCCCGTTCGAGCCCCGCCGGATGCTGCCGCTCACGGTCAAGCGCGGCTGACCCGCGGCGCCGTGCCGGGCCCCGGTACGGCGCCCGTCCTGCTCCGGTGCTCGCGCCGATCCGCCCTCGGCGCTGGCACCGGTCCCTCTCGGCCTTCGCGCCGGTCCCCCTCGGCCTTCGCGCCGATCCCCTCCGCTCCGGGCGGAGCCGGTGATCGGGCGAAGGCCGTCCGCGTGTCCGGCTCAGGACCCGGCGCCGCGCAGGTGGGCGGCCGCGGTGCGCGGGTCCAGCGGGTTGACCAGGATGCCGGAGCCGTGCTCGCCGGCCGCGACGAGGCGGGGGCGGCCGGGGCTGTGCCAGAGCCCCACCAGGTGGACGTGGAGGTGCGCGGTGGGCCAGAGGCCGTGCGGCGGGCGCTGGTGGATCCACATCATCGAGGGCATGGAGCCACCGGCGACCCGGTCCAGCCGCCGCACGCAGTCGGAGAGCAGGGCGGCCAGCTCGTCCCGGTCGGCCGGACCGAGTGAGGGCAGGTCCGGAAGGTGCCGGACGGGGGCGATCCGCAACTCGTAGGGCCAGCCGGCGGCTTCGGGCACATGGCCGACCCAGTGCGGCGTGCGGACCACCGCCAGGTCCGGGTCCACCGGCTGTTCGCACAGCACGCACCCGGCGGCGCCGAGTTCCGCGGCGGCGAGGTCGGGCACCACCGGCAGGCCGAAGACCTGACCGTGCGGGTGCGCGACGGTGGCTCCCACCTCGGCACCGCGGTTCTCGAAGACGAGCACGTAGCCGACGTCCTCCCGCCGGCCGAGCGCCTCGGTGCGCTCGGCCCACAGGTCGACGACCCGGCGCACCTCCACGGGACTCAGGTCGCCGAGCCCGCGGTCGTGGTCGGGGCTGTACAGCACCACCTCGCTGCGCCCCGGCAGGGCGGGCCAGCGGTTCGGGAACGAGCGGACCAGGTAGGGCTCGGGCGCCTCCTGGCCGCCCGGGCAGAACGGGCAGTCGTCCGACCCGCCCTGCGGCCGGTGCCGGCGGTGGGCGGCGATCAGCACCTGCCGCCCGGTCAACGGGTCCCGCAGCAGCCGTGGGCCGGCGGTCGCCGGCCCGGCCGCGGGCTCCACCGCGGTCGGCCGTGGTGGGTCGGTCGGCTGGGTCATGACGGTGACCTCCTCGGTCGGGAGCATCGGGAGAGCAGGGAGAGCCGGGGAAGCACGGAGAGCCGGGAGAGCCGGGAGATCCGGGGGAGCCGGAAAGCGGAAGGGCTGCCCGGGCGGCATCGCCCGGGCAGCCCGGCTGGTCAGTGGGCGGCGCGTTCCCGCTGCCAGGCCCGTTGGAGTTCTCCGATCTCCTCCGGTGAGAAGCCGGAGAGCGCGCGGTCCTCCGCGTTGATCGGAATGACGTGCCGCACCCCCATGCCGCCGTCGGCGAGCAGCTCGCGCACGTGTTCGTCCAGCCGTCGCACCGCCTCGGCACTGCCGAGCAGTTCCTCCAGCCAGCGGTTGGCGTTGCCGACGTGGGTGACCTCGTCGGCGTTGATGTAGTCGAAGATCAGTGCCGTCCGGTCGTCGCCGATGGAGCGCAGCCAGCGGTAGACCCGCAGGCCGCCGTCCAGGCCGACGCCCTCGCCGAGCCGCTGCTCGATGGTGATCCGCTCCGCGAGGGTGCGGCCGAGCCGGAACTTGTCCCAGATCTGGTAGCGGACCGGGTACGCCCCGACGCTGCCGCCGAGTTCCCGCATCCGGGCGATCAGCAGCTCGAAGTGGCGCCCCTCGTCGCGGACCTGCTTGGCCAGGTCGTACCGCAGCCCCCAGGGCGCCTCCGGGTGGAGGGCGAGGATCGTCGCGCAGATCTCGGCCGCACAGAGCTCGATCTTGAAGGCCACGTCGTGCAGCGGCGCGGTGATCTCGTACGAGGAGGACAGTTCGCCGACGCTCGCCGGGTCGACTCCCGGCCGGTGCTCGCGCAGCCGGGGGTCGCGGCCGGGACGGACCGGGATCCCGGCCATCGCCGCGGTGCAGTCGGCGGCGGTGAGGCGCCCGGGGCCGGCGTGCGGGCGGGAGCAGGCCTCGAAGAGCGGGGACGGGGTGTCGGGCCGCTCCCCGGGGCCGGCCGGTGCGCGGTGCAGGGTGCCGAGCCGGTCGAGGACCAGGTCGAGGCACTCGCGGCTGTCCTCGTCGGCGAGCGGATCGAGCCGGGCGATGTGCGCGGCGACGGCGGCCCGCAGGTCGGGGTAGGCGGCGCGGGTCAGCAGGTCGAGCCGGTCGACCGGATCGGGCTCGGCGGCCAGGTCGTTGCTGAAGTGCACGAAGGCGTCGCTGATCGGCGTGGCCGCCTCGGCGTGGGAGCGCAGGCCCGGCAGCCGCTCGCCGATCGTCTCCGCGCACTGGGCGAGGATCCAGACGTCCTGGGAGAGCGCGATCTTGGTGTCCGTGTCGTCGATGCCGACCAGGACGGCCGAGGCCAGTTCCATCAGCCGGATGCAGGCGAACCTGAGGCCCTCCATGGTGTGGCGGTTCTCCAGGACGCCGGGGGGCGTGGCGAGGTTCTGGGCGGTGGTCGTCATTCCTGTCCTCCAGTTCGGATGCCGGCGGCTGCCGCGGCCCGGCCGGCGAGGCCGTTCCTCCCGGCGGCGAGCAGGTCGGCGGCGAGTCGGACCAGTTGCGTGCGGTCGGTTCCGGGGGCGGGGGAGGGCAGCACCTCGATGGAGAGCGGCCCCCGGTAGCCCGCCCGGTGCGCGGCGTCCAGCAGCGCGCCGGTGTCCTGGTGGCCCCGGAAGGGCGCGGTCCGCGGGCCGCTGTCGGCGTCGGAGCCGGTGCCGAGCGGCACGCCGCTGACGTGCATCCAGCCGATCGCGCCCGCGGGCAGTGCGTCGATCCAGTCCGGGCCGCACCCGGCGCGGAACAGGTGGAAGGTGTCGACCAGCAGCTGCGGCCGCCCGCCTGCGGAACCGGCGGCCTGCGCCAGCACGGTCGCCGCGGCGCGCAGGTGGTGCGGGTCGTTGAGTTCCAGGCAGAACCGGACGCCGTGCCGGGCTGCCGTCTGCGCGAGGCGCCCGCAGCGCTCGGCCAGTTGGGCTCCGCCGAGCTGTCGCATTCCCTCGCGGGCGCCGTTGAAGAACGCGGACACCCGCTCGCCGCCGGCCGCCGCCACCAGGTCGAGCAGGGCGGGCAGTTCCCGCAGCCGCCGTTCGAACCGCTCGTCGTCGACGCTGCCGTTGTAGGGGCCGGACCACGGGCAGGAGAAGACCCCGGGGCGCACGCCGTGGCGGTCGCAGAGGTTGCGCAGGGCAGCGGGCCCGAGGCGGACCAGCTCGGCCACCGGGACCTCGACCCAGTCGTAGCCGGCCTCCGCGGTGACCGTCAGGTACTGCTCGAAGGAGAGCGCGAAGCCGAGGGTGCCCGGGTCGAGTGCCCAGCCCGCGAAACCTCCGGTGGCCGGGTTCGGCGCGGTCCGGTTCGGCGCGCTCGGGTCCGGCACGGTCGGCTTCGGCGCGGTCGGGTCCGGCTTGGTCGGGTCCGGCACGGTCGGGTCCGGCGCGGTCGGTCGGCTCAGCACGGCGTGGCCTCCGGTCCGCGTGCGCCGCGGTCCCGCTGGGCGCGGGCCGCGGGCAGGGCGCGGGCGACCGCCCGGGCGACGTCCCGGGCGTCGTCGGGCGTGAGGCCCTCGTTCCAGTTCAGGGTGAAGCTGTGCCGCAGGAACCGCTCCGCCCCCGGGCAGTCACCGGGCCGGTGGCGTGGTGGGCGCGGGTGGAACGACCACGGCGGTTCGCCGGGCCGCACCGCGCGCAGCGCGTCGGAGAGGTAGAGCGGTGAGACGCCGATGTAACCGGGGGCGAAGGGCGTGCCGTCGGCCGCCAGCGACGCCGCGATCCCCGCGCCGAGGCCAGGCTCGGCCAGCAGCGCCGGCCACTGCACGCACAGCGCCCACCAGCTCGCCAGCTCCCCGTCGCGTTCGGTGGCCACCCGGACGTCGGGCTCCCCGGCCAGTGCGACCACCAGCGCGGCGTGCGAGTTCCGGCGACGGGCGATGATCTCGTCCGCCTTCCGGAGCTGGGCCAGCGCCACGGCGGCCGAGAGCTCCGGCATCCGGTAGTTCACACCGAGCACCGGGTACGCGCGGTCGCCGGTGCGCTCGCGCGCCCAGCCCTTGTTCTGGAACAGCGCGGCGCGTTCGAAGAGTTCGTCGTCGTCGGTCACCAGGATGCCGCCCTCGCCGCAGCTGATCACCTTGGACTGCTGGAGGCTGAAGCAGCCGAACGCGCCGCCGGTGCCGGCGAATCCGTCGCGGTCCCGGCTGAAGTGCGCCTGGGAGGCGTCCTCCACCACCGGCACGCCGAACTCCGCGGTTACCGCGCGGATGCCCGCCGTGGGCGCCAGCCGGCCGAACAGGTGCACCGGCAGCACGGCGCCGGTGTGTTCGGTGATCGCCGCCCGGACGGTCTCGGGGGTGAGCATGCCGGTGAGCGGGTCCACGTCGGCGAAGACCGGGACGAGTTGGGCCCGGACGATGGCGATCACGGTCCCCATGTCGGTGACCGGGGTGGTCACCACCTCGCGGCCGGGCGCGAGGTCGAGCGCGGCCAGGGCCACCTGGAGGGCCGCGGTGCCCGAGGAGACCGCGACGGCGTGCCGCACGCCCAGCCGGTCGGCCCAGGCCCGCTCCAGCGCCGTCACGGCGGTGCCGCCCCAGCGGGTCAGCGTGCCCGAGCGCAGTACCTCGTCGACGGCCTCCCGCTCCTCGGGGCCGAACAGGCGTCCGGTGGCGTCGAACACCGAGGGCAGCGGCCGGGAGCGGACGGGAGCGCCGCCGAGCAGGGCGCTGCGCGCGGACGGGCGGTGCGGCGTGTGGCGGTCGGACGGCTCGGGGCGGCTGGCGGCGGGGGCGGTCACCGGGCCGCTCCCTGGGCGGGTGCCGCGCCGGCCCGTTCGTCGTCCGCCGCCGGGCCCGGGCGCACCGACTCCCCGGTCCGGGAGGACTCGTAGACCGCGTCGAGGATCTCCAGCACCTCGACGTGGCGGTCGGCGGCCAGCTCGGTGTCCCGGCCCTCGGCCAGGGCGGCGAGGAACTCGGCCATCGGGCCGGCGAAGGCGTCCGGGAACCAGGCCCGTTTGGTCGTGTAGCGGTGCTCCACCAGGTCGGTGGTGAGCCGCAGTTCCTGCGGGGTGGCCACCAGGGTGCCCTTCGGGCCGGAGACCACCAGCTGTTCGCCCTCCGGGTGGTAGTGCCAGACCCCTTCGTCGCGGCAGGTCCAGTCCTCGATCAGGTTGGCGACCGCGCCGGACGCGAACCGCAGCGTGACCACGGCGGCGTTGTCCGCCTCCACGCCCAGGCCGGGTACGTGGCGGACCACCGAGTAGACGGAGGAGACCGGCCCGAAGATCCAGCGCAGCAGGTCGACGTGATGGATCGCCATCTCGTAGCCGATCAGCCGGGTGACCCGGCTGCGCCACTCGGTGCCGGTCTTGCGGTTGAGTCCGCGGTTGACCAGGGAGACCAGCGGGGCGTCACCCACCACGCCCTGGGCGAGCAGCTCGGCGGCCTTGCGGAACGGCGGTACCCAGCGGCCGTTGAGGTTCACCGCCATCGGCACCCCGAGGGCGGCGGCGCGGTCGGCCAGGGCCCGGGCGGAGGCGGCGTCCTGGTCGAGCGGCTTCTGGACCAGCAGCGGCGGGCACTGGGAGCCGCAGACGTCCAACAGCAGTGCCACGAAGTCGTGGTGGGCCGGCGAGGGCAGGGCCACGTCCAGGACGTCCAGGCCGAGGCCGGGCAGCGCCGCGGCGAACTGCTCGGCCGAGGTGAACCGGGCGGGTGCGGCCGCGGTGGCGCCGGGCGCCGTGGCCGCCAGCGCGGCGACCGCGCGGTCCAGTGCGGCGGGGGAGACGTCGAACAGCGCCACCGGGACGAGTCCGAGCTGCCCGTACGCGGGGATGTGCGCGAAGCTCGCCACGCCACCGGCACCGGCGATGCCGATCCGGGTCCGCGGGTGCGGCCGCGACCACGGTGTCGGCTGGTCCAGGGACCGAGCCGGGGCCTCGGTGGGGGAAAGGGTCGTCACGGTGTCCTCCCGAAGAGCCGCGCGGTTTGATGACTACACTCTAGTCATCATAGTCATATATCTGTCATGGAAATTGACTAGAATGCGCGCTGCGATGTGACACCATCTCGAGAGGAAACGCGATGCCGAGTGATCAGCTTTCCGGGCCCGGTCAGCTCGACGCCTATCTGACCTCGCTCCACCGGGCCCTGTCCCGCCTGGACCGGGCCGCCGTCGCGCGCTACGCGCAGGCCCTGGTCGGCGCCCGCGCGGACGGTCGGCGGGTGTTCGTCTTCGGCAACGGCGGCAGCTCCTCGATCGCCAGCCACCACGTCGCCGACCTGGTCAAGACCGCTGCGGTGGCCGGGGCCGCGCCGCTGGCCGCGTTCTGCCTGAGCGACAACACCCCGCTCGTCACCGCGATCTCCAACGACATCGCCTACGAGGAGTGCTTCGCCTACCAGCTGGCCGCCTACGCCGGGCCCGGCGACGTCGCCGTGGCGATCAGCTGCTCCGGGACCAGCCCGAACGTGGTCCTCGCGGCCCGGGCGGCGGTGGACAGGGGGATGCTCCTGGTGGCGCTGACCGGGGACACCGCGCAGGGCGCGGCGGCCCTGGCGGACATCCACGTCCGGGTGGCCGCGAGCAACTACGGGGTGATCGAGGACGTCCACCACTCGGTCGCGCACGCGGCTTCGCAGCTGCTGCGGACGGCCGTCGAGCAGGAGCAGGCCGCCGGCGGGGGCGTACCGCCCGCCGGCGGCGTGCCGGACGACCCGACCGGCCTGCTCGGCCTGCCGGCCCTGCCCGGTCTGCTGCCGTCCCGGTGACCGGGCGCCGCGCGGTCTTCCTGGACCGGGACGGAACGATCATCCGCGACGTCCACCACATCGGGGACCCGCGCGACGTCGAACTGCTGCCCGGCGCCGCCGGGGCGCTGCGCCGGCTCGCCCGGGCCGGCTGGGTCACCTGCGTGGTGACCAACCAGTCGGCCATCGGGCGCGGGCTGATCACCGAGGGCCAGTACCGGGCGGTGGACGCCCGGATGAACCGGCTCCTGCTGCGCGAGGGCGTGTCGCTCGACGCCGCGTACTTCTGCCCGGTCGCGCCGCTGGGCGCGGACCGGACCGCGGTCGAGCACCCGGACCGCAAGCCCGGGCCCGGGATGCTGCTCCGGGCCGCCGCGGACCTCGGCCTCGATCCGCGGGCGGGCTGGATGGTCGGGGACATGGTCAGCGACGTGCTGGCGGGCTTCCACGCGGGCTGCCGGGGCGCGGTCCTGCTGACGCCCGGCGGCCGGTCCGGCGCCGCCCCCTCCGCCGCCCTCGGAATGCCGGCCGGATTCGTCCGGGAGGCGCCCGACCTCGGCCGTGCCGTGGACCTGATCTTGACTGCCGCTACGGCCGGGCCCGCAGGTTTTTGACTCCTTGTCTTGACTGTTAGTCATTAACTGTGATGACATGGAGTCACACCGAGGGGATGGAAGGAGGTGGAGAACATGGAGCTCAACATCGAGGAGTTCGCGGCCGACGTCGTCGCGATCCTGGAGGACGGTGACCTGGAGCTGGTCACCGGCGCCGCCATGGCCCACGAGACCATCTGAGTCTCACCGCGGTGTGCCGCTCCCCAGGGGGCGGCACACCGCGGAGCCCGCCTCGCTGACCGACACGTTGACTGACCGGCTCACGCGCCGGAAGGGTGGGAGATGGTGCGCCGCCTGTCGCTGCGGGCGACGTCCGCCCGGGTCCCCTTCCTGCCGCAACTCGGACTGTACGACTGCGGCCGGGCCTGCCTGGCCATGGTGCTCGGGGCGCACGGCGCCTGGGACGCGGTGGCGGACCTCGCCGCCGAGCTGCCCGCCGTCCGCCCGGCCGGCTTGCGGGCGAGCGCGCTCGTCGCGACCGCCAGGCGCCACGGGCTGGCCGCCCAGGGCGTCAGGGTCACCGGCGCCGACGGACTGCGCCGCCTGCCCACGCCCTTTGTCCTGCACCAACTCCGCGACCACTACGTGGTGGTGGCGGGGATCCGGCGGGGCACCGCCGAGGTGCTGGACCCCGACGCCGGGCGCGAGCGGATCCCGCTCGACCGGCTCGCCGAACTCTCCTCGGGCGTCGCGCTGGTCTTCGCCGCTCCGCAGCGGCGGTCCCGCGCACCGCGACCGGTCGGCTCCCCGGATGCGGGGGCGCGGTGGGTGCGCACCCGTGCGGCCGGCAGGACGGCCGTCGCCCGGGTCGCTCGGTCCGTCGCCCGGTCCGCCCGGTCCGCCCGGTCCGCCGCCCGGGTCGCCCGACCCGCGGGCTCGCCGACGGCCGCCCGCCGGACCCTGCTGGTGCCGGGCACCCGCACCCGGGCCCTGGCCGCGACCGCGCTCGCCGCCTCGTCCGCCGTCGCGGCCGTGGTCGCCGCCGACCGGTCCGTCGCCACCGCGACCTCGCCGGGCGCCACCGCCGCCCTCGTCGTCCTGGTCCTCGCCGTCCCGCTCGCCCTCGGCGCCGCCACCGGTGGACTGACCGCCGCCGCCGGTGAGCGGACCCTGGAGGCCTTCCGGGCCGCCTTCGGCCGACGGCTCGCCGCGCCGGAGCGCGCCTACCTCGACAGCCGGGGCACGGAGGACCTGGTCAACCGCTGGCGCTCGGCGCCCGGGCTGCTCGACGCGCTGGTCCGCGACCCGCATCCGGTCGGCCCGCCGGCCGTCCCGGTGTGCGCCCTCGGAGCCCTCGCGGCCGTCGATCCCGTCCAGGCCCCGATCGCGCTGGCCTCGGCCGTCCTCGGGTTCGCGTTGCCGGCCGCACTCGCCGGCCGGTCGAGCCGCCGCGAGCCGTCGGACGCGAGGACCGCCGAGGACCTGCGCCACCTCATCGACGCGACCGAGTCGCTGCGCGCCGTCTCGGCCCAGCGCTGGGCGGTGACGGCCTGGCAGCAGGCGTCCGGCCCGGCCCTCGCCGAGGCCCGGCGGCAGGAGCGCGCACGGCAGTGGTCCCGTTCGGGTCTGACCGCCGCGCGCGCCCTCGCCGCCCTGGCACCGGTGCTCGCCGCCGTCGTCCGGCACGCGCCGCGTGCCGAGGGCGGACCGCTGCTGGCGGACCTGGTCGGCACGGCACTGGTCACCGCCACCGCCACCGAGGCGGCCCGGCGGTGGCGCGAACGGCGCCGGGCCCAGGTCATGCTGGCCCGGTTGGCCGACGCCGCGTCCGCCGCCCGGGACTCCCCGCCCGCGGCGCCGGACGCGGCGGTGGACGCGGCGGTCGAGGTCCGGTTCCCCGAGCAGGCGGTCGTGGTCCCCGCCGGCGGCCTGGCCTGGCTGGTCGGCGAGGACCCGGCTGCGGGCACCCGCCTGCTGCGCCACCTCACCGCGCTCGGGTCCGCCCGGCTGCCTCCCTGCCTGCTGGACGGCCGCTCGCCCGGCGCTTTCCTCGACGCCCGTCCGGGATCCGTCGCCCTGGTGCCCCGGCGGCCGGCCCTGATCGCCGGCACCGTGGGGGACAACGTCGCCCTCGGTGATCCGGCCTGCACCCGCGAGCGCGTCGCCGAGGCGCTGCGCACCTGCGGGGCGACCGGTCCGGAGTACGGGCTCGACACCCCGGTCGAGCCGGCGTCGAGCCGGGTGGACCCGGCCCGGATCGGCCTCGCCCGGGTGCTCTGCCGCCGCGCGGGCCTGGTCCTGGTCGACGACCTGCTCGGGCGACTGGACCCGGACGAGGCGGCCGCGGTCCTGTCCGCCCTGCGCGCCGGCGGCGCCACCGTCCTGCTCGCCGTCACCGGGCCGCCGCCCCCCGGCCGGACGCGGCCGGACGACCTGCGCGTCGGGGTGGCCCCGGACGGCAGCGTGCTGCCGCTGCCCGCCGCCGACCACGAGCGGCCCGGGGACCGGGCCGCTGCCACCGCCACGCCCACCAGAGGGGATCGGAAGGACCGTGTTGGTACTGGAGATTGAGGACCTGACCCGTAGCTTCGACCACCGTGGGACCGAGGTCCACGCGCTCCGGGGCGTCTCGCTGACGGCCGGGGCCGGCCAGATCGTCGGTCTCCTGGGCCTCAACGGCGCCGGCAAGAGCACCATGCTGAAGATCGTGTCCACCCTGCTGCTGCCGACCTCGGGCAGCGTCCGGGTGTGCGGACACGACGTGGTGCGGGACCCGCGCAGGGCCCGCGAGAACCTGTCCGTGGTGCTCGGCGGCGACCGCGGGCTCTACCAACGCCTCAGCGGCCGCGACAACCTGAGGTTCTTCGCGACCCTCGCCGGGGTGCCGTCCGCCGGCCTGCGGAACCGGGCCGCCGACGCACTGGACTTCGTCGGGCTGACCCGGGCCGCGGACCGCGCCGTGGAGACGTACTCCAAGGGGATGCGGCAACGGCTCCACCTGGCGATCGGCCTGATCACCCGTCCGGAACTGCTGCTGCTCGACGAGCCCACCGTCGGCCTGGACCCGCTGGAGGCCCAGAACATCCGGCAGGCCGTCGCCGGCATGCGGGACGAGGGCACGACCATCATCCTCACCAGCCACTACCTGAGCGACATCGAGCAGCTCAGCGACCGCATCGTGCTGCTCCAGGAGGGGCGGATCACCCATGACCGCCCGCTGGCCGAATTCCTCGACCAGGCACGCTGCGTGGCCACCGTGACCATCACCGGCACCGGCCGGCCGCCGGCTCCGGCCGAGGACGGGTTCGCCCGGCTGGAGGTCCACGCCGCCGGCTGGACGCTCACCCGCCAGGTGGACCGCTGGCACCCGCAGGCGTTGCGCGAGCTCGCCGACGCCTGGCCGGACGCGCACGTCTCCGACGTCCGGGTGGTTCCGTCCGGTCTGGAGGACGTCTTCACCAGCATCGCCCGCACGGCGGGAGCGGACGCGTGAACGGCTCGACGACCGAAGCGGTCCGCACCGGTGTCCGACCCGCCTTCGCCGCCCAGGAGTTGGAACGGCGCCGTCCGATCAGGGCGCTGCGCTCGATCGCCGCGGCGGCGCGTTTGCAGGTCAAGGTGAGCTCGATGCCGCAGCTCGTGGTCTCCAGCGCCCTCCAGCCCGTCGTCTTCATCGTCGTGGTGCTCACCGCCGCCGGCCCGCACGGAGCCGACCGCGAGCGGGTGGTGCTCGGCGGCGCCCTGCTGGCGATCTGGTCGGCCGTCGTCTGGCAGGCCGGACTGACCCTGAAGACCGACCTGTGGCTGGGCACCCTGCCCGGCATCTGCAGTCGCAACCTGGGCCTGGCGGCCGTCGCGATCGGCCGGAGCCTGGCCGCCTCGTCGATCGCGGCCGTGGTCATCGTCTGCGCCGTCACCGTCACCTCGGCCCTGCTGGGCGCGCTGCCGAGCATCGCGGATCCGGTCGGGTTCACCCTCGCGGCCGTGCTGACCTGGATCTCCGCGCTCGCCATGAGCCTGCTGCTGGCCTGTCTGCTGCTGCTCTCGCGCAAGGCCATCCGGGTCGCCGAAGCCCTGGTGTACCCGGTGTTCATCCTCGGAGGGCTGCTGGTGCCGCTGGACGTGCTGCCCGCGTGGCTGCGGCCGCTCTCCTCGGTCCTCTCCCTGCGCTGGGGCGGTGAACTGCTGTCCGACGCGGCGGCCGGTCGGCCCGGCGCGGCCTCCGCCTGGTGCTGGCTGCTGCTGCTCGTCGTGGCCTACGCGGTCCTCGCCCGGGTGGCCTTCGCGATCGTCCTGCACCGCACCAGGAAGGAGGGTTCCCTTGAGTACCACTAGCCGGACGACCGGCGCCGTTCGGACGGGCACCGCCGGTACCGACGGTACGACCGGGTCCGTGCCCGGTGCGGGCGCCGTGGCGCTCCTGCCCGCCTACCGCCTCACCCTCGAACTCGCCTGGCGCGACTTCCGGTCGGAGTACCCGCTGGGCATGCTGGCGCTGGTGGTGCTGCCCCGGATGGTGGTGCAGACGTTCTTCTGGACGCTGCTCGGCCGGGTCGCGGCGGGGCCGGCCGGGACGACGTTCGCCTTCGTGGGCGCGTGCGTGCAGATCATGGTCACCACCCTGGTGATCAACGGTGCCGACGCGCTGAAGAACGACCGCCTGTACGGCACGGCGTACCGCCTGCGGCTGGGCCGCGTCCCGGTGCTCGGCCTGGTGACGGTCCGGTGGCTGGTCTACGTGTTCGAGGCGGTGCTGATCGCCGTCATCTGCTCGGTGCTGATCGGCCTGGTCATCGGGCGGGCCGCGGTGCTGGGGCGCCTGCTCCTCGCCCTGCCGCTCTTCGCCCTGCTCGGGGTGTGCGCGATCGGCCTCGGGGTGACGGTCGCCTCGCTGACCACCCGCGTCAGCGCGGACACCCTGGTGACGAACGCGACGTGCTACCTGGTGCTCGCGGTGTGCGGAGTGGTGGCTCCCGTCCCGCACTGGGCGCCCGCCAGGTTCGTCGCCGACCTGCTGCCCTTCACCCCGGGCCTGAAGGCGATCCGGAGCGCCCTCGCGGGCGGGTCGCCCTGGGGCTACGTCCTGTGGGAGATCGCCCTGTCGGCGGCCTGGTTCGCCCTCGCGGCGGTCATGCTGCGGCTCAAGGCCGAGCGCACCCGCCGGAGCGGGGACGACGACAGCTTCTGAGCCGGGGCCCGGGCGGCCCGCCGGACCGGCACCGAGTGCGTCCGGCGGGCCGCCCGACTGCCGCGGGGCGGCGCCCCCGGGTCCCGGCGTCCCTGTGCCCCAGCGTTCCTGTGCCCCAGCGTTCCTGTGCCCCGGCGTCCCCGCTGCCCCCGCGCCGCCCGCGCGTCCTCGCGTCCTCGCGTCGGCGGGCCGACGGAGCGCCCGTCGGCCCGCCGAAGGACGGCTCAGAACGACCGGACGTTCAGGGGGCGGACCTCGGTGCGGTCCACGGTGAGCCGCACCGTCACCTCCAGTCCGGCGGCGACCAGTTCGGCCGTCTCCGGGCAGCAGTTCTCGACGGCCTCCCGCAGGGTGGCGCGCAGCTGCTCGGCCCGCTCGGGGAAGAGGTGCGGGGCGAACGCCGGCACCGCGCTGAGCAGCAGTCGGCCCGGTCCGCCGTCGTCGTCGGGGAGGAACTCCGCCCGGGCCAGCGGGGCGGCCGCGTCCACCATCGCGGTGAGCGGGATCCGGTCGTACACCGCGGCCCTGGCGACCTCCGGGACCGCCTCCAGGGCCTCCCGCAGGGCGATCGGCCGCCAGACCACCCGCTCGGAGCCCAGGAGGCGGGTGGTGGGCGCGTGGGCGCGCCGCCCGGCCAGCACGACCGACACCTCGCCCGGCTCGCAGGGGCTGTCCACCAGTTCGACCAGGTCGCCCGTGTCGTACCGGATCAGCGGCTGCACCTGCGAGAAGGGGTGGAGCTCCGTGAGGACCAGGCGGCCCAGGCCGGCGGTGAGCGAGTGCGGTCCGTCCAGCGCGACGACCTGCGGCAGGACGTGGGCGTCGAAGTGGTAGGCGCCGCAACGGTCGCAGCGGGTGGCCCCGCCGCAGATCTCGGACATCGAGTAGCGGTCGACGATCCGGGTGCCGGGGCCGAAGGTGCGCTGCAGGAAGGCGCGGGTGAGGCCGGACAGGTAGTCGCCGACGCAGACGATCCGCTCGACGCCCAGGCGTTCGACCAGTCCGCGCTCCGCCAGGCCGTAGCCGAGGATCACCAGGTCGTCGGGGTTGCCGCTCAGCTCCACCACCGGGTCGTGGAGGTCGGGGTGGAGGTCCTCGTGCCGGGCCAGCAGCTCCAGCGCCCGGTCGAGGTCGCGCGGTCCGATCAGGCTGAAGCTCAACTGCCGGTCCGACACCGTGCTGCCGACGGTGTTCCCGTGGAAGCGGGACGAGATGGTGGTGAAGTGGAGCACCGGCCGCTCCGGCCCGGTGCGCCCGGCGGTGGCGCGCCGGTGCAGGGCCCGGCGCAGCTCGGTCAGGGCGCTGATCTCCTCAGCGCTGCGGTAGCGCAGGAACGGCTTTCCGGTGGTGCCGCTGCTGTGCAGCAGGACCGAGCCGGTCCGGTCGGGGTGGCGGACCGCGGCGGCGCCGCCCGCGGGTTCGTACTTGCCGGTGACCGGCAGCCGGTCGAGGTCGGCGGAGGTGGTGACGTCCCGTGCGGTGTCCGGCCAGAGCCGGCGGTAGTAGTCGGTGCCCAGCGCGTGCTCGATGGTGCGGGGGAGCAGCCGCTCCCGCAGGGCCGTCTTGCCCCGGCCGGTGGACGATCGTGCGGTCGCTGTCAAGATAGCTCACTCCACTCAGTCAACGTCTTCCCGAGCCTGACCAGGGTGCATTCCGGCTTAGGAGAATTCGGACGAGAAGTCTGTCATGGTTTCATGACACCGTCCATTGACTAGTGATGACCAAGTAGTCATGATTGGTCCGCTGCTTCCGCGGCGCCGCCGACCGCCAGGAGTGGAGACCATGACCCACCCGATATTCGCCGACTACTCGAAGGCCGACCCGCTGCCGGCGATGCGCGGCATGACCGACTCGGTCTCCACGTACGAGCCGGCCATGAAGGCGCTGTTCGTCAACACCCACGCCGAGGTCCGGGCGCTGCTGCGGGAACCGGCACTTCAGAACGCGAAGATCAAGGACCCGTTGCTGGAGTCGCTCCCCCCGGAGCAGTACCGCCTCCACCGGCCCATCAAGGCGTTCATGGCACTCTGGCCGCTCTTCTCGCAGGGCGACTACCACACCGGCGTGCGCGAATGCCTGCGGCCGGCCTTCACCGCCGCGGCCCTCGAACCGCTGCTGGTGGACGCGCGCCGCTACTGGGACGCCTCGGTGGACGAACTCCTGCGCCGCGAGGGCCCGGTGGAGTGGGTGGAGTCCTACGCCTACCCCTGCGCCCGCCGGCTGCTGGCCGGCTTCTTCGGCATCCCCGAGGACCGGCTGCTCCCCGCGCTGAACGCCGCGACCGACATCACCCAGTACATGGCCAGGCCGCTCTCGCTGACCGACGACAGTCTGGCCCACGAGACGCTGGACGCGATCGAGCGCCTGCGCGACGAGACCCACCGGACGATCATCGGGACCGGCGACGGGCCGGCGGCCACCGCCCTGGCGGACATCGCCCGGACGCCGGGCCTCGGCCCCGACGCCGCGGTCGCCACCGCTGCCCAGCTGATCACCGGCGCCCTGGACCCGCTGGCCGCCCTGTTCGCCGAGGCCGTCCGCCGGCAGGGGCGGCAGCCGGGTGGCGACGACCGTGACCTCGCCGGGCGCACCACCGGGTCGGCCGCCGACGGGCGCAGCACCGAGCGGCCCGCCACTGCGGCCGAACTGACCGAGGAGACCCTCCGGCTCGGCTGCCCGTTCCGCTTCGTGCAACGGCACGTGACCGCGCCGCTGACCGTCGACGGCCACCGCCTGGAGCGCGGCGACCGGCTGCTGCTGGGCCTCGGCCCCGCCAACCTCGACCCGGCGGTGTTCCCGGACCCGCTCGAGTTCCGCCCCGGCGGTGACCAGCGGCCCGCCCACCTGGCCTTCGGCTTCGGGGCGCACTACTGCCCCGGGGCACTGCTCGCCCGGGGCGTCGTCCAGGCGCTCTTCGAAGCCCTGCTGGAGCGGGGCGCCGTCGCCGTGGTCGACGAGGAGTCGCTGGAGCGCTCGCCGTACCTCTCGGTCGGCAAGGTCATCTCGCTGACGGTCAGCCTGCGCTGAGCGGTCGCGCCCCCGGCGCCGGGGCCACTGCTGCCCCGCACCGCCCCGTACCGCCCCGATCCGCCCGGGGCCACCAGCCCACCAGAACCGGAGGAATCGGATGGACGGCCCGGCACACCGCCGCCGTCAGGTGACGGCCGTCGTCGGAGCGGGCGCCGCCGGCACCCTGGTCACGCTCCAGCTGTGCGAGGCGGCGGCAGCGGGCGAAGTGCCCTGGGAGGTGCGGCTCATCGATCCGGCCCCGGACACCGGGCGCGGCACCGCCTACCGGACCGAGGACCCACGCCACCTCCTCAACGTCCCGGCCGGCGGGATGAGCGCCTACCCCGACGATCCCTCGCACTTCGTCGACTGGTGCGCCCGGCAGGCGGACGGGGACGGCACCGCACCGGCGGCCGCCGACTTCCTCCCCCGGGCCTGGTTCGGGGCCTACCTCGACGACGCCCTCGGCGAGGCGGTCGGCCGCGCCACCGCCCGGCTCGGCGACTCGGTGCGGGTCAGCCGGGTGCGCGCCCGGGTGGTGGACCTCCGCTGGTCGCCCGACCCGGCCGGGCCGGCCCTGCTGCTGCTCGACGACGGCTCCCGGCTACGGGCCGACGGCGTGGTCCTGGCGACCGGGCCGGACCGCGCCCCCAACACCGGGTTGCCCGAAGGACTCCGGGAGTCCGCCCGGTTCCTGCCCGATCCGTGGGCCCCCGGCGCACTGCGGCCGCTCCTCACCGGATCCGGACCGGGCGCCGTCCTGCTGCTCGGGACCGGACTCACCGCCGTCGACGTCGCGATCCGTGCCGACCGGCCCGGTCGCGTGCTGCACGCCGTCTCGCGGAACGGTCGGCTGCCCCGGCCGCACGCGCCGGCACCGCTGCCCCCGCTCGCTCCGCCGGAGCTCCTGGCACGGCCCACCCCGGGGCAGCCGCTGGCCGCGCTGCGCGCCAGCCTCGCACGGCACGTCCGCCGGGCCGCCCGGCTGCACGGCGACTGGCGGCCCGCCGTCGACGGGCTGCGCCCGGTCACCTCCCGCCTGTGGCAGGCGCTGTCCGATCCGGACCGTGCGGAGTTCCTCCGGCGGGACAGCTCGCTGTGGAACGTGCACCGGCACCGGATGCCGCCGGAGACCGCCCGGACGGTGGACCGCCTCCGGCAGGCCGGCCGGTTGCGGGTCTCCACCGGTCGCCCGGTCGACTGCCGGGAGGACGGCGACGGCCTGACCGTGACCCTGGACGACGGCCGGGAGCTGAGCGTGGCCTGGGTCGTCGACTGCCGCGGCCCCGGCCTGGCCGCGGTGCCCGGAGCCGACCCGCTGCGGGACGCCCTGCTCGCCACCGGGCGAGCGGTGCCCGGCCCGCTGGGCATCGGGCTGCGGACCGACGGCGGCCGGCTCCTCGGCGCCGACGGCTCGGCCGCACTGCCGTTCTGGACCCTGGGCGCCGTGCGGCGCGGCGAGCTGTGGGAGAGCACGGCGATCCCGGAGATCCGGGTCCAGGCAGCCGAGATCGCCCGGCGACTCCTGGCGGAACGGTCCGCCGGGAACGACGAAGGCGCGGGCACCGAACAGCAGGGGGGAGAGCGTGTCCTCCTCGGGCGGTGACGCCTCGGGCCGTGCCGTCTCGGGCCGTGCCGTCTCGGGCCGTGCCGTCTCGGGCCGTTCCTCGGGCAGGAACGCATCAGACAGGGACGCGGCCCGTGCGGCCGTCCCCTGCGAGCGCGGCGCCACCGTGTGGCTGACCGGGCTGCCGAGTGCGGGCAAGACCACGCTGGCGTTCGCGTTGGCCGAGTGGCTGCGCGCGGAGGGCCACCGGGTCGAGGTCCTGGACGGCGACGAGATCCGCGAGTTCCTCTCCAAGGGCCTCGGTTTCTCCCGCGAGGACCGGCACACCAACGTCACCCGGATCGGCTTCGTCGCCGAGAAACTCGCCGCCAACGGCGTCAAGGTGCTGGCCCCGGTGATCGCCCCTTTCGCCGACTCCCGCGCCGCCGTGCGCGAGCGGCACGCCGCCACCGGCACCGAGTTCCTGGAGATCCACGTCGCCACCCCCATCGAGCTGTGCGCCGAACGCGACGTCAAGGGCCTGTACGCCAAGCAGGCAGCCGGCGAGATCACCGGTCTCACCGGCGTGGACGACCCGTACGAGGCGCCCGTGGAACCCGAGTTGCGCCTGCAGACCCAGGGCCGCGAGGTGGCCGAGAGCGCCGCCGAGCTGCACGCCTTCCTGACCCAGAGGGGCCTGGCATGACCACCGCGACCGACCATCCCGTCCGCACCGACGACAATCCCTTCGCGCTGTCCCACCTGGACGCGCTGGAGGCCGAGTCGGTGCATATCCTCCGCGAGGTCGCGGGGGAGTTCGAGCGCCCGGTGATCCTCTTCTCCGGCGGCAAGGACTCCATCGTCATGCTGCACCTGGCGCTGAAGGCCTTCGCGCCCGCCGCCGTCCCGTTCTCCCTGCTGCACGTCGACACGGGGCACAACTTCCCCGAGGTCATCGCCTACCGCGACCGCGTCGTGGCGCAGCACCACCTGCGCCTGTACGTCGCCCACGTCCAGGACTACATCGACGACGGCCGGCTGCGCGAGCGTCCGGACGGGACCCGCAACCCGCTGCAGACCGTGCCGCTGCTCGACGCGATCGAGACCAACCGCTTCGATGCCGTGTTCGGCGGCGGGCGCCGGGACGAGGAGAAGGCCCGCGCCAAGGAGCGCGTCTTCTCCCTGCGCGACGAGTTCGGCGCCTGGGACCCGCGCCGCCAGCGCCCCGAACTGTGGTCGCTCTACAACGGCCGCCACGCCGCCGGCGAGCACGTACGCGTCTTCCCGCTGTCCAACTGGACCGAACTCGACGTCTGGCAGTACATCGAGCGCGAGGGCATCGAGCTCCCCGAGATCTACTACGCCCACGAACGCGACGTCTTCGCCCGGGGCGGCATGTGGCTCACCGCCGGCGAGTGGGGCGGCCCCCGCGAGGACGAGCCCGTCCAGCGGCGCCTGATCCGCTACCGCACCGTCGGCGACATGTCCTGCACCGGCGCCGTCGACTCCGACGCCACCACCATCCAGGCCGTCATCGCCGAGATCGCCGCCAGCCGCCTCACCGAACGCGGCGCCACCCGCGCCGACGACAAACTCTCCGAAGCCGCGATGGAAGACCGCAAACGCGAGGGATACTTCTGATGAGCACCACCACCGACACCAGCGCCACCTCGCTGCTGCGCTTCGCCACCGCCGGCTCCGTCGACGACGGCAAGTCCACCCTCGTCGGCCGCCTCCTCCACGACTCCAAGTCCGTGCTCGCCGACCAGCTGGAAGCCGTCGAACGCGCCTCCCTGGGCCGCGGCCAGGACGCACCCGACCTCGCCCTGCTCACCGACGGCCTGCGCGCCGAACGCGAACAAGGCATCACCATCGACGTCGCGTACCGCTACTTCGCCACCCCCCGCCGGCGCTTCATCCTCGCCGACACCCCCGGCCACGTGCAGTACACCCGCAACATGGTCACCGGCGCCTCCACCGCCGAACTCGCCGTCGTCCTGGTCGACGCCCGCAACGGCGTCGTCGAGCAGACCCGCCGGCACGCCGCCGTCGCCGCCCTCCTGCGGGTGCCCCACGTCGTCCTCGCCGTCAACAAGATGGACCTCGTCGACTACGCCGAACCCGTCTTCGCCGCCATCGCCGCCGAGTTCACCACCTACGCCGCCTCCCTCGGCATCACCGACGTCCTCGCCGTCCCGATCTCCGCCCTCGCCGGCGACAACGTCGTCGAACCCTCCCCCCACATGGACTGGTACGCCGGCCCCACCCTCCTGGAACACCTCGAAACCGTCCCGGTCGGCACCGACCCCAGCGCCGAACCCGCCCGCTTCCCCGTCCAGTACGTCATCCGCCCCCAGACCGAGGAACACCCCGACTACCGCGGCTACGCGGGCCAGTTGGCCTCCGGCGTCCTGCGCGTCGGCGACCAGATCACCGTCCTGCCCACCGGCCACACCACCACCGTCACCGGCATCGACGTCCTCGGCCGCGCAACGGACATCGCCTGGGCCCCGCAGTCCATCACCGTCCGCCTCGCCGACGACCTCGACGTCTCCCGCGGCGACCTCCTCGCCACCGGCCCGGCCCCCACCCCCACCAAGGACATCGAGGCCACCGTCAGCCACCTCAACGAACGCCCACTGCGCACCGGCGACAAAGTCCTCCTCAAACACACCACCCGCACCGTGCGCGCCCTCGTCAAGGACATCTCCTACCGCATCGACATCACTGCGCCGATCAGCGAAGGGGGTCTCGAACAGCGCACCGCCCCCCAGGGGTTGAACGTCAACGACATCGGCCACGTGACACTGCGCACCGCCGAGCCGCTCGCCCTCGACAGCTACACCGACAACCGCCGCACCGGCTCCTTCCTGCTGATCGACCCGGCCGACGGCACCACCCTCACCGCCGGCATGACCGGCGAGGCCTTCCCGACCGCAGGAGCCGACCGGCGCGACTCCTGAGGGGCGCCGGCCCGGCGGATCGAGGGCCCCTCGAGGGGGCGTGGGCAGGCTGGGGGAATGGCGAGCGGGGTGTGGCGGGGGCGGGCCGGCCGGTGGTGGGGGCGGCTGGGCGCGGGTTTCGTGGCGCTCGGGGAGGTGCACGTGGTGGGGGCGCTGAGGGCGGCGGAGGCGGTGGCCGAGGCCGGGGGGCTGTGCGGGCCGGGGGCGGGGCATCCGGAGCGGGTGGTGCCGGGTGTCGGGATGTCAGCGGTGGAGCGCGGGTTGTGGAGTCAGCTGGCCGACCTGTCCGACCTGCCGGATCACTGGTCGAGGTAGGCGAGGACGGCGAGGACGCGGCGGTTGTCGGCGTCGGCGGGGTGCAGGTTGAGCTTGGTGAAGATGTTGCTGATGTGCTTGGCGACGGCCTTCTCGGTGATGAAGAGGCCCTGGGCGATGCCGGCGTTGGAGCGGCCCTGGGCGAGCCATTCGAGGACTTCGCGTTCGCGGTCGGAGAGGGCGGCGATCGACTCGTCGCGCTCCTTACGGACCAGGAGTTGGGAGATGACCTCCGGGTCCATGGCGGTGCCGCCGTCGGCGACGCGGCGGATCGAGTCGAGGAACTGGGAGCCGTTGGTGACGCGGTCCTTGAGCATGTAGCCGACGCCGCGGCCGCCGCTGGCGAGGAGTTCGCGGGCGTACAGGGGCTCGACGTACTGGGAGAGCAGCAGGACCGGGAGGTCGGGCATGGTGCGGCGGGCGGTGAGGACGGCCCGCAGGCCCTCGTCGGTGAAGTTGGGTGGCAGCCGGACGTCGACGATGGCGACGTCCGGCTGCTGCTCGGTGAGGGCGCGGAGGAGGTCGGCGCCGTTGTCGACGGCGGCCGCCACCTCGTGGCCGTAGGCCTGGAGGAGGCGGATCAGGCCGTCCCTCAGGAGGAAGTGGTCTTCGGCGAGGACAATGCGCACGGGAGCTCCATGGTGACCATCGTCGGGCCGTTGACGGGGCTGCTGACGGCGAGGACGCCGTCGAAGGTGGCGAGCCGCCGCTCGATGCCGCGCAGTCCGGTGCCCCGGGAGGCGTCCGCGCCGCCGCGGCCGGTGTCCGTGACGGTGATGCGCAGCATGCCGTGATCGTAGCGAATGTCGATCCAGGCGCGGTCGGCGTGGGAGTGCTTGGCGACGTTGGCGAGGATCTCCGAGATGGCGAAGTAGGCGGCGGACTCGACGGGCATCTCGGGGCGGCCGGGGAGGTCCACCGCGACCTCGGTGGGGACCGGGCAGACCATCGCCAGAGCCCGTACCGCGTCGGCGAGTCCGCGGTCGGCGAGGACCGGCGGGTGGATGCCGCGGACCAGGTTGCGGATCTCCTCCAGCGCCTTGGAGGAGGATTCGCGGGCCTCGATCAGCAGGGCGCGGACGGCGTCCGGGTTGGTCTCCAGGAGGTGTTCGGCGGCGTCGAGGGTCATGCCCATCGCGACCAGGCGGGCCTGGGCGCCGTCGTGCAGGTCGCGTTCGATCCGGCGGATCTCGGCCATCTGGGTGTCCACCGCGGTGCTGCGGGTGGTGGTGAGGTGCTCGATCCGGCTGGCCATCAGCTCCTGCTCGCTCGGGGCGAGCATCGACCGGGTGTACAGCGCGTGCTTGCGGACGGCGCGCGGCGCCATCCAGAGCGCCAGGGGGAGTTGGAGGACGCCGAGCACGCCGGCGAGCACGGCGGTGGCCTGGCCGTCGATCGGGATGAACTGGTACCAGAGGCCGTCCCACTCGGTGGACAGCGGGACGCCGAAGAAGGCCAGGAAGATGCCCCAGAGGCCGCTGAGCACCAGCGCGATCGGCGTGAAGGCGAGGAAGCCGCCGGCGATCGGGTCGGTGAGGACCCAGGCGAACTCCCGCTTGGTCTGCGGGTCGCTCATGATCCAGCGGTAGCGGGCGATCGCCCCCGAGGCGCCTTCGGGCGCGGGCGGCAGGGGCCCGGGCGGGCCGGGGATCCGTACGCCCGACCAGGCCTCGGCCAGGCCGCGCTGACGGGCCGCCAGCGCGCGCACCCGCTCCATGGCCCGCGGGACCAGCCCGAGGCCGGGGCCGATCAGGGAGATCGCGGTGGTGACGGCGAGGCTGCGGCCGAAGGCGGCGGCGGACATCCAGCAGAGGGCCAGTGCCCGTCGCAGCCCGGTGAGTCCGGCGGAGGCCGAGAAACCCCTGATCTCGGCCGGTGCGGGGCTTCCCCCGAGCTGCATCGTGCGGTCCATGGACACGCTCCTCTCTGGTGCCTTCGCTGCTCCGGCCGTGGTGGCCGGGTGACCATTGTGGCGAAGGCGGGGTGGGGATGGCGGTAGTACTAAGTCCCCTCTTGGGCCGCCTGCTTGGCGCTCTCGCGGGCCGTCGGACCGGGCCGTTCGAGCGTCTCCCCGCCGGCGACGAACAGCGACAGGGTGTCCGCCACGCAGGCGGCCCGCGGTTCGCCCTCGATCTCGACGGTCATCCGGACGGCGGCCAGGTGTCCCGCCGGGGTCTCGCGGACGCCGGTGACCTTGGCGCCGCCGCGCACCCGGGCGCCGACCCGGACCGGGTGCGGGAAACGCACCTTGTCCAGACCGAAGTTGACGCCCATGGTGACGTCCCTGATCTCGAAGATCGCGCGCATCATCGCGGGCAGCAGGCCGAGCGTCAGGTAGCCGTGGGCGATGGTCCCGCCGAACGGGCCGGCGGCCGCGAGGTCCGGGTCCACGTGGATCCACTGGAGGTCGCCGGTGGCGCGGGCGAACTCGTCCACGCTGTGCTGGGTGACCTCCAGCCACTGGCTGTATCCGAGGTGTTCCCCGGTCGCCCCGGCGAACTCGGCGAGGCTGGCAAAGGATCTCATGCGGTGATTCTCCGTCCGGGAGGCTGACACCCGACTGACGCTGCACTGACGTGCGGTGGACAGGGACGCGCACGGGCGGACGCCCGCCCCGGCTGGCGGGGGCGGGCGTCCGGCGGGCTCGGCGCGGGCTCTGCGGGGCGGCTCAGCCGTAGCGCTTGAGCTCGTGGAAGAAGCCGGGCACCGTGTGCAGCTGCCCGGCGGCCCGGACCCGGTCGTGGACGTGCTTGGCGACGGCCAGGTCGAGCACCCCGAGGCCGAACGGGGAGAACACCACCGGGCGGTCGGCGGGCGGGGTGATCGCGCCGGTGAGCACGTCGTAGAGCGTGCCGGCCACGAACTCCCGGTGGCCGACCAGCTGTTCGGCCAGGTGCGGGGAGGTGGCGGCCTTCATGCAGTGCTCGACGTCGTCGACCACGTTCCAGGAGTCGAGGACGATCTCGGGGGAGAGGTCGCGCAGCGAGACGTGCAGCACCAGCGGGTGGTGGGCGAACCAGTCGGGGTCGGTGACGTGCGGCTCGCCGGCGACGGTGGCGAAGACGATCAGGTCGCTGCCGCGGACCAGGTCCTCGGGCTTGTCGTGGACGGTGATCGCCAACTCCTCGCCCTCGGCGCGGCGCAGGTAGTCGGCGAAGCCCCGGGCGTGCTCGGGGGAGAGGTCGTGGATGCCGGCCTCGGTGAAGTCGAAGCCGTTCGCGGCCAGGTAGGTGTGGATGTAGCGGGCGATCAGCCCGACTCCGAAGAAGCCGACCCGGCGCGGGCGTTCGCCGCGGGCGTCGGCCAGCCGGGCCGCGGCGAGGGCGGCCGAGGCGGCGGTGCGGGCCGCGCTGATGATCGACGACTCCAGGCAGGCGACGGGGTAGCCGGTCTCGGCGTCGTTGAGGATCAGGACGGCCGAGGCGCGCGGCAGGCCGGCCGCGACGTTGCCCGGGAAACTGGAGATCCACTTGATGCCGTGCACCCCGACCTCGCCCTGGACGGAGGCGGGCAGGGCGATGATCCGGTCGGACGGGCGGTCCGGGAAGCGCAGGAAGTACGAGTCGGGGTTGACCGTCCGTCCTTCGCCGTGCAGCCGGTACGCGGCCTCGACCACGGCGACGACCTCGTCCTCGTGCCCGTGGAGGGCTTCGTGCACCTGGGCGCCGGAGACCACGGCGAAGGTGGGTACCTGGGTCATGGGAACACTGCTCCTGGTGGGGTGAAGGGATCCGGCTGCGCGCGTGCGGCGCGTCCGGCTCAGCCGATGCGGGCGAGGCCCTTGGCGTGGTGGCGGGCCCGGCCGCGGGAGGCCACCAGCGGGTCCCAGTCCGGGCCGCGCTCGGGCAGCCGGGAGGGGTCGCCGAGCACCGTGCCGCCGAGCACCTCGGGCAGCAGCGGGCGTCCCAGGATCTGTCCGGCGGCGGCCATCCCGCTGGTGGCGACGGCCCCGAGGCCGCTGCCGTAGCGGACGCTCTGGCCGACCACGTAGAGGCCCTCCACCTCGGTGCGGACGTCCGGGCGCTGGCCGACGCCGCCCCAGTCGGCCATGCCGTAGGGGGTGCCGCCGGTGCCCCGGATGTAGCGCTCGTGGCTGAGCGGGGTGGCGGTCTCCAGGTGGGTGACGCGGTCCCGGAACGGGCCGATCACCTTCTCGGCGGTGGCCAGCATCAGCTCGGTGATCCGGCGCTTGCGGTCGAGGTAGGCGGGGTTGCGGCGGTAGGGCTCGCCGGCCACCGGGCCTGCGGGCACGCCCCAGAAGCCGTAGCCGGGAGGGCAGCCGGTCATCAGCTGGAAGTTGCTGTGGCCGGGCGGGCAGACCGCGGTGGCGCCCGGGTCCTTGAGCGAGGCGAAGGAGAAGGTCAGCTGCGGCACCGAGTCGAAGGTGCCGTCGCGCTCCCAGCGCTCCCGCACGGCGGCGTGGGCGGCCTCCATGTCGTCGCTGTCGTGCCACCAGATGTTGGCGTTGGGCAGGCCCGGCAGTTCGGTGTCCAGGGCGACGTACACCGAGACGACGGCGCCGCGCATGGTGGCGGCGCGGGTCCGGGCGACCACCTCGGGCGGGAAGGCCGGCTCGCCGCCGCACAGGTCGAGCACGGTGCGGCGGTAGTCGGCGTTGGAGATCACCAGCGGGGCGGAGATCCGGGTGCCGTCGGTGAGTTCGACACCGGTGGCGCGGCCGTGCTCGATCAGGATGCGGCGCACCTCGCGGCGGGTGCGCAGCTCGCCGCCGTACGACTCCAGGGCCTCGACCAGGGCGGCCACCAGGACCTGTCCGCCGCCCTCGGGGTAGTAGGCGCCGCGCAGGTAGTGGTCGAGCATGGCGGCGTGCTCGGCGAGGGTGATGCCGTCCGGCATGGTGCCGTAGTTGCCGGCCTGGGCGGCGACCAGGGTGCGGGCCCTGGGCGAGAGTTCGCAGTGGTCCAGCGCCTGGCCGAGGGTGCGGCGGGTCCAGCGCATGGTGTGCGGGGAGCGCCGGAACAGTTCGACCATGGCGGTGCCGTGCAGGCCGTCCCGGGTGGCGCCGGCCACCGCGCGGGCGAGGTCGAGGAACCGGTCGACCCGCTCGGCCTCCTCGGGCAGCGCCTGGTGGAGCCGCTCGCGGTAGGCCGCCCAGTCGGCGGGCACATCCAGGGTGGCGGTGGGGGTGATGATCCGGTCGAAGCCGTGCTCGTTGTCCATCGGTCGGAAGATGACCCGGTCGCGGACGCCGAGGCCGGCCAGCAGGGACGGGAAGAGGCCGCCCTCGCCGCAGTCGCCGACGTAGTGGGTGCCCACGTCGAACTCGTACTTGCGGCGCCGGCGGAAGACGTGGGCGTTGCCGCCCGCGATGTCGTGCTGTTCGAGGACGAGGACGCGGCGGCCGTCGGCGGCCAGGTAGCCGGCGCTGACCAGGCCGCCCAGGCCGCTGCCGACGACGATCGCGTCGTAGTGGCGGGCGACGGCCCCGTCCTGGTGGTCCCTGCCGGCCGCGCCGGTGGCGCCCGTCCCTCCGCCCGTCCCTGCGCCGGTGCCTTCTCTGCCGGCGCCTTCCCGGCCCGCGCCCTGCCGCATCCGCGCTCCCATCCGCTCCCCCGTTCGCGCCGCTTCCATCAGAAGGTGCCGCCGCCGTGGATCTCGAAGACCGACCCGCTGATGTACGAGGCCCGCTCGGAGAGCAGGAAGGAGACCAGGTCGGCCACCTCCTCGGGCTGCCCGGCCCGGCCGAGGGCGACGTTCTTCAGCATCCGCTCCACCGCCGCGTCGGACATGTCGCCGACCATGTCGGTGGCGATCAGGCCGGGCGCGACCACGTTGGCGCGCACTCCGCGCGGGCCGCACTCCTTGGCCAGGGACTTGGTGAAGCCGATGATCCCGGCCTTGGAGGCGGCGTAGTTGGCCTGACCGAGGTTGCCGTAGATGCCCGACACCGAGGACAGGTTGACGATCGAGCCGCGGCGGCGCTTGCTCATCGCGAAGGCGGCGGCCCGGCAGACGTGGTAGACGCCGTCCAGGTTGGTGCGCAGCACCTGCTCCCAGTCCTGCTCGGGCATCAGGATCACCGGGCGGTCCCGGGTGATGCCGGCCGATGTGACCGCGGCGTCGACCGGGCCGAGGTCGCGCTCGGTGCGGGCGAACCAGTCGCGGACCTCGGCGGCGTTCGCCACGTCGCACCGGGTGGCGCTGATCCGGGTGCCGAACTCGCCCGCCTCCTTGACGAGTTGCTCGGCGGCCCCGGCGTTGGAGTGGTAGCAGAAGGCGACGTCGTAGCCGTCCTGGGCGAGCCGCAGCACGATGGCCCGGCCGATCCCCCGGGAGCCGCCGCTGACCAGGGCGATCACGCGGCCCCTCCGTCCGGGTCGGTCCCGTCCGCGTCGCTTCCGCTCGGGTCGGTCGCGCCCGGCTCGGTCGCGGGCCGGTTCTCGTCGGCCGGGTCCAGCAGCCGCAGCACGGCGCAGCCCACCGCGCCGTCCCGGTCCACGGCGGTGACCAGGGCGGTGCGGCCCGCCGCGGCCGGCTCGGCCCCGGCGACGCTGAGCAGCGCCTGGATCTGGAAGGTGGCGGCGGCCGCGCCGGTGTCGCCGAGCAGTTCCATGGACGGCACCCGGGTGAGCGCCTCGGCGGGCAGCAGCGCGGCGAGAGCCTCGTGCTCGGCGCGGCCGGCCGCGGTGGGCGCGGCGCTGGGAACGGCGGCCCACACCTCCTCGGCGGTGGCGCCGGCCCGGGCCAGGGCACGCCGTACGCAGGCGGTGACGGCCGCCGCCGGGTCGTCGTCGACGTCGACCCGGGTCTCGACGGCCAGCACGGCGGCGAGCGCCGGGCGGTGGGCGGTGCCCGCGTGCTCGACCACGAGGAGGCCGCAGCCCTCGCCGAGCAGCGGCGCCGGGTCCCCGGGCGCGACGGCGGCGTGCTCGATCCAGGCGTGCGCGGCGGAGAACTCCTCGGCCGAGCCGACCAGGTACTTGGTGGCGCGGCCCTGGCCCATCAGTCGGCGGGCGTAGTTGAGGGCGAGCAGTCCGCTGACCCGCCCGCCCGCGACGGTGGTGTTGGGGCCGGTGAGCCCGTGCCGGATCGCCGTGGCGCCGGCGGCGTGGTTGAGGCTGCCGAACGGGATCCGGCCGGCGTCGACGTGGAAGGGCAGCGCGTTGGTGTACGACTGCTTGAGGAAGTTGGTGACGTTCTCCAGGCTGCCCATCGAGATGCCGAGGACCACGCCGGTGCGGCCGTCGGTCGGCACCGACCGGTTGCCCTCGGCGTCCTGCAGCAGGTCGTCGGAGGCGACCAGGGTGAGCGCCGTGAGCCGGTCCATCTTGGCGGTGCCGACCGGGCCGAGCAGGCCCTTGATGTCGAAGCCGGGCACCACGCAGGCCTCCGGCGAGGGCAGCGGGCCGAACGCGTCGCCCGGCGCGACGGCGGTCTTGGCGCCGGAGCGCACGCCGGCGGCGAAGGCCCGGCCGGTCAGGCCGTACGGCGAGACGGCCGACCAGCCGGTGATGACGAGGGTGTCGGGCGGCAGGGCGGCCCGGTCGGCCGGGGAGCTCTTCAGGGGTCTCGTCATCGTCAGACTCGCTCTCCGTACGTGCCCAGGATCAGGATGGCGTTGTTGCCGGCGAAGGCGCTGGAGTTGTTCTCCACGATCCGGACCTCGGCGTCGATGGCCTGGTTGGGCACGACGTCCAGCGGGCAGTCCGGGTCGGTCTCCCGGTGGTTGATGGTCGGCGGGATGAACTGGTGCTCGATGGCGATGCTGCAGGCGATCGCGGCCAGCGCGCTGGCGGCGCCCATCGAGTGGCCGAGCATCGACTTCACGGCGACGGTGCGCGGCGGGGCGTCGCCGTACACGTCCAGGATCGCGGCGGACTCGGTCTTGTCGTTGGCTTTGGTGCCGGTGCCGTGCGCGGAGATGAAGTCGACCTCGTCGCGCTCGACCCCGGCGTCCTCCAGGGCGAGCCGGATGCCGCGGGCGATGCCGTCCCGGTTGGGCGCGGTCGCGTGGGCGGCGTCGCAGCTGAGGCCGTAGCCCAGCACCTCGGCGTAGATGTGCGCGCCGCGGGCGAGGGCGGATTCCAGGCTCTCCAGCACGAGGATGCCCGCGCCCTCGCCGGTGAGGATGCCCTGGCGGTCCCGGTCGAACGGGCGGACCACGTCCGGGGTGAGTGCGCCGAAGCGCTTGAACAGGGCGAACGCCTTGCGGCAGACGGCGTCGGCGCCGCCGCACAGCGCGATGTCCACCTCGCCGGAGCGGATCGCGTCCAGGCCGTAGCCGATCGAGTAGTTGCCCGCCGCGCAGGCGGTGGTGATGGTGGTCGGCTCCACGTTCGGCATCCGCAGCTCGCGGGCGATCACGGTGCTCAGCCGTCCGGCGTTGATCCGGCGGGACAGCACCGGGTCCATCGCCTCCGGAGTGCCGGCGGCGAGTTCCTGCTCCACCAGCAGGCCGATGTCGTGCGACTCGCCGTCGGTGGTGCCGACGCTGATCACGGCCTGGCGCTCGCCGAGGTCGGCCTCCGTCAGCCCGGCGTCGTCCACCGCCATCCGGGCCGCCGCGACCGCGAACTGGCCGGCCCGGCCCATGTCGTCGAGCGGGACGCGGTGGATCCAGCGCTCCGGCTCGAAGTCCGGGACCTCGCAGGCGATGTTCTGGCCGAAGCCCTCGGTGTCGAAGCGGGTGATCGGCCGCGCGCCGGAGCGGCCGGCCCGCAGCCCCGCGGTGTACTCCTCGAGGCCCGTGCCGATGCTGGAGATCGCCCCGAGGCCGGTGAGGACGACCCGCCGGCGCCCGGCCGGCGTGCCGGACCGGGGGGCGGCTGGTGACTGTGCGGTGGACATGGGACTCCTTAGGCGGTGTGCGGCGGTGGTGTCGCGGGTCCTCGGGTCACCAGCCGGCGGCGGCCGCGGTCACCTGGTAGGTGGTCTCCACGTTCACCATCTTCGGGAGCTCGTTCATGTCGATGACGATGGAGTACTCCATCTCCAGCGCGCTCAGCACGTCGATGAGCTTGAGCGAGTCGGCGCCCAGCTCGTCGACGAACAGTGCCGTGTCGGAGAACTCGGTGTGCACGTCGATGTTCTCGGCGATGATTTCGCGGATTCGGGCGAGGCGCTCCGGCGCAACCGTCGTCATGGGGTTTCCTCCGTTTTCCAGATGCCCGGAATTTGCTTCCGGCGAGAAAACTAATCAGCGGCGATGACGGGTCGATGACGTCCAACTGACCGCTCACTGACGGGAGTCCGGGGGCGGCGGCGGGCCGGGAGCGCGGCGCCCCGGGCCTGGTGGGACGGTGCCGCGGGAGCGAAAGCGACCGCCCGCCGTACCGGTGGACGGGGGCTCCACGGGTACGGCGGGCGGCGTCTGGAGGGCCGGGCGGCGGGGATTACGGGAATTCCCGGCGGGCGGCCGTTCGGCGGGCTGTTCGAGCGGTGGCTGTTCGAGCGGGGGCTGTTCGAGCCGGCTGGTCGAGCGGGCCGCCCGGCGCGGGTCTCCGGGCCCGGCGGACAGCTGCCCCCGGGTGCTCAGCCCTGCTGCTGGAGGCTGAGCGGGCGCATGTCCGTCCAGTGGGCCTCGACGTGGGCGACGGCGGTGGCGCGGTCGGTGGCGTCCAGGGTGACCGTCCAGCCGGCCGGGACGGCGGCGAAGGACGGCCAGAGGGAGTGCTGTCCCTCGTCGTTGACGAGGACCAGGAAGGTGCCGTCTTCGCGGTCGAAGGGGTTCGCCATGGTGGTCAGCTCCAGAGGTCGTCAGGACTGGTGATCGGTGGGGTGTCGAGCAGCTGGTCGAGGACGGCGCCGATCGCGGCGGCCGGTGCGGGTCGCAGCATCTGCTGGTGCCCGCTGTCCACGTCGTACGCGTGGACGGCGGAACCGACGTACGGCGCCCAGCTCTTGAGCTTGAGGGCGCGTTCCTCCGCGGTGAGCCGGCGGGGGCCGCCGGCCGCGACGAACAGCGTCATCGGGCAGCCGTCGAGGCGGTTCGGGGTGAACCGCTGGAACAGCTCCAGGTTGTTCCGCATGACCGCCAGCAGCCTTTCCAGCACGGCCGGTCGGAGGCCGGCGAGCGGTCCGCCGGCGCGCGCGAGGCGGGCGGCGACGCTCTGCGGGGTGAGCTGCCCCGGCGCTTCTCCACCGGCGTCCGATGCGGGTTCGCTACCGGGGCCCGCTCCGGCACCGGCGCCCGGTTCGGCACCGGCGGCCGTGTCGGCGCCGGCGACCGCTCCGGCACCGGCGCCCGTGTCGGCGCCGGCCTCGGCCAGGAAGTCGGCGAGGAACTCCGCGTCGCTCGGCCGCACGCCGCGCGCGTCGTCGGGGTAGGCGTCCAGGTTGGCCAGCAGGGCCACCCGCTCGCCGGCGGCGGTCAGCCGCACCGCCATCTCGTGCGCGACGACCCCGCCGTAGGACCAGCCGAGCAGGTGGTACGGGCCGTGCGGCTGGATCGCCCGGATCCGCGCGAGGTACTCCTCGGCCACCTCGCCGAGCCCGCCGGGCAGCGGGCCGTCGTCCGCGAGGCCGTCGGCCTGGAGGCCGTACACCGGCTGCTCGGGGTCGAGGTGCTCGGCGAGTGCGGCGAACGGCAGTGCGAAGCCGAGGCCGCCGTGCACGCAGAACAGCGGGGGGCGGCTGCCGGTGGGGCGGATCGGCAGGACGGTGGCGAACGGGTCGAGACCCGGCCCGTCCGCCGGGCCGGAGGCGGCGGCCAGCGCCTCCACGGTGCGGTGCTCGAAGACCGCGCCGAGGCTGAGCGGCAGGCCGGCCCGGGTGGCCGCGTTGACGAGGCGGATGGCCTTGAGGCTGTCCCCGCCGAGGGCGAAGAAGGAGTCGTCCGGGCCGACCCGCTCCACGCCCAGCACCTCCTGCACGGCCGCGCAGAGCAGCCGCTCCGGCTCGGTCCTGGGCGCCCGCCGGGTGCGGGCCGCCGGGGCGGGGGCGGGCAGCGCCCGGACGTCCAGCTTGCCGTTGGCGTTCAGCGGCAGCGCGGGCAGCACGGCGAAGGCGTCCGGGACCATGTAGCCCGGCAGCGAGCGGGCCAGGTGGCGTTGCAGCTCGGCCGGTTCGGGCGCCGGCCGGCCCTCGGCGGGGACCAGGTAGGCGACCAGCCGGCGCTGGCCGGTGGAGTCGGCGGGGGCCAGCACGGCGGCCCTGGCGACGGCGGGGTGGGCGGCCAGCAGGCGTTCGATCTCGCCGGGTTCGATCCGGTAGCCGCGGATCTTGACCTGCTGGTCGGCGCGGGCGACGTATTCGATCCGGCCGTGCCGGTCCCAGCGGACCAGGTCCCCGGTGCGGTACATCCGGGTGCCGGGCGGCCCGTACGGGTCGGCGGTGAAGCGCTCGGCGGTCAGGCCGGGGCGGTTGAGGTAGCCCCTGGCCAGGCCCTCGCCGGACAGGTACAGCTCGCCGACCACCCCGCGCGGCACCGGGCGCAGCGCCTCGTCCAGGACGTACCCGCCGGTGTCGCCGATCGGCAGGCCGATCGGGACGGTGCCGTCGGCGCGGCCGAGGTCCTGGCCGGTGGCGAAGGTGGTGACCTCGGTGGGGCCGTACACGTGGAAGACGGTGGTGCCGGGCAGCGCGGCCCGCAGCCGGTCCAGGTGGTCGCGGGAGTGCGCCTCGCCGCCGGTGAGCAGCGCGCGCAGCGGGGCCAGGGCGCGCGGGCGGGTGTCGGCGATGGTGTTGACCAGCTGGGTGGTGAGGAAGGCGATGCTCACCCCGGCCCGGGTGAGGAACTCCTCCAGGGCCTGCGGATCGGCCGGCCCGGGCGGCTGGATCGCCAGCCGGGCGCCGTGGGCGAGCGGGCTCCAGATCTCGAAGGTGGAGGCGTCGAAGGCGACCGGCGCGAAGTGGAGGAAGGTGTCCTCGGCGGTGGGTGCCAGCTCGGGCAGTCCCAGCACCAGGCGGACGGCGGCGCGGTGGGAGACCGCGACGCCCTTGGGCCTGCCGGTGGAGCCGGAGGTGTAGATGACGTAGAGCAGGTCGTCGGGGTGGACGGTGACGGCCGGGGCCGTCGCGGGCTGGGCGGCGAGTGCGGTGAGCGTCGCCGGCGCGTCCAGGACCAGCGGGTGCACCCCGGCGGGGAGTTCGAAGCCGGCCAGGGACTGCTGGGTGAGCAGCAGTCGGGCGCCGCTGTCGGCGAGCATGTCGCGGACCCGCTCGGGCGGGTACGACGGGTCGATCGGCAGGTAGGCCGCGCCGGCGCGGGCGATCGCCAGCAGGGCGCGCACCACGGCCGGGCCGCGCTCCAGCCGCAGGGCGACCAGTTCGCCCTTGCGGGTGCCGTGGGCGGTCAGCAGCCGGGCCAGGCGGTTGGCCTCGGCGTCCAGTTCGCCGTACGTGGTGCGGCGGAGCGGGCCGGGGGTGTCGGACCCGGCGGCGCCCGGCGCGGTGCCGTACGGCTCGGCGTGGATCAGGGCGACGGCCTCCGGGGCGGCCGCGATCCGGCGGTCGACCAGGGCGGTGAGGGTGCTGAGCGGGGTGCCGAGCCGGTGGGTGCCGCGGGCGAGCAGGTCGGCCTGCTCCTCGGGGGCGATCAGGTCCAACCGGGAGAGCGGGGTGGCGGGTTCGGCGAGGCCGGCGGCGAGCAGCCGGAGGTAGGCGTCGGTGATCCGGCGGGCGGTGCCGGGTTCGAAGAGGTCGGTGCGGTACTCGACGGTGAGGGCGAGGGCGCCGTCCGGGCCCTCGGTGAACTGGAAGGACAGGTCCCACTTGGCGGTGCCGACCGGGACGGGCTGCTCGGACACGCCGAGCCGCGGGTCCTCGGCCGCGGGCGGAGCGGCCTGCCGGTGGCCGATCACCACCTGGAACAGCGGGTGCCGGGCCATCGAGCGCTCGGGGTTGAGCACCTCGACCAGCTTCTCGAACGGCAGGTCCTGGTGCTGGTACGCCGCCAGGTCGGACTCCCGCACCCGCTCGGCGAGTTCGCGCAGGCCCGGGTCGCCGGAGGTGTCGGTGCGCAGCACCAGGGTGTTGACGAACATGCCGACCAGTTCGTCGAGCCGTTCGTCGGCGCGGCCGGCGACCGGGCTGCCGAGCGGGATGTCGGTGCCCGCGCCGAGGCGGGTGAGCAGGGCGGCGAGGGCGGTGCGCAGCAGCATGAAGGGGCTGACCGCCCAGTCGGCGGCCGAGCGGCGGAGACCTTCGGTGAGCTGCGGCGGCACGGCGGTGCGGTGCGCCGCGCCGCGGTGGTCGGCCCGGCTGCCGCGCGGGTGGTCGAAGGGCAGCGCCAGCTCCTCCGGTAGATCGCGCAACCGGTCCGTCCAGTACCGCAGTTGGCGGGAAAGCTCGCTCGCCGGGTCGGCCTCGGTGCCGAGCAGTCGGCGCTGCCAGAGCGCGTAGTCGGCGTACTGGACGGGCAGTGGCGGGAGTTGGGCGCGGTGGCCGTCGCGGCGGGCCCGGTAGCAGGCGGTGAGGTCACGGGTCAGCGGGGCGAGCGACCAGCCGTCCGCGGCGATGTGGTGCAGCACCAGGGACAGCACGTGCTCCTGCGGGCCGAGGGCGAAGAGCCGGGCCCGGACCGGAAGCCCGGTCTCCAGGTCGAAGGGGCGGGCGGCCTCGGCGGCGAGCGCGGCGGGCAGCTCGGCCTCGGTGGTCGGGCTCAGCGGGAGCGGGACGGCGGCCTCGGCGGGGGCGAGCACCCGCTGCTCGGCCGGGCCCTCGTCGGTGCCGGGGGTGCCCGGGGTCGCGCCGGGGGCGGTGGCGCTGTCGGGGGCGGTGGCGCTGTCGGGGGCGCCCGGGGTGGCGACGCGGCTCGGGAAGACGGTGCGCAGCGCCTCGTGCCGGGCCACCACGTCCTGGAGGGCGGCCGCCAGGGCGGCGGTGTCGAGCTGCCCGGAGAGCCGGACGGCCATCGGGATGTGGTACAGCCCGCCGGGGGCGCCCAGGCGTTCGACGAACCAGAGCCGCTGCTGGGCGTACGACAGCGGGACCACCGCCGGCCGGGGTCCCGCGGTGAGCGGGACGCGGCGCGGCGCGGCGGCCGCGCCCTTCAGCCGGGTGGCGAGGCGGGCCGGGGAGGGGGCCTCGAAGAGGTCCCTGACCCGCAGTTCCGCGCCGAGTTCGGCCCGGACCCGGTTGACGATCCGGGTGGCCAGCAGGGAGTGCCCGCCGAGGGCGAAGAACTCGTCGTCGGCGCCGACCCGCTCCAGCCCCAGGACCTCGGCGAAGACCTCGCAGAGCAGTTCCTCCTCCGGACCGCGCGGGGCCCGGGCCGAGACGGCGTACGCGGGGGCGGGCAGGGCGCGCCGGTCGAGCTTGCCGTTGGCGGTGAGCGGCAGGGCGGGCAGCGCGACCACGGCGGCGGGGACCATGTACTCCGGCAGCCGCTCGGCGGCGAACGCCCTGAGCTCGGCGCCCAGTCCGGCTGCTCCGGCGGGCTCCTGGCCGGGCCCGGCCTCGGCGGCGGGCTCCTGGCGGGGTCCGGCCTCGGTGGCGGGCGGCTGGCCGGGCGCGGCTGCTCCGGCGGGCTCCTGGACGGGCACCACGTAGGCGACCAGCCGCTGGTCGCCCGGCCGGTCCTCGCGGGCCACCACGGCCGCCTCGGCGACCCGCGGGTGCCGCCCGAGGACGGTCGCGATCTCCCCCGGCTCGATCCGGAACCCGCGCAGTTGGACCTGCTCGTCGGCGCGGCCCAGGTACTCCAGCGAGCCGTCCGGACGCCACCGGCCGAGGTCGCCGGTGCGGTACATCCGGGCCCCGCCCGCCTCGAACGGGCAGGCGACGAAGCGCTCGGCGGTCAGCGCGGGCCGGTTCAGGTAGCCGCGGGCGAGGCTCGGGCCGGTGACGTACAGCTCGCCGGGCACCCCGGGCGGGACGGGCCGCAGGGCGCCGTCCAGCAGGTGGACCCGCAGGTCGGGGATGGCGCGCCCGATCACGCTGCCGCCCCCGGCGGCGGCCGTCGCGGCGTCCAGGGCCTGGTAGGAGACGTGCACGGTGGTCTCGGTGATGCCGTACATGTTGACCAGCCGGGGCGCGTCCTCGGGGTGCCGGGCGTACCAGTCGGCGAGCCGGCCGATGTCCAGCGTCTCGCCGCCGAACACCACTATGCGCAGGGCGAGTTCGCGCGGGCGCTCGGCGTCGGCGCGCATCAGCTGGTAGAAGGCGGAGGGGGTCTGGTTGAGGACGGTCACCCGCTCGGCGGCGAGCAGCTCCAGGAAGGCGTCGGGGGAGCGCGAGACGTCGTACGGGACGACCACCAGCCGGCCGCCGCGCAGCAGGGCGCCCCACAGCTCCCAGACCGTGAAGTCGAAGGCGATCGAGTGGAACAGGGTCCAGACGTCGTCCGGCCCGAAGCCGAACCAGTGCTCGGTGGCGTCGAGCAGCCGGACCACGTTCCGGTGCGGCACCACGACGCCCTTGGGGCGGCCGGTGGAGCCGGAGGTGTGGATGACGTAGGCCGGGTGCTCGGGGGCGACCGCGACGGCGGGCGGGGTGGCCGGGCGGGCGGCCAGTGCCTCGACGGTCTCCGGCACGTCGAGCTCGATGCGCCGCAGTCCGGGAAGGTCCGGCAGCGCGGCGGACTCCGGCAGCCGGGAGACGGTCAGCAGCAGCGTCGGGCGCGCGTCGGCCAGGGCGTAGCCGATCCGGTCGGCCGGGTGGGCGGGCTCCAGCGGCAGGTAGGCGGCGCCCGCCTTGAGCACGGCGAGGACGGCGACGACCAGCGCGGCGCCGCGCGGCAGGGCGACGGCGACGAAGGACTCCGGCCCGGCGCCGTGCGAGACCAGCAGGTGGGCCAGCCGGCTGGAGCGCTCGTCCAGCTCGCGGTAGGTGAGGTCGGCGTCCGGCGCGGTGACCGCGCGGGCCTCCGGGGAGCGGGCGGCCTGCTCGGCGAACAGGGCTGGGATGGTGGTGTGCCGGTCGGCGCCGGACGGGACGGGGGCGCGGGCGCCGCTCCACTCGCCGAGGATGCGGGCCAGTTCGGCGGGGTCCGGGCCGCCGAGCCGGGCCAGCGGGGTGTGCGGGTCCTCCGCCACCTGCTCCAGGATCCGCAGCAGGCGCGCCAGCAGGCGCTCCGCCCCGGCCTCGGCTTCGGCCTCCGCCCCGGCCGCGGCGTGGGCCCTCGCCCAGGCCCCGGCCTCGGCCCGCGCCAGTGCGGAGGCGCGGTAGCCGAGGTGGAGGTCGAGCCGCTCGCCGGGGAAGACGGTCAGGCTGAGCGGGTAGTGGGTGGCCGAGAGGATCCGGGCGGCGCTGACCGTCCCGCCGGACTCGCGGTACAGGGCGGCCTCGTCCATCGGGTAGCTCTGGAAGGCGAGCACGGTGTCGAACAGCTCGCCCTGGAGCCCGGAGGCGGCCTGCACCTCGGCCAGCGGCAGGTGTTCGTGGGGCATCATGGCGAGCTGCTGCGCGGACAGCGCGGCGAACAGCTCGGAGGCGCGACGGTCCGGGCGCAGTTCGGCCCGGACGGGCACGGTGTTGGCGAACAGCCCGATCATCGACTCGACGTCCGGCACCTCGGCCGGGCGGCCGGAGGTGACCGAGCCGAACACCACGTCCTGGCGGCCGGTGAGCCCGCCGAGCAGCAGGGCCCAGCAGCCCTGCACCACGGTGTTCAGGGTCAGCCCCTGTCCGCGCGCCCAGCCGGTGAGCGCGGCGGTGTGCTCGGGTGACAGCGATCGGCCTACGACGGAGGGGAGTTCGGCGGCGGGCGCGGTCTCCGGCAGCACCCGCAGCGGGCCCTCCAGGCCGGCCAGCAGCTCGGCCCAGGCAGCACGGGCGGCGCCGGTGTCGCGGCCGTTCAGCCAGGTCAGGAAGGACCGGTAGGGTGCGGGCTCGGGCAGCGCCGCCGCCCCGGCCGGGTCGCCCAGCAGGGCCAACTCCCTCACCGCCAGCGGGAAGGACCAGCCGTCCAGGAGGATGTGGTGCACCGACCAGAGGAAGCGGTGGCGCCCCTCGCCGAGCCGGATCAGCGTGAAGCGCATCAGCGGTGGCCGGGCGGGGTCGAAGCGGCGCAGCCGGTCCTCGTCGGCCAGCCGCCGGGCCTGTTCCTCGCGTTCGGCCTCGGGCAGGTGGGTGAGGTCGTGCCGCACCCACTCCGGCTCGACCTCGGTGTCCTTGAGGACGATCTGCACGGGCTCGCCGCTCCTGCGGTGGCGGAAGCAGGCCCGCAGGTTGGGGTGGCGGCGCAGCAGGGCGGCCGAGGCGGTGCGCAGCCGGGCGGCCAGCTGCTCGCCGTCGGCCGCGCCCGGACCGTCCAGCTCGGCGACCAGCTGGAGGGTGTACAGGTCGGGCGCGGTCCGGTCGTACGAGGACAGGAACAGCAGGCCCTGCTGGAGCGGCGAGAGCGGCAGGACCTCGCTGATCTTCGACCCGGTTCTCGGGCCGGTCGTTCCGGGGCCGGTCGTCACGAAAGCTCCTCGTTGAACTCGAATTCCAGATCGGCCAGTTCTTCGTCCGAGAGCTCGACCAGGCCGCCCTCGGGAACCGCCGGGGCGGCGGGCTCGGCGCCGGCCTCCTCGGCGATCTGCGCGAGGGCGGCGGCGGTCTTGTGGGTGAAGACGTCCCGGGTGGTGAGGGTGAGTCCGGCCTTGCGGGCGCGGCTGACCACCTGGATGGAGCGGATGGAGTCGCCGCCGAGGGCGAAGAAGTCCTCGTCGATGCCGACGGCGGTGGTGCCGAGCACCTCGGCGAGGATGTCGCAGAGGATGCGCTCGCGGTCGGTGCGGGGGCCGCGGGTGCTGTCCTGCTCGGTGGCCTCGGGGCGGGGGAGGGCCTTGCGGTCGAGCTTGCCGTTGGGGGTGAGCGGCATCGCGTCCAGGACGATCCAGGACGCGGGGACCATGTACGAGGGCAGCAACTCGGCCAGCTGACGGCGGATCCGGTCCGGGTCGGCGTGGGGGCCGGTGAGGTAGCCGGTGAGGCGGGGGTTGCCGGAGGCGTCGGGCAGGACGGTGACGGCGGCGTCGGTGACGGTGTCGA
>NZ_JBIDAK010000007.1:0-75216 GCF_043202455.1 Kitasatospora sp. NPDC048194
CCCACCCGCAGGCCGAGATCATCGAGTCCCTGCCCGGCATCGGACCGATACTCGGCGCCGAGCTCGTCGTGGCCGCCGGCGACCTGTCGGCCTACGCCGACGCCGGCCACCTCGCCTCGGCTGCCGGGCTCGTGCCCGTCCCCCGCGACTCCGGACGCCGCACCGGCAACCTGCACCGGCCCAAGCGGTACAGCCGCCGCCTCCGACGGGTGTTCTACATGTCCGCCCAGACCAGCATCATCAAGGACGGCCCCAACCGGGACTTCTACCTCAAGAAGCGCGCCGAGGGCTGCAAACATGTCCAGGCGATCATCGCTCTCGCCCGACGTCGGGTGAGCGTCCTGTGGGCGCTCCTGCGCGACAACAGGGTCTTCACCCCCGCTCCGGTCGCGCAGGCGGGTTGACTTCGTCATTGAGACTCCGGGGTCGGGGCTTCCGGGCGGGAGCGCCGAGAACAGTAGGAGCGCGGCGTGTCGTGTACCGCACAAGGGAGGTGAAGAACAGGCGAACAGCTGCGACGCGGTCGCCACACGAAGCAACCGGCGCGGCGGTGGATCTCACACCCGCCGCGATTGACCCGTTTCGGCCGCCCGTGGTGGGATCACGGGGGCTTGGACGAAGGAGCACGGGACGTGATCGGACTGATCGCCGGCGGCGGGGTCCGGCCGCACGCCGCCGACCCCCCGGCCCTGCGGGTCGTCACCCCGGACGATCCGGACCGCGGCGACGTCCTGGTGTTCCCGCGCACCCTGGTGGTCGGCATCGGCGCGGGCGGCGGCGCCGAACGGACCGAGGTCCTGCGGCTGTTGGCGGACACCCTGGAGGAGAACGGCCTCGCCGGCTCCGCGGTGGCCCGGCTCGCCACCGTGACCGGCAAGGCGGACCACCCGGCGGTGCGCTGGGCAGCGTCCCGCCTCGGCGGGGTGGCCGTGGACGAGCACCCGCCGCAGCTGCTGGCGGACGTGCCGGTGCCCAACCCGTCCGAGCTGGTCGGTGCGGCCGTCGGTACGGCCAGCGTCGCCGAGGCGGCCGCACTGGCCAGTGCCCCGGGCGGCCGCCTCGTGGTCACCAAACGGAAGTCGGCGACGGCGACGGTGGCGGTCGCCCGGGCGGCGGCGGTGCGCGGGCGGCTGGTCGTGGTCGGCCTCGGGCCGGCCGGGACGACCGACCGGTTGGGGCCGCGGGCGCTGGCCGAACTGCGGGCCGCCTCCGCGGTGGTGGGCCGGCCGGAGGCGGTCGAGGCGGTGGCCGGACTGCTGCGGCCGGAGCCGCCGCGGGCCGGCGCTGCTCCCACCGCTCGGACCGCCCGGTCCGCCTCCGGGACGGTACCGGGCGCCGGCGGGCGGGTGGTGGCGCCCTGCGTCGGCGAGGCGGTGGACGGCACCGGAACGGCGGTCGACCACGTCGGGGCGGCCGCCGCGCTCGCCGCGCACGGACACGCCGTCGTGCTGGTCGCCCTGGGCGACGGCGCGGAGCCCGCGGTGCCACCCGGCCCGTACGAGGTCCACCGCGCCCCCCGCCCGGCCACCGACGCCGCCCGGCCCGTTTGACCGGTCCGACCGGGTCAACCGGCCGGCCGGTTCAACCAGTCCGCTCGACCAGCTCCACCCGTCCGGACCGCCCGACCGGATCCACCCACTCGACCAGATCGACCAGATCGACCGGATCGACCAGCAGGAGACTCCGCGTGACCGCCATCGAACCCGACCTGCGCCACCACGGCGACGCCGAGGTCCGCGCCGACGGGCGCGCCCTGGTCGACCTCGCCGTCAACGTCCGCACCGGCACGCCCCCGGCCTGGCTCCGCGAGCACCTGGCCGCCACCCTCGGCGACCTCGCCGCCTACCCGGACCAGGGCGCCGCCCGCGCCGCGGTGGCCGCCCGGCACCGGCGCCCGGTCGAGGAGGTGCTGCTCACCTCGGGGGCGGCGGAAGCCTTCGTCCTGCTCGCCCGTGTGCTGACTGCGCGTCACATCGTTGTCGTGCACCCGCAGTTCACCGAGCCCGAGGCGGCACTGCGGGACGCCGGCCACCGCGTGCACCGGGTGCTGCTCACCCCCGAGGAGGGCTTCCGGCTCGCCGACGTCCCCGAGGAGGCGGACCTGGTCGTCCTCGGCAACCCGACCAACCCGACCTCCGTGCTGCACCCCGCCGGGGCCGTCGCCGCGCTCGCCCGGCCCGGGCGCATCCTGGTGGTGGACGAGGCCTTCATGGACACCGTCCCCGGCGAACGGGAGTCCCTGGCCTCGGTGCGGGACCTGCCCGGCCGGGTCGTCGTCCTGCGCAGCCTCACCAAGACCTGGGGCCTGGCCGGACTGCGGATCGGCTACGTCCTCGGCCCGGCGCCGCTGATCGCCGACCTCGCCGCCGCCCAGCCGCTCTGGCCGGTCTCCACCCCGGCGCTGGCCGCCGCCGAGATCTGCAGCGGCCCGGCGGCGCTCGCCGAGGCGGAGCGGGCCGCCGCCGAACTGGCCCTGTGGCGCGCGTACTTGCTGAAGGGCCTGGCCGCCTTCCCGGCACTGCGGATCCACGGCGAACCGGCCGCCTCCTTCGTGCTGGTCCGGCTGCCGGGAGCGGCGGCCGTCCGCGAGCGGCTGCGCGAGCACGGCTTCGCCGTCCGGCGCGGGGACACCTTCCCCGGGCTCGGCGAGGACTGGCTGCGGATCGCCGTGCGGGACGAGGAGACCACCGACCGCTTCCTCGAGGCCCTCGGAGCGGTGCTCGGTTCGGACTGACGCTGTCGCCGCTCACGAGCCGGCCGGGACGCCACCACTCGGAAGCCGCACCCGGCGGCCGCACCCGGCCACCGGGCCCGGCGCCGGTGCGGCGGCCGGGTCAGCATTCCTCCTGTGCCCACTCCCGCAGCGCCGCGAAGTGCAGCTCACCCAGGCCGAACCGCGGGTCGACCCAGAGCGGCAGCGCCGGCGCCGGGTGGTGGGCGGCGATCCACTCGATGTCCGCCGGGCCGAGTTCGTCGTCCAGCCAGACGAACGGCCGCCCGGCCGCCCAGGCGACCAGCTCCCTGGTCTTCCAGTGCAGGCCGTCCGGGTCCTCCCGGAAGACCTCCGTCCACGGTATGTAAGGGAGTTCGGGCAGTCCGATGCGCGGACCGATGAAGGTGTTCGCCTCGTGCATCCAGGTCGTCGCCCACACCAGCTCGTACGGCAGCGCCGACAGCTCGGGCCCGTGCAGCGGATTCAGCCACACCCGCAGCGGCTTCACCCGCGCCCCGGGCTGCGGCTTCTGGCGCGCCACCCAGGACTCGGGCAGCAGCCGGTGGGTGCCGTAGCCCGCGGGGCGGCGGGTGTTCGGCGCGGCGTAGGGGTTGAGCGGTCCGTCCACGTCGAGCAGGAGCAGGGGCCGTTGAGTCATGCCGCGCATTCTCCTGCGGCGGCCGGGGACCGACCAGCGATTTCCACCCGACCCCGCCCGGCTCCGGCCACCGCGCCTCACCACCGCACCGCGGCACCACCGCACCACCGCACCACCGCACCACCGCACCACCGCCGGCCCTACCGCCCCGGCGCCCGCGGCACGCAGGACGCCCGCAGGCCCTCCCCGAGCGGGAAGGGCCTGCGGGCGCGGTGCGTGCCCGGGGGCGGATCAGACCTGGCCGGCCTTCTCCAGCGCCTCGCAGCAGGTGTTGATCAGGAGGCGGGTGACGACGTAGGGGTCGACGTTGGCGTTCGGGCGGCGGTCCTCGATGTAGCCCTTCTTCTCCACCTCGACCTGCCACGGGATGCGCACGGAGGCACCGCGGTCGGAGACGCCGTAGCTGTAGACGTTCCACGGGGCGGTCTCGTGCTTGCCGGTCAGGCGGGACTGGATGTCGTCACCGTACTGGTTGACGTGCTCCAGCACCTTCTCCTGGGAGGCGCCGAGGGCCTCGCAGGCGGTGATGATGGCGTCGTAGCCCTCGCGCATCGCCTTGGTGGAGAAGTTGGTGTGCGCACCCGCGCCGTTCCAGTCGCCCCGGGCCGGCTTGGCGTCGAGGGTGGCGTCGATGCCGAACTCCTCGGCGGTGCGGTAGAGCAGGTAGCGGGCGATCCACAGGTCGTCGGAGACGGTCAGCGCGTCGACCGGGCCGATCTGGAACTCCCACTGGCCGGGCATGACCTCGGCGTTGATGCCGCAGATGGCCAGGCCGGCGTCGATGCAGCGGTCGAGGTGCAGCTCGACGATCTCGCGGCCGAAGACCTCCTCGGCGCCGACGCCGCAGTAGTAGCCGCCCTGCGGGGCCGGGAAGCCGCCCTCGGGGAAGCCGAGCGGGCGGGAGCCCTTGAAGAAGGTGTACTCCTGCTCGATGCCGAAGATCGACTCCTGCGCGGCGTACTTCTCGTCGACCTCGCGCAGCAGGGCGCGGGTGTTGGACTCGTGCGGGGTGCCGTCCGTCTCCAGGACCTCGCAGAGGACCAGGATGTGGTCGCCGCCGCGGATCGGGTCCGGAACGACCTTCACCGGCTCCAGCACGCGGTCCGAGGCGTGGCCCTCGGCCTGGTTGGTCGAGGAACCGTCGAAGCCCCAGGTGGGGATCTTGTCGGCGTTGGGCAGGACGCGAGTCTTGGAACGGAGCTTCGCGGTCGGCTTGGTGCCGTCGATCCAGATGTACTCGGCCTTGATTGCCACGGCGTGTCCCTCGCAGTGCTGGGTGGTGGGTGCCCGCGTAGCGTTGCAAGGCGCCGTTTCCCGGTTGTTCCTCTCGTGTAACGCGCATGTGAACCAACCGTCCGCAGTGGCACGGTTACGGTGCGGGAGTGCCGGGCGCGGCACTCCCGCCGTTCGCGGTGCCGACGCCCGGCGGCTCCGACCGTCCGGAGGGCCGAGGCGCGGTGCCCCCGCACCTCCGGACGGCCCGCCGGCTCAGCGCCGACGGGCGTGCGCGGCCCGGCGGCGCCGGGTGGCCCAGAGCGCGGCGGCCCCGCCCGCGACCAGGGCGGCGGCCCCGGCGGCCAGCGGGCCGGTGGCACTGCTGCCGCCGGTGGCGGCGAGCTTCCCGGGCTTCTCCACCGCCGCCTGCGGCACCGCGGCCCGGGTGGTCGTCGTGGTGTCCGCCACCGGCTGGGCGGCGGGCGCACCGGTGGACGCCACCGGGCTCGGGGTGCTGCCGGGCCCGGGGGTGACGGGCTTCTCGCAGCTCACCGACGCGACGGTGATCGTCCCGGTGACCTTGGCGACGTTCAGGTTGAGCGGGTTCACCTCCACCTGCACCTCCAGCGCCGAGGCGGCGGCGGTGGTCGTGGTGGTGGTCTTCTTGGAGAACTCCACCGACACGCTGCCGACCAGCGGCACGTCCACCTTGGTCGGGCCGTACAGCCCGACGGTGACCGGCTTGCCGAGCACGCTCAGCCTGGCGGGCGCGACCACGTTCGCGGTGGGCTGCCCGTCCACCGGGCAGGTCGCCTCCGCGCTCATCGCCTCCAGGCCGAGCAGCGCGGTGGCCGGCAGGCCGGGGGCGTGCACGTCGGCGTTGACCAGCTTGACGGAGGCGGCGGCGCCCTTGGCGTCGGCGCGGGTGACGGACGTGCCGACGTCGGCCTTGACGAGCTCGACCGGGCCGGTCTGGTCGACGCCGTCCACCTTGGCGGTCAGCACCGAGCCGTCGCGCCGAGCGGGCGTCTCCACCTTGTTGAGGGCGATGTCCACCGGGACGTCGACCGCGTTGTTCAACAGCTTGACGTCCAGGTCGAGTTCGGCGGTGACGGCACGCGCCTTGCCTGCCGGGGACGCGACCGGGGGCACGGTCGAGGCCGAGGGAGCGGTCGGGGCCGGGCTCGCCGGAGCGGCCTGGACGGGACCGGCGGTGAGCAGGATGCTCACCACCACGGCGGCGGATGCGGAAACGATTCGGCGAGACGGCCGAGAAGGCATGACGGGACCCCCACACAGGTGGAACGATGAGCCGCCAGTCTTCTCAAACGATCCGTCACATGAGTCACACAGAACGTCATTTCATCCGTTGGAGTGAGTTTGACGTTCCGCACTGACCACGATCTGCTACGGCAACCGCCAGTCCACCGGCTGCGCCCCCTGCCGCACCAGCAGCTCGTTCGCCCGGCTGAACGGCCGGGAGCCGAAGAAGCCGCCGTTCGCCGAGTACGGGCTCGGGTGCGCCGACTCGATCGCCGGGATCTCCCCGAGCAGCGGCCGCAGATTGCGGGCGTCCCGGCCCCACAGGATCGCCACCAGCGGCCCCCCGCGCGCCGCCAGCGCCCGGATCGCCTGTTCGGTGACCTCCTCCCAGCCCTTGCCCCGGTGCGCGGCCGGCTTGCGCGGCGCGGTGGTCAGCGCCCGGTTGAGCAGCAGCACGCCCTGCTGCGTCCACGGGGTCAGGTCGCCGTTGGACGGCTGCGGCAGGCCGAGGTCGTTGCCGTACTCCTGGAAGATGTTGACCAGGCTCGCCGGGATCGGCCGCACCTCCGGCCCGACCGAGAAGCTGAGCCCGACCGCGTGGCCGGGCGTCGGGTACGGGTCCTGCCCCACGATCAGCACCCGCACGTCGGCGAAGGGCTGCTGGAAGGCGCGCAGCACGTTCGGGCCGGACGGCAGGTAGGTGCGGCCGGCGGCCAGTTCGGCGCGCAGGAAGTCGCCCATGGCGGCGACCCGCCCGGCGACCGGCTCCAGGGCGGTGGCCCAACCGGGCTCGACGATCTCGTTCAGTGGACGCGGTGCCATGGTCGCCACCCTATCGGCCTACACCGACGGCCCGTTCAGCGGACGATCATGCGATCGACCGCCGGACCGGGCCGGTGGCGCGGTCGACGGAACCGCCCGTCACCCCGCGCCCACCGGGACCGCCGTTCCTCAGCCGCCGGGACCGCCGTTCCGCGCCCACCGGCACCGCCGTTCCACCTCCACCGGCACCGCCGTTCCGCGCCCACCGGGATCACGCCACCGGACGCCCCCGCAGCCCCACCGGGATCACGCCACCGGACGCCCCCGCAGCACCACCAGCCGCGGGTCGGCAAGCACCCGGACGTCCGCCCGGGGGTCCTCCCCGTACACCACGAAGTCCGCCGGCGCGCCCTCCTCCAGTCCCGGCCGCCCCAGCCACTCCCGCGCCCCCCAGCTCGCCGCCGACAGCGCCTCCGCCGGACTCAGCCCGGCCTTCACCAGCTCCGCCACCTCGTCCGCGACCAGCCCGTGCGCGAGCGAGCCGCCCGCATCCGTGCCGACGAACACCGGGATGCCCGCGTCGTGCGCGGCGCCCACCGTGTCGTAACGGCGCTCGTGCAGCCGCCGCATGTGCGCCGCCCAGGCCGGGAACTTCGCCTCGCCGCCGGCCGCCAGCCCCGGGAAGGTGGCGATGTTGACGAGCGTCGGCACGATCGCGACCCCGCGCTCGGCGAAGGCCGGGATCAGCTCCTCCGTCAGGCCGGTGGCGTGCTCGACGCAGTCGATCCCCGCCGCCAGCAGGTCCGGCAGCGACTCGGCCGCGAAGCAGTGCGCCGTCACCCGTGCGCCCTCCTCGTGCGCCGCGGCGATCGCCTCGGCCAGCGCGTCGCCCGGCCAGCAGGCGGCGAGGTCGCCGCGGTCGCGATCGATCCAGTCGCCGACCAGCTTCACCCAGCCGTCCCCGCGCCGGGCCTCGGCCCGGACGTACGCGGTGAGGTCGCCGGGCTCGATCTCGTGTGCGTAGTTGCGGATGTAGCGGCGGGTGCGGGCGATGTGCCGGCCGGCGCGGATGATCCGGGGCAGGTCCTCGCGCTCGTCGATCCAGCGGGTGTCGGCGGCCGAGCCGGCGTCGCGGATCAGCAGGGTCCCGGCGTCACGGTCGGTGAGCGCCTGCTTCTCGCTGGTCTCGGCGTCCACGGCGCCGTGCGCGTCCAGCCCGACGTGGCAGTGCGCGTCCACCAGACCGGGCAGCACGAAGCCGCTCACCGTCCGGACGTCCCCGGCGGTCCGCGGACGGGTGAAGCTCACCCGCCCGTCCACCACCCAGAGTTCGTCCCGGACCTCCTGCGGGCCGACCAGTACCCGACCCCGGACGTGCAGCACCGCGCCATCGCTCATGGCCGCACTCTACCGACGGGCCGGTTCCGGGTGGGCGGCGAGAATGCGGCAGACTCGGTGCGACCTACCCGCGCCGCTCACCGGCCCCACCAAGCGTCCGGACCGAGCGGCCGGACCGAGCGGCCCGACCGCCGGTCCGAACCACCGTCCCCGAAGTGAAAGGCCGTGTCGAAGCCGTGAGCCCCTTCCTCGACCTCCCCCCGCTCAGCGCCGCCGGGTTCGCGGCGATCGAGGACCAGGTGGCCGCGCTGCTGCACACCGAGGCCGACGTGATCGTGACCCAGGGCGAGGCGCTGCTCCCGCTGGAGGCGGCAATCCGCGGCGCCGCGCACCCGGGCTCCACCGCGCTGAACATCGTCACCGGGCCGTACGGGCAGACCTTCGGGAACTGGCTGCGCTCGTGCGGCGCCACCGTCGTCGACCTCGCCGTCCCCTTCGACGGCGCGGTGAGCGCCGCCCAGGTGGCCGAGGCGCTGGCCGCGCACCCGGAGACCGACTTCGTCTCGCTGGTGCACGCCGAGGCCGCCACCGGCAACACCAACCCGGTCGCCGAGATCGCCGCAGTGGTCCGCGAGCACGGCGCCCTGCTGATGCTCGACGCGGTCGCCTCCGTCGCCGCCGAGCCGCTGCTCACCGACGAGTGGGGCATCGACCTGTGCGTCATCGGCGGCCAGAAGGCGATGGGCGGCCCGGCCGGAGTCTCCGCCGTCTCCGTCTCCGGGCGGGCCTGGGAGCGGATCGCCGCCAACCCGGCCGCCCCGCGCCGCTCCTACCTCTCCCTGCTCGACTGGAAGGAGCGCTGGACGGACGCCGGTCGCGCCGTACTCCCGCACGCCCCGGCCCAGTTGGAGATGCTGGCGCTCGGCGCCTGCCTGGACCGGATCGCCGCCGAGGGCCTGCCCGCCGTGATCGCCCGGCACCGCGCCGCCTCCGCCGCCACCCGGGCCGGCGTCCGCGCCCTCGACCCCCTCGCCCCCTACGTCCGCGAGGACGCCCACGCCGCCCCGGTCGCCACCACCGTGCGCACCCCGGCCGGTCTGCACGCCGCCGAACTCGCCGCGGCCCTCGACCCGGCGCTGCCCGTCCAGCCGGGCGGCGGAGCCCTCGCCGCCGAGATGCTGCGGATCAACCACTACGGCCCGGCCGCCTCGCTGGAGACCGTCCGCGCCTGCCTGGCCGCGCTCGCGACGGCCACGAAGGCCGACGCCGGGGCGGCCCTGGCGGCCGCCGAGGCCGCCTGGTCGGCGACGGCCACCGCCTAGTGAGCTGGTTCGGAGTTGGTGCGTCGCCTCATGAGTTGCCGTGCGTACCGACTTCCGGCGAACGGCTGCGGCCGAGGCCATGAGCGCGGTGTTCTGGGGTACGTGGGTGACAGCAGGCTGATGCCGCTTGTGCTCTCCATGGCGGAGCGGCAGGTGCTGCAGGGCTGGGTGAAACGTCGGACGACCGCGCAGGGGCTGGCTCTGCGGGCGCGGATCGTCCTGGCGTGTGCGGAGGGTGGCAGCAATCTCGCAGTGGCCTCCCGGCTGGGCGTGAACCGCGGGACCGTGACGAAGTGGCGGGCCCGTTTCCTGCGCGAGCGGTTGGACGGCCTGTGCGACGAGCCGCGCCCCGGGGTCCCGCGCACCATCACCGATGCCCAGGTGGAGGAGGTGGTCGTGCGGACCCTGGAGGAGGTTCCGGAGGGCGGCACACACTGGTCCAAACGCGAGCTGGCGAGGAAGGTCGGCATCTCGCCGTCCAGCGTGCTGCGGATCTGGCACGCCTTCGGGCTGCAGCCCTGGCGCACGGAGGTGTTCAAGGTCTCCCCGGACCCGCTGCTGATCGACAAGGTCCGGGACGTCGTGGGCCTCTACCTGGCGCCGCCGGCGAACGCGGTGGTGTTCGCGGTCGACGAGAAGCCACAGATCCAGGCGCTGGAGCGGACGGCCCCGGTGCTGCCGATGCTGCCCGGAGTGCCCGAGCGCCGCAGTTTCGACTACGTCCGCCACGGCACCATCGACCTGTTCGCGGCCCTGGACATCGCGACCGGGAAGGTGATCGGGAAGCTGTCGGCCCAGCACCGGGCGGTGGACTTCCGGGACTTCCTCGACGAGATCGACCGCCAGACCGAGCCCGGTCTGGCGGTCCACGTGATCTGCGACAACCTCTCGGCCCACAAAGCGCCCGTGGTGCACCGCTGGCTGCTGGCGCATCCTCGCTTCCAGCTGCACTTCACACCGACGTACTCGTCGTCGATCAACCAGGTCGAGCGGTGGTTCGCCGAACTGGAAAGGCGCTGCCTCGAACGCGGCGTTCACTGCTCGCTGGACGACCTCAAGGCCAGCCTTGAGAACTGGATCAAGGTCTGGAACGAGAGCGCCAAGCCGTTCACGTGGACCAAGACCGCCGACCAGATCATCGATCGGATCTGCCGCTACTGCTCACGCATCTCCGAACCAGCTCACTAGGCAGCCGCCGGAGCGGCCCCCGAACCGCGTCGGGGGCCGCTCCTCGGCTCCGCCGCTCCGCCGGCTCCCCCCTCCGCCGTTCCCCGAGGCTGCGGCGCTCCCCGAGGCGCCGCCGTCCGTCCGGCCCTGCTCAGTGCCCGCCCGCGTCCACCACCTCGACGCCCCGGATGTTCCGCTCGATCTCCTCCGCCGGCAGTGCGACGGCGAGCGCCCAGTAGTAGATCACCAGCGAGAAGACCACCACGACCCCGATGTCCCACCACAGCGGCAGGTTCCCCTGGGAGCCCGCCCCGAAGCTGCCCTGCCAGGAGATCACGCCCATGCCGACCAGGTAGACCGGCAGCCACTGCCCCGCCCGGAAGTCCATCCGCGGTGCGTTCGGCACCCCTTTCGACGCGGCGTACGCGGAGTACCCGCCGAGCAGGAGGTAGCCGATGAGGATCGCCAGCCCCAGCCGCCACAGGGTGTCCCAGCCGGACCAGTAGATGACCAGCCCGGCCACCGCGAAGGCGGCCGGCGAGATGATCGTGCCGCCGGGCAGGTGGTACGAGCGCTCCATCCCCGGCAGCCGCCTGCGCAGCACGCCGAAGGCCAGCGGCGCGCCCGCGTACATCAGGACCACCGCCGAGGTGATGAAGCCGACCAGCCGCTGCCAGCTCGGGAACGGGAGGAAGCAGATCACCCCGGCGACCCACGCGATCAGCAGCCCCAGCCACGGCACCGAGTTGCGGTCGGTGAACTGCAGGGCCGGCGGCGCGTAGCCGTTGCGGCTGAGGCCGTAGGTGACCCGGGAGCTGGAGGTGATGTAGACCAGTCCGGTGCCGGCGGGCGAGATCACGGCGTCGATGAAGAGGACCGTCGCCAGCCAGCCCAGCCCGATCAGCGTCGCGAGGCCGGCGAACGGTCCGCTGATCCCGGGGTAGGTGAGCTTGCTCCAGCCGCCCGCGACGGTCTCCGGAGGCAGCGCGCCGATGAACACCACCTGGAGCATCAGGTAGACGATGGTGCCGACCACCACCGAACCGAGCACCGCCCGGGGGATGTCCCGGCGGGGGTTGCGGCTCTCCCCCGCCCACTGGATGGCCTGCTCGAAGCCGAGCAGCGCGAAGATCACCCCGCTGGTGCTGATCGCCGTCAGCACGCCCTTGGCACCGTCCGGCGCGAAGCCGTGCACGTCGAAGTTGGAGCCGTGGAACTCGGTGATCCCGAAGGCGAAGATGGTCAGGATCGGGATGGCGACCTTCCAGACGGTGGCCACGCTGTTGGTGTGGGCCAGCAGCCGGACCCCGAGGAAGTTGATCGCCACGAAGACGCCGAGCAGGACGGCCGCGACGACGAACCCGACGCCGGTCAGCGTCAGGTCCTTGTTCAGCAGGCCGTCCGCCCAGCTCCAGTGCTGGGCGTAGTTGATCATGGCCTGGACCTCGATCGGCGCGATGGTCGCCGCCTGCAGCCAGGTGAACCAGCCGAAGGACATCCCCGCGAACCCGCCGAAGGCGTAGTGCGGGTAGCGCGCCGTGCCGCCCGCCACCGGGAACAGCCCGCCCAGCTCGGCGTGGATCAGCGCCAGCAGGATGATCGCCACCGCGCCGATCGCCCAGGACAGCACGGCGGCCGGGCCCGCCGCCACCGCGGCCTTCTGCGCTCCGAACAGCCAGCCGGACCCGATGATCGCCCCGACCGAGGCCCACAGCAGGCCGGCGACCCCCACCTCCCGCCGGAGCCCGGTGTGCCCTGCGGGCGGCGGGGTCGTGGTACTGGGATGGGCCATGGCGCAGCTGCCTCTCACCTCGGGGGAATCCCCCCGACGATGCCGCAGCCGCGCACGGCCGCCCGCGCCGAAACGCGCCGGGCCCGGCCGCCCTCACCCGAACAGGGGGCCAGGGGGAGCGCGGATGGCGGCACCCGGGCACCGTCCGGGGCGACGGGGCGACGGGGCGGACGGCGCGGCCGCCGACGGCGGGCGGGCTGTTTTCGGCCACGCCTCCGGGGACAGTTCCCGCAGCGTTCACCCGTTCGGCACCCGTTCCTTGCCGGGGGCAGGCAAGCTCCCGCCAAGTGGGTGGAGTTGGCTATACAACTTCTGCCCGGAGGAGCCCGCCGAGGAGGACCCCCATGACCGAGCTGCCGCCCTACTGGCTGCGCGACAACTGCCCGTGCGCCGAGTGCCGGGACCCGCGCAACGGGCAGAAGCTGTTCCAGATCGGCGACCTGCCGGACGACCTGGCGATCGCGGCGAGCGCGGAACTCGACGGGAACCTGGAGGTGCTCTGGTCGGACGGGCACCGCTCCCGCTACCCGCTCGCCTGGCTGCACGAGGAGGCCGGGGACGACGGGCGCACCGAGCAGGGGAAGCGGCTCTGGACCGCCGCCGACTTCGCGCGCGGCATCCCCGAGGCCGACTGGGCGTCGTACCTCGGCGACCCGGCCGAGCAGGCGGCGGTGCTGGCCGCCGTCCGGCACAGCGGCTTCGCCCTGCTGCGCGGGGTGCCGACCGCCGACCGGCAGGTGCTCCGGGTGGCCGAGAGCTTCGGCTACGTCCGGGTCACCAACTACGGCGAGCTGTTCGACGTCCGGATCGAGCCGGACCCCAACAACCTGGCGTTCACGGCCGAGGCGATCGCCCCGCACACCGACAACCCGTACCGGGACCCGGTGCCGACGCTCCAACTGCTGCACTGCCTGGAGAACTCGGCGACCGGCGGCGACTCCGGGCTGGTCGACGGCTTCCGGGCAGCGGCCCTGCTGAGGGACGAATCCCCCGAGGACTTCGCGGTGCTCACCCGCACCCCCGTCCCCTTCGTCTTCCGGGACCGCCGCACCGAGCTGCGCGCCGACCGCCCGCTGATCGACGTGGACGCGCTCGGCCGGATCCGCGAGGTCCGCTTCAACAACCGCTCGATCGGCACGCTCCGGGGCGACGGCCTCGAGTTCTTCTACGCCGCCTACCGCCGCTTCGCCGCGATCACCCTGCGGCCGGAACTCCTGCTCACCCTCCGCCTGGGCCCCGGCGACTGCCTGGTCTTCGACAACACCCGCCTGCTGCACGCCCGTACGGCCTTCCAGCAGGACGGCCACCGCCACCTCCAGGGCTGCTACGCCGACCTCGACACGCTGTCGAGCACCCTCGCCGTGCTGCACCGCCGCACCGCCGCGCTGGACGGGATCGCCGAGCTGTTCGCGGGCGAGGGCGCCGGGGAGTACCTGGGCGAGCCGGTGACCATGGCCGAGCACATGCTCCAGGCCGCCGCTGCCGCCGAGGCGGCCGGGGCGCCGGACCACCTGGTCGCCGCGGCCCTGCTGCACGACATCGGCCACTTCCACGGTGCGCTGCACGGCCGCGACCTGATGCGCGGCCGGGACAACCGGCACAGCGACACCGGCGCCGACTGGCTCGCTCGCTGGTTCGGGCCGGAGGTCACCGAACCGGTGCGGCTGCACGTGGCCGCCAAGCGCTACCTGTGCGCGGTGGAGCCCGGGTACCGCGAGCGGCTCTCCGAGGCCTCCGAGTACACCCTGCGGGTCCAGGGCGGTCCGATGGACGACCGCGAGGCCGCCGCCTTCGCGGAACTCCCGGGCGCGGCCGACGCGGTGGCCGTACGGCGCTGGGACGAGCAGGCCAAGGCGCCCGGCGCGGCGACGCCGGACTTCGAGCACTACCGCCCGCTGCTGGCCGCCCTCATGCGCTGAGGCGCCTCACGCACCGGACCGCGTCGCGCGGCGAGGCGCCACGCCCTCCCGCGCCGAACCCCCTCACCCGCCGGGGCGCGCCGCGCGCCGGACCGCGTCGCACGCCGAGAACCGTGCCGCCCGGGCGCCGGACCTTCAGTCCAGCTCCCGGGCGTGCCGCGAAAGCGCCGAGGTGGCCAGCGAGTTGTGCACGCTGAAGGCCACCGTGCCGGGCAGGTACCGGTCCTGGGACCACTCCACCGGCGTGCCGGTCGGGTCGGTGGTGCGCCGCCGCTCGCGCAGCAGTGGTCCGCCCCGGCGGCAGCCGAGCAGCCGGGCGTCCTCCGCGTTGGCGGCGACGATGTCGATGGTGTGGTCGGCGTCGGTGAACAGGATGCCGTGCTCGCGCAGCACTTCGGTGTGCGAGACCACGTCCGGCGGCAGCTCGGCGACGATCTCGCCGACCCGCGGCGGGTAGATGGTGCGCTCGACCATCACCGGCGTGCCGGAGAGCGTGCGCAGCCGGACCGTCACGTACACCTCCGCGCCCGGCTCCAGGCGCAGTTGCTCGCGCTCGGCGGCGTCGGCCGGGCGGCGCACCAGCGAGTCGAGGATGCCGCCCGGCTCCTCGCCCATCGAGTACGCCCAGTGGGTGAAGCTGAGCAGTTCGGAGAAGCTCTGCACCCGCGCGCCCCCGAGCACCACCCGCCGGGTGCCGCGGCGGGAGGTGACCAGCCCGTCCGAGCGCAGCACGGCGAGTGCCTGGCGGACGGTGCCGCGGGAGACCCCGTACTGCTCGGCCAGCGCGCCCTCGGCGGGCAGCCGGCCCGCCTCGCCGTACGCGCCGGTGGTGATGGCCTCGCGGAGATCGGCGGCGACCTTCCGGTAGAGGGCGCCGGCAGCGCGCTCGGCGGGGCGCCCGGGCTCTACTGCCACGTCAGTCAATGTCCCTCCTGGGGCGGTGTCCTGCGCAGCCGTACCGGCGCGGACAGCCCGACCTTACCCCGCTGCGCATTCAGAGCATCGCACCGAACGGATCACCCATCGATGGCCGGATTCCACCGTTCCCGCAGCCGACCCCGGTTCTGAGTCGTCCGTTCACCTTCCCGTCACCGGGCTCCGGCGTACTTACCCCCGTCAGCAAAGTTGGCTAGTCAACTCGGACGACTCCGACGTCAGTCGACGCGGGCGGCTCCGAAGCAGGCCGGCTCCGGCGGCTCCGACCGCCACCCCGCTGATCCCCCCCGATCAAGACACCCGCTCGCAGTTCCCCCTTCTCAGGAGACTGACCCGTGTCCGTGCACCGCGCCCGCACCGCCGCCTTCGCGGCCGTCCTGACCGCCGCCGCGCTGTCCCTCACCGCCTGCGGTTCCGCCGGCTCCTCCTCCGCGAAGTCCGGCGGCGACGCCGCGGGCGGCAAGAGCGCCAGGACCGCCACCTCCGTCGCCGACTTCGGTGGCATGGACGGCCTGGTCGCCGCCGCCAAGAAGGAGGGGAAGCTGCACGTCATCACCCTGCCGCGCGACTGGGCGAACTACGGCAAGCTGATGGACGACTTCAAGGCCAAGTACGGCATCGAGATCGAGGACGAGAACCCGGACGGCTCCAGCCAGGACGAGATCAACGCCGTCACCTCCCGCAAGGGCCAGGACCGCGCGCCCGACGTCGTCGACCTCGGCTCCGCCTTCGCGATCAGCGCCGGCAAGCAGGGCCTGCTGGCCCCCTACAAGGTGACCGACTTCGACAAGATCCCGGCCACCATGAAGGACGCCAACGGCCTGAGCTACAACGACTACGGCGGCTACATGTCGATCGGCTGCGACGCCAAGAAGGTGTCCGTCTGCCCGAAGACCTTCGCCGACCTGCTCAAGCCCGAGTACAAGGGCATGGTCGCCCTGAACGGCAACCCGACCAAGGCCGGTGCCGCCTTCGGCGCCGTCTACGCGGCCGCGCTCGCCAACGGCGGCTCGCTGGACAACATCCAGCCCGGCATCGACTTCTTCGGCAAGGTCAAGCAGGCCGGCAACTTCAACCCGGTCGAGGTCACCCCGGCGACCATCGAGAAGGGCGAGACCCCGATCAGCATCGACTGGTCGTACCTGAACGCCGGCTACAGCGACAAGTTCAAGGACAAGGGCATCGACTGGCAGGTGGCCATCCCCTCGGACGGCTCCTACGCCCAGTACTACAACCAGGCGATCAACAAGGACGCACCCCACCCGGCCGCCGCCCGACTGTGGGAGGAGTACCTGTACAGCGCCCAGGGCCAGAACGGCTTCCTCGGCGGCTACGCCACCCCCGCCCTGTTCGACTCGCTGAAGGCCGCCGGCACCCTCGACGCCACCGCCGCCGCCAAGCTGCCGGCCGTCGAGAAGCCCTTCACCACCTTCCCGACCCAGGACCAGACGGACGCGGCCAAGAAGGTCGTGACCGAGAACTGGGCCAAGGCGATCGCGGGCTGACCTGAGATGACCACGGCTCCCACCCCGGTGCCGGCCACCGCCTCCGCCGCCCACAGCGGCGGAGGCACCACCGCCGGCCCCGCCACCCCCACCCCGGCCCCGGCCGCCGCCACCGCCGCGACCACGGCGACCACGGCGAACGCCCCGGCCCCCCGCCCGGCCGGGCGCCGGGCCGGCGGCAGCCGCGCCTGGCTCGCCGCCCTCCCCCTGCTGCTGTTCTTCGTGATCGGCTTCGGCCTGCCGGCCGTCGCGATCGCCATCGGCGCGTTCACCACCTCCTCGGACGCGCCCGACGGCGGCGGCACCTTCACCACGGACAACCTCACCGGCTCGCTCCAGGGCGCCTACTGGACGGCCCTGTGGGGCAGCGTCAAGCTCTCCCTGCTGACCGCGCTGATCGCCACCGTCGTCGGCCTGCCGCTGGCCCAGGCCGTGGCGACCTCCCGCTTCCGGCTCTTCCGCGAGGCCGTGATGTCCGCCTCCGGCGTGCTCGCCAACTTCGGCGGCGTGCCGCTGGCGTTCATGTTCGTGGCCACCCTCGGCAACTCCGGCGAGGTCACCAAGAAGCTCGGCCTCACCAAGCACGGCTGGAACCTCTACACCTTCTCCGGCCTGTCGGTGGTCTACCTGTACTTCCTGGTCCCGCTGATGGTCATCACCATCACCCCGGCCCTGGAGGGCCTCAGGGTCCAGTGGCGCGAGGCCGCGTACAACAACGGCGCCACCGCGCCGCAGTACTGGCGGCACGTGGCGCTGCCCGTGCTGCTGCCCTCGCTGCTCGGCGGCTTCGTGCTGCTGTTCGGCGCCTCCTTCGCCGCCTACGCCACCGCCGAGGCCATGGTGGGCAGTTCGGTGCCGCTGATCTCGATGCAGATCGGCGACGCGCTGTCCGGCAACGTCCTGGTCGGCCAGGGCAACCTCGCCCTCGCCCTCGGCCTCGACATGATCGTGGTCGCCTGCCTGGTGATGGCCCTGTACCTGCCCCTTCAGCGCCGGAGTGCCAAGTGGCTCGCCTGATCGATCGCATCCGTTTCGGCCGCGGCCTGATCCTGCTGGTCTGCGGGATCTACTTCGCGGTGCCGATGGCCGCCTCGCTGTGGTTCAGCGTCGACGACAACAAGGGCGGCACCACCTTCCGCGCCTACACCGAGCTGCTGAACGCCCCCGGCTTCACCGACAGCCTGGTCCTCAGCCTGGAACTGGCCGCCGTCACCGTCGCGGTGCTGCTGCTCCTGCTCGTCCCGGCGGTGCTCGCCGCCCGGCTCGGCGCGCCGAAGCTGCGCCCGGTGATCGAGATCATGTGCTCGATGCCGCTGGTCGTCCCGGTCGTCGCGCTCACCACCGGCATCATCGGCGTGCTGCGCTGGGGCCCGGACTACCTCCAGGACACCCCGCTGTTCCAGACCATCGTGGCGATCCAGGACCCGGACTTCCCGATCGTCCTGGTCATCGCCTACGTGCTGATGGCACTGCCGTTCGCCTACCGGGCGATCGACGCCGGCCTGCGCGGCGTCGACGTGGCCACCCTGGTCGAGGCCGCCCGCAACTGCGGGGCCGGCTGGCTGCGCGCCGTGTTCACCGTCGTCCTGCCCAACCTGCGCAGCTCGCTGCTGAACGCCGCCGTCCTCACCGTCGCCCTGGTGCTCGGCGAGTTCACCACCGCCTCCATCCTCGGCTTCGCGCCCTTCTCGGTGTGGATCAACTCCAACGGCAAGAGCGACGGCCAGATGTCCGTCGCGGTCTCGATGCTCAGCCTGCTGATCGTCTGGGTCGTCCTGCTGCTGATGTCCGCCGTCGGCCGGGGCCGCAAGGCCGCCCGGTCCTGACCGCCCCGGCCCGGCGACCCCGGGCCCCGGTCCCACCCCCTTTGCCTTCCAGGAGTCACCAGCCATGACCACGGCCACCGCCCCCGTCACCGGCGTCGCGCTCGCCCCGGGCAGCGCCACCGTCGAGTTCCGCTCGCTGCGCCGCTCCTTCGGCGCCACCACCGCCCTCGACGGCCTCGACCTGACCGTCCACCCCGGCGAACTCGTCGCCCTGCTCGGCCCGTCCGGCTGCGGCAAGACCACCGCGCTGCGCATCCTGGCCGGCTTCGAGCAGCACGACTCGGGCGAGGTGCTGGTCGACGGCCAGGACATCACCTCGATCCCCGCGCACAAGCGCGACGCGGGCATGGTGTTCCAGTCGTACAGCCTCTTCCCGCACCTGACCGCGCTGGACAACATCGCCTTCGGGCTGCGGATGCGCGGCACCGGCAAGGCCGAACGCCGCAAGCGCGCCGAGGAGCTGCTCGAACTCGTCGGCCTGCCGCACCGCGCCGGCCACTACCCGCACCAGATGTCCGGCGGCCAGCAGCAGCGCATCGCGCTGGCCCGCGCGCTCGCCCTCCAGCCGCGCGTGCTGCTGCTGGACGAGCCGCTGTCCGCCCTGGACGCAAAGGTCCGCCTCCAGCTGCGCGAGGAGATCCGGCGCCTCCAGCAGGAGCTGGGCATCACCACCCTGTTCGTCACCCACGACCAGGAGGAGGCGCTGTCGATGGCCGACCGGGTCGCCGTGCTGCGGGCCGGGCGGCTGGAGCAGTGCGCCACCCCGGCCGAGCTGTACGGCCGGCCGGCCACCGCCTTCGTCGCCGAGTTCGTCGGCACCATGAGCCGCATCCCGTGCACCCGCACCGCGGACGGCGTCGAGGTGCTCGGCCGCCGGCACGCCGTGGACGGCACCGTCCCCGCCGACGGCGACCTCCAGGTGCTGGTCCGCCCGGAGAACGTCACCCTCGCGCCGTCCGAGGACGGCCCGGCGCTGGTGATCACCGCCTCCTTCCTCGGCGCCGTCACCCGGCTCACCGTCCGCCTGGACGACGGCACCGAGGTCAAGGCCGACCTGCCCACCGAGGCCGCCGCCGCCCTGCCGGCCGGCTCCCGCGCCGACCTCACCCTGCCGGACCGCCCGGTCCTGGTGGACCGCCGCACCGCCTGAGGGCGGGCTGCCGGAGAATCCATCGCGGGGGCCCGTGCACCGAGGGCCGCGCCCTGCCACGTCCCGCCCCCGCGCCGTCCGAGGAACCACCGAAGGTACCGCCATGCCTGAATCCGCGTCCGCACTCCCCTCCGCCGTCCTCTTCGACATGGACGGCACCCTGGTCGACACCGAGCAACTCTGGTGGCAGGCCGCCGCCGAGCTCGCCGAGGAGCTGGACCACCCGCTCACCGACCGGGACGCCCCCGAGGTCCTCGGCCAGGCCGTCGAGCACACCGCCGCCCACCTGCACCGGGTCAGCGGCACCACCTGCACCGAGGCCGAACTCGCCGCCCGGCTGGGCGAGTCCTTCGCCGGCAAGGTCGCCGCCGGGACGGTGCCGCGCCCCGGCGCGCTCGCCCTGCTGGCCTCGCTGCGCGAGGCGCGGGTGCCCACCGCCCTGGTCTCCGCCTCCCCGCGCCGGGTGGTCGACCTCGTGCTCTCGGCGATCGGCCGCGACTGGTTCGAGGTCACCCTCGCCGCCGAGGACACCCCGCGCACCAAGCCCGCACCCGACCCGTACCTGGCCGCCGCCGACCGGCTCGGCCTGGACCCCGCCGCCTGCGTCGCCGTCGAGGACACCCCGACCGGCGTCGCCTCCGCCACCGCGGCCGGCTGCGCCGTCCTCGCCGTGCCGTCCACCGCCGTCCCGATGCCCGACGGCGAGCGGATCACCCTGCTCACCAGCCTGGAACAGGCCGATCTCGCGCTGCTCGGGAAGCTCTGCGCCGCGCCGGCGGTTTGACAGCGACATGTCCTACGTCCTGCTCGCCCTCGCCATCATCAGCGAGGTGTGCGCCACCAGCTGCCTCAAGCTCACCGAGGGGTTCACCCGCCTCTGGCCCAGCATCGGGGTCGGCATCGGCTACGCGCTCTCCTTCTCCCTGCTGGGCCGCGCCCTCAAGCACATCCCGGTCTCGGTCGCCTACGCGGTCTGGTCGGGCGCCGGGACGGCGGCGGTCGCCGGCATAGGCGTGGTCGCCTTCGGTGAGTCGCTGGGCCGGCTCCAGTGGCTCGGGCTCGCCCTGGTGATCGTCGGAGTGGTCGTCCTCAACCTCAAGGGAACCCACTGACGGTTCGTCAGTTCACGCACCAGCAGGCCGGAGAGGGAAGTCGGATCCACCGACTTCCCACTCCGGCCGGTTCGCTACCGTGTTCCCCATGACGGATCCCAGACCCCATCACTACCGCTTCGTCCACCGCGTGCTCTCCCGCCAGGTGCTGGAGTTCGGCCCGCGGGTGACCACCCCCGCACCGGACGGCGGCAGCCTGCTGCCCGTCCTCACCGGCATCTGGGACGACCTCGGCCAGAGCCTCCCGCCCGAGGACCGGCTGCCCAGCCACGGGCTCGACTGCCGCCACCTCGCCACCGACGACCACACGATGCTGCTGGTCACCCTCCCCGCGCCGGTCGGCGCCACCGAGGCCCACTTCGCCGCCGCCGTCCACCCCCGGGGGGCCAAGGCCGTCCGCTACCTGACCCTCGAACACGCCCTCAACCCCTTCGACGGCAGCGTCGGCACCGTCCTCGGCGAATGGACCACCGAGAGCCACCTCAACCACGGCCCCGGCCCCTCCCCGGTCGCCGAACTCTTCGTCGCCGCCGTGGCGGAGCTCACCGCCCCGAAGAAGCGCGGCTTCTGGCGCCGCTGAACCCCACCGCGGGGGCCTCCCGCCGCCAGGATTCCGTACGCGTCCCGCGGGAGCACCGCACCACCGATCACCCATCCGGCGACCGGCGTTATGCTCGGCCGGTCCGACAACCGACGCATCGGGGGAGATGATGGCCGACTTCACGGTCAGCCCGGAGCTCCTGGCCAAGCTGGCCAACGACCTCAGGGGCTGCGGCGACGAACTCGACCAAGGGCTGAAGGCACTCAAGGAGGCGAGCCGCGACGGGCTCGGCTTCGACTTCCTGGAGGAGGCCGGCAAGCACTTCCAGGAGAAGTGGGAGTACGGCCTCAAGAAGGTCCGCGAGTGCGTCAAGGTCCTCGACGACGGCCTCGGCAAGGTCGCGCAGTCCTACGACGGCACCGAGCAGTCCATCGTCAAGGCCCTCAGCCCGGCTGCGGGGCAGTCATGACCGACCCCAAGCCCCAGCCCGACTGGTCCGGCCTCGGCTTCAACCCCGCGCCCGGCGACCCAGGCGCCGTGTCCGGCCTCAGCGCGAGCCTGCGACGGGTGTCCCAGCACCTCACCGGCGTCCACACCACGCTCTCCCAGATCTCCGCCAACCAGGGCGAGTGGACCGGTGACGCCGCCAAGGCCTTCGCCGGCCAGTTCGGCAAGCTCCCCGGCTACCTCCAGGACGCCGCCGACTCGATCACCGCCGCCTACCAGGCCCTCGACACCTGGTACCAGACGCTGAACGAACACCAGCCCAAGGCCGTCGAGTTGGCCCGCGCGGCGCTCACCGCCATGCAGGACAAGGAACGGGCCGAACAGGCCCACCGCACCGCGGCCGCCGCCCCCGACCTCGAACTGGCCGGCAAGAGCTTCCCCGACGACGCGTCCCTCGCCGCCGCCGAGAAGCGCTACAACGCCGCCAGGAACCACCTCGACCAGGCCGCCAAACTCGTCAGCAGCGCCACCTCCACCCTCACCGGCCTCCAGAACCAGGCCCACGAACTCGCCGAGAACCACAAGGCCGACGCCCACAAGACCGCCACCGCCATCCGCAAGGCCGCCGACAGCAAGGCCCCGCCGGAGCCCGGCTGGCTCAGCAAGGTCGGCAACTGGCTGAAGAACCACGGCGCGGACCTGCTGACGGTGGCGGCGGGCGTCTGCGGCGTCGCGGCAATCTTCTTCCCGGCCTTCGCCCTGCCGGCGATCCTGCTCAGCGCGGCGGCCGCGGGCGCCCACGCGACCCAGTACGCCGTCAAGGGCCAGTTGTGGCCGCCGCAGAAGAACATCGGCAACTGGCTGACCCTCGGCGGTGACGTGCTGGGCGCCATTCCCGGCGTGGGCGTCGCCGCCAAGGGCGTCACCGCCGCCCGGGAGGCCGGCGCCGCCGGTGCGGGCGTGCGCGGCGTCGTGAGCGCCGGCGCGACCGAGGTCCGCGCCGCGGCCCGCGGGGTCGACCCGGCCAACCCGCTGTTCACCAACGCCATCGAGAAGCCCGCCGTCAAACTCGGACTCTCCAAGTCCGCCGCGATGGACCTCTCCGACGGCGTCCAGGCCGTCACCACCGCCGGACTCAACGCCCCGACCGCGTACGCCCTCACCCAGGACAACCCGAGCAACGGGCTCACCAGCGCGGTCAACTACACCACCGGTGCCAACAACATCATCGGATCGGGCGGCCTCGCCGCCGGCGGCGGCAAGGCCAACGCCGTCGTCGGCACCGTGTCCACCGTCGGCAACCTGCTCGGCCTGGGCGGATGGGCGGCCGGCTATGGACGTTGAGACCACCCCCGCACCGCCGCTCTGGCTCACGCTGCCCCCGGGCTTCACCGCGGTCGACCTGGACGAGGACCTGGGCGACCGGATGGCCCGCACCGCCTCGACCCTGGACTCGGTCTTCCCCGATGTCCGCCCCGAGCAGAAGCTCGGCGCCGTGATCGCCGCCGAGACCGCGCTGCAGGCCCAACTGCGCGAGGGCGTCGCCCACGTCGCCAGCTGCCTGGTGCGTGCCGAGGACGGTGAGCCCATCCACGGCATGCTCGCCGTGTTCGTCCGCCCGGAGGAACTCGACCCGCGCGACAGCTACCCTGCCCGCGTCGCCGAGGACCTGGCCGAGGCCTGGCCGGACGCCGACGTCGGCGTGGTGGAACTGCCGGTCGGACGCGCCGCCCTCGCCGCCCGGGAACTCGCCGTCCCGGTGCCCGGCGCGGTGCGGGGCGTGCCCGAGCCCAGCGTCAGCACCGTGCGCCAGCTCGAACTGCTGATCCCCCACCCGTGGAGTCCCCACGTGGTGGCCGCCGTCTTCACCACCGAGGACATCGACTACTGGTCCGAGTGGCTCCCCCTGCTCGCCACCGCCTTCCGGGGCATCTCCTTCCACCCGCCCCGGGACGAGAGCCTCGACGACCTGCCGCCCGAGCAGTGGGACAACATCCGGAAGGCCTTCGGATGACGGCGACCGCCGAAGGCCACCAGGGTCCGCGCAGCGGGCCACGCCGCCTGGGCGGCGCAATCGCCCTCATCGCCCTGTCCACCGCCCTGATCATCGGCATCGCGGCACTGGACGTGTACGTCGCCTCGTTCCTGGCGACGCTCGTGGGATTCGGCTACCCGCTGGCCATGTTCCTCGCCCTCGTCATGCGGCGCGATGCCGACTGCAACCCCGCCTTCCAGAAACGCCAGTTCGGATGGGGCGCAGCCATCGCCCTCCTCGGCTTCGCCGCCTACGTGTCGGGTGTCATCGCCTGGAACAACCTGATCCTGGAATCGGGCCGCACGGTGAGAGCGGTGGTCCTCAGCGAGAAGGTCGCCAACTCGCTCCACGGCACCGGCCGGGAGTACACCCTCGCCTCCTCGGAGTCGAACGACGAGGTTCCCGGCGGACCGCTCTCCCAGAGCTCCGCCCGGTTCAAGCCCGGCGACGTGATCACCGTCCGGATGGACCCGGCCGGGCGGGTGCCCCCCAAGCTTCCGGGTGAGGCGGACTCCCCCGTCGGCATGCTCACGTTCCTCGGGTGCAATGCGGTCATCGACGGCATCCTGCTCTGGTCCGCCAGCCGTCCCCGATCCGCCACGGCCGAACCGGCCGCAGCCGCTCTCGACTCCCCCGGGGCGTGACCCGACTCACCTTGCCCCGCTGAAACCCCGTCGGCCCGCCCCGTCGTCCTTTCCTTCACACTTCCTGATGAACAGGCAGTATGGGGGATGACGCGATGGCAGATGACGGAGCGAAAGCAGGCGGACCGGAGTTCAAGATCAGGCCGGGGGACCTGAAGGACGCCGCGCCGACCTTCGAGGCGCAGAGCAAGGCACTCAAGGACGCCCTCGACAAGCTCAGGAAGGCCCTCGCCGAGGCGGGCAGCCCCTGGGGAAGCGACAAGCAGGGCAACGAGTTCGCGGCGGCCTACAACCCGCCGCACGACCACGTGCTGTCCGCGCTCGACGTCCTCGTCCAAGGGCTCGACAGCATCAACACGGGCCTCCACGCCCACGCGGACAACCACACGGACGCCGACAACCACGCCAGGAAGAACTTCACCCCGTGACCGGGCACCAGTCCCGGAGGGGAGCCCGGCATGGGTGAGTCCACCGCGGCGAAGGCCGTCCGCAAGCTCACCGGCATGTGGTGGCCGGACGCGGACCCGGACAAGCTGCGCAAGGTCGCGGACGCGTGGGACGCGATGGCCACCGCCATCGACAACGTCACCGTGCCCACCAACCAGGCCGCCGCGGCGATCGTCGCGAACAACCACGGCCCGGCGATCGACGCGTTCGGCCGCTTCTGGGCCCAGTACTACGGCGGCAAGGACAGCGCCGGCAAGGGCAAGGGCTGGCTGCCCGACGCCGCCGAGGGCTGCCGCAGCCTCGCCAAGGCCCTGCGCGACTTCGCCGCGGAGGTCGACAAGGCGATCAAGAAGCTGGAGGAGGAAGCCGCGATCGTCGGCGCCAGCCTCGTCGCCGGCACCGCCCTCGCGTTCTTCACCGCCGGCATCTCCGAGGGCATCGCCGCCGGCGCCGCCGCGAGCATCGTCGCCACCGCCGCGGGCCTGGGCATCACCGTCTCGGAGACCATCGCCACCATCGCCGCCACCGTCCTGGTGGGCGCCGCCTTCGGCGCGGTCGAGGCGATCACCGTCGACCTCGCCGTCGCCCAGCCGATCCGCGTGGAGTTCTTCGGCGACGGCGGCTACAGCTTCCAGGAGGCCGTCGACTCCGCCGAGACCGGCGGCATCATGGGCGGCGCGGGGGGCGGCCTGGGCGCCGGCGCCCGAGCCGTCTCCACCGCCGCCGAGGTGTCGGACAACGTCTCCGTCGCCCTCGCCGCCGCCGGAAAGGTGGCCAACGCCGCAGACACGATTCCCGGCCGCATGGTCACCGGCGCCGGGCTCACCTACGCCTACGACGCCACCTTCCAGACCGGCCCGGTCCTGCCCCTCGACATCGTCCTCGGTGGAGTCGGTGGTGCGGCCGGGCCCAGTGGCAGGGGTGTCGACACCGTCAGGCGCATCGCCGCCCTCAGCGGCGAGGGCCACGCCCCGGGCCGCCACGTCAAGGCCACGGATGCCGCCCTCAAGACCCGTCTGGGCACCACGATCTACAACCAGGACGGCTCCCCCAAGGTCTACGGTCCGACGTCGGTGAACGCCGGCCACGTCAAGTCACGGGACCACATCGATCCGCTGACCGGCACCACCGTCGACGGCGACCACGGCGGCGTGCACAAGTGCGGCCCCTACGCGACCCGCTACAGCGATCCCGCGGACCTGGTGACCGTGGACAAGTACATGCGGAAGTACATCCGGGAGCACGGCGAAGCGCCCAGGGACCCGGTCCCCATCGAGGACATCCTGGGACCGGAGGGCCACAAGCGTTTCACCGGGTTCTACAAGGACCCGCAGGACCCGAATCAGTACCTGCCGGTGGACTTCGAAGGAGGGAACATCGTCGCCATCTACGTGAAGGACGCGAACGGCCACTACGATCTCCTGACGTCCTACGCAAACCCCGCGCGAGGAAAGCATCCCTAAGGAAACCATGGACCCCGAACTCGCCGGCTTCATGCAGATGTACCTCAGTGTAGAAGTCGCCTACGGCACCCTCGCCCGCGTCAAGGAGACCATCCGATCGGCCAGTTGGTGCGAGGACGTACAGCAGAGGTTCGAGCGGATGCTCGCAGAACGGAACATGACCAGGGGCGAGTACTGCGAACTCACCTGGATCGACTTCGAGACCGACGAGGAGATGTACGAATACCTGGAGAAGCTCCACGCCTATCTCTTCCTCGACCAGGGGGAACTGCCCCTGCCACCCGACTGATGACCGGACCGGCTACCCACGCGGAAGGTCGAGGTCCTCGGTTCGGTTCCGACGCCGTGCAGTCGGTGGTCGACCGACTGAAGGCTGTGAACTGGAAGTCGCCTGGCGAGGCTTTCGAGAAGGGATTCTCCCGTGCCGCGCTGATGAAGGAGTACTTCCGCCGGGCCGCGCTCTGGGTCGACACCTGTGGAGAACCCCAACAGTGGCCCTTCTTCGACCTCGCGGAAATCGTGAACCCCGCCATTCGCGTCGACCCGGCGGTCATCGCGGACGTCGAGGACTTCATCGACGAGGCCTGCGGCTCGTCGTACGCCATGGACAGCGGCGCGGCCGCCGTCCAGTGGGCCGCGGTGACCAGCACGCCCGGAACACGACTGCCGTCACTGCCGGACCCGTTCGAGCCCCTGCTGCGCCTCTACGAACGCGGTGGCGCCGGATTCGCCTTCGCCAACGGCTTCATCGACTTCGGCGTGGTCATGGTGAGGCGCGGCAAATGGCGCATGCACGTGTCCTCGACCCCCGTCATCGAGCTGAACGACGAAACCCTCGACTTCCTGGACGAACGCAAGTGGGCGGAACTCAACGCACTGGCGGCCCGCAGCGATCGGCGGTCGACCGGCCACAGTTGACCACCGAGACCACGGGACGGGGCACAGGCAAGGGAACGACACCGACTGACGGCGGCCGTCGGCGGCCCCGGCCCGCCTTCCCAGCCTTGATCACCGCGCACAGGAATGATCCGTGAACGTCACACAGACCCTTGCCGACCGGCTGACGAGCGTCGACTGGAATCCGGCGCAGACCGACCCTCGGCTGCGTATCTCGCTCATGAAGGAGTTCCTTCGGCGCTCGGCGCTCTGGGCCTACCAGTTAGGTTCGGACAGGTGGCCCATCTTCGACGTGGCGGCTCTGATCGACCCGTCCGTTCGCGCCGACCCCGAGCTGGTGGACCAGGTCTCAAAGAGCTGCGCGACGCAAAGCACGGCCGTTCAGCAGAGCTGCGTGGGAGCACTGCACTTCGCCGCCCTCCGGGAATCGGGCCGTGCCATACCCCGGCTGCCGGACCCGTACGAACCCATCGTCGTCCTCTTCGAGAATGGCGGCGGCTTTGCTCTTGACGGAACCGGAATGATCGATGTCGATGTCACTGTGAGCATGAGCCGGGGCAAACTGGCGGACTGGCTGGACCGCCCGGCAGCGGGCTTCTCGCACCGAGCACCTGCGGCTGAAGCCCGTCGATCCAAGCCGCCCCAAGCCACTCAGGCGAAAGGTCGTTCCCTCAAATGAGCTCTTTGGCTGTGCAGCTGACAGTCGACCGGCTCAAGGCGATCCGTTGGACAGATCACGAGCAGGCTCTTGCGAAGTCTTTCTCCCGAGCGGCACTCATACGAGAACACATGCGTCGGACTGCGCTGTGGCTGAATGTCTACGGGGACACCGAATACTGGCCCATCTTCGACCTCGCGGCGGTTGTCGCTCCGGAGGTGCGGGCCGACCCGGCGGTGATCGCGAATGTCGAGGAATTCGTCGACGCCGCCTCCAACAGATGGTATGCCGTCGAAACCTCTGTCGCCGCCGTCCACTGGACAGCAGTGGCCGACACCCCCGGGCTGAAACTCCCCCCGCTGCCCGACCCGTTCGAACCTCTGGTCCGGGCCTACGAGCGTGGTGGCCTCTTTTCGTTCGCCAATGGCTTCATCGACTTCGAGACGGTGATGGTGCCCTGCGGTGAGTGGCGCGCCCACCTCTCGCCCACTCCCGTTGTCGGACTGGGGGACCAGGATCTCGATGCGGTGGATGCCGCAGGCTGGGAGCGGTTCAACCACTCGGCTGGCCGGCACGAAGGGCACCCGACCCCTGGCGAACGCCCTCGCGCCACTGGTGCGAAAGGTCACGACCTCACATGAGTTCCGACGCTGTGCAGTCGATGGTCGACCGACTGAAGGCTGTCAGCTGGAAGTCGCCCGGCGAGGCCTTCGAGAAGGGACTCTCCCGCGCCGCGCTGATGGAGGAGTACTTCCGGCGGGCCGCGCTGTGGATCAATTCCTACGGGGAGCCGCGCCGATGGCCGTTCTTCGACCTCGCGGAAATCGTGAACCCCGCCATTCGCGTCGACCCGGCGGTCATCGCGGACGTCGAGGAGTTCATCGACGAGGCCTGCGGCTCGTCGTACGCCATGGACAGCGGCGCGGCCGCCGTCCAGTGGGCCGCGGTGACCAGCACGCCCGAGGTACAACTACCCCCGCTTTCGGACCCGTTCGAGCCCTTGTTGCGACTCTACGAACGCGGTCGCGCCGGATTCGCCTTCGCCAACGGCTTCGTCGACTTCGGCATGATCATGGTTCCGCGGAGCAACTGGCGCATGCACCTCTCCCTGACCCCGGTCATCGAGCTGAACGACGAAACCCTCGACGCACTGGACGAACGTAAGTGGGCAGCACTCAACGCAAGGGCAGACCAGAGCAAGCGGCAGTCGACCGGCCACAGCTGACCCTGCCCACGGGACGGGACACAGGGGACCAGGACCACGGTGACGAACCGCGTGGCCGCGATGAGGTGAGCCCGCCCGGGAAGAGCGCTGTGCCGGCTGAGGCTGACCGTTGGTGGCCCCGGTCCGCCGGGGCCACCAACGCGCAGAGCTGGCAGAGCGCTCCACGAACGATCACGCCCTCCGCGAGTCCGGGCGCTGTGCAGATGGTGGTTGACCGCCTCAAGGCGATCAACTGGAGGTCTCCTGCTGAGGCCATGGAGAAGAGCTACTCACGCGCCGCGCTGATGGAGGAGTACTTCCGGCGGGCCGCGCTCTGGCTCGACGTCTACGGAGACACTCAGTACTGGCCCTTCCTCGACCTCGCCGCCATCGTGGCTCCCGCCATCCGCGCCGACCCGGCGGTGATCGCGGACATCGAGGGCTTCATCGACGACGCCTCGGGCTCGTCGTACGCGATGGACAGCGGCGCGGCCGCCGTCCAGTGGGCCGCGCCGACCAGCGCGCCCGGGGTGGAACTGCCGCCGCTGCCGGATCCGTTCGAGCCCCTGCTCCGGCTCTACGAGCGCGGCGGCTCCGGCTTCCGCCTCACCAACGGGTTCGTCGACTTCGGCATGATCATGGTTCCGCGCGGCAACTGGCGCATGCACCTCTCCCCGATTCCGATCATCGAGCTGGACGACGAAGCCCTCGACGCGCTGGATGAGCGCAAGTGGGCCGAATTCAACGCGCTGACAGACGGCAGAGGTCAGTAGTCCTGCCCCGGAGGTTCAGCTGGGCTCGACGCCCGGTGACGGCGCCGCCCCCGGGCGGGGGCTGGGGGGCGGCCGGGCGTACGCTTCCACCCCGGCGTGCCGGGGAGCGGTGCGCGCCGAGGGGTTGGGGGTGGGTGTGGCGGGGGTGGGGAGCCGGCGGGGGGCGGTGGCGTTGGCGGCCGCGTTGGTGGCGGCGGTGCCGGTGGGGACGTTCGGGCTGGTGCTGGTGAGTACGTACGTGAGCCCGGGTCTGGCCTGGGTGCTGGGGGTGGCGGTCGACGTCGCGTGGGTTGCGGGGCTGGTGCGGCTGCTCGGGGCGGCCGGCTGTTGGGTGGCGGCGTTCGGGGCGATCCTGTGGCTGATGGCGCTGGGGGCCGTCACGTCCGCCCGGGACGCGATGGTGCTGGACGCGTCGGGGGTGACCGCCACCGCCTGGGTGTCGGCGGCGCACGACCACCCGCAGGGCAGGCATCCGGATTCGGCGTACGACCTGGTGGACGGGCGCGGCGTGCCGGTTCCGGGCGGCACGGTGTACGCGGGGCTGCGCTCGCACGCGGTCGGGGAGCGGCTGACCGTCCGCTACGACCCCCGGGGCGTGGTGGCGGCGAGGCTCCCGGACGACGTCGACGTCCTCGCGGAGGCGGCCCTGGCCTTGGGCCTGAACGCCGCCATGATGGCCGCCACCGCGGGCCTCGGTGTGTCGGTGGTCCGCAACGGCCGCCCGCGCCGGGTGCCGTTCCGGCGCGGCGGCGGAGACGGCGGAGGCGGCGGAGGCGGCGGAGGCGGCAGAGGCGGCGGGCCGGCGGCGCCCCTGCGGGGCCGGGTGCGCCCCCGGCGCTGACCTATCCCCGCACCACCCGGGCCCGCAGGTAGTTGCGCCGTCCGAAGTTGGGCTCGTCCACCGCGGTCAGCTCCTCGACCTGGAACCGGTAGAGCGCCGCCGCGCCGCCGCCGGTGAGGTACTGCCGCCGGACGTCCTCGTCCTGGGCGAAGGAGGGGTACCGCCCCTGGTACGCCGCGAGCGCCGCCTCCGCCTGCCGCCCCCGGGCCTCGCCGGCGCTTCCGGTGAGTTGCAGGCCGCGCAGTTGCTCGCCGAAGGCCGGCGGCGGCAGGAAGACGGTGGCGGCGGCCCGGGCCTCCTCGGCGAGGTGCCGGCTGTGCCGGGTGGAGCGCTCGCTGACGAAGGAGAGGACGAGGTCGTCGTCGTGGGCGAAGAAGGCCAGGTTGGCGTGCGGACCGTTCTCGTGGCCGGCGGTGGCGAGGGTGAGCACCATGGCTTCGGCGAGCAGTCCCTCGACGCCCTTGCGCAGCAGTTCGCCGGGCCAGTCCCCCTGCGTGATGTCGAGTCGGTACGGCATTCGGCATTCCCTCCCCTGGCACGCCCGGTGCCTTCGCGCCCCGGGCACGACTGAGCCGGGCGGGCGCCCCCGGAAGGGGCGCCGCGCCCGGCTCACATGCTCCACCCGCGGTCCGAAACCGGACAAGGGGCGGGGCCGAGGACGGGGGTGTCAGTGCTGCCGCGTGCCGTACGGCTGGTACCCGTGGGTCACGACCGGCACCGCGCCGGTGCCGAGCAGCGGGCGCAGCGCGCTCGCGCGCATCCGGTCGACCAGCGGCCCGCAGCGTCCGGCCAGCGGCGCGAGGACGAGCGCGACCAGGGTGCCGACCACCGCGCCGACCACCACGTCGTGCGGGTAGTGCACGCCGACCCAGACGCGGGAGGCGGCCATCAGCGCCGCGAAGACCGTGGCGACGACGCCGAGCCGCCGGCTGACGGACCAGAGGGCGATCGCGGCGGCGAAGGCGATCACCGAGTGGTTGCTCGGGAAGGACCAGTCGCCGGTGGCCGGGCAGGTCTCCAGCGAGACGCTGCCGCGGATCTGGGCGCAGGGCCGGAGCTCGTCGACGACGCTCTTGAGCACGGAGTTGACGCCGTAGGCGACGACCACGATCACCGGCGAGGCCAGCACCTTGGCCATCGTCGCCGAGTCGGCGCCGCGCGCCCGCCACCAGGCGTAGACCATGAAGACGGCGAACAGTCCGAGGCCGATCGCCGACCAGACCTTGATCACGTCGTTCAGCCAGTGCGGGGCCGACTGCGCCCACCCGTTGACCCGGGTGTAGAGGCTGCCGTCGATGCCGCTGCCGTCGTAGACGGCCAGGGCCCGTGGGGACATCACACGTCACCTCCGTGACGGCGCGCCTGCCGGGCGCGGAACAGTTCGAGAACAATGGGGAGCACGGAGACAACTACTACCAGACCGATGATCGGCAGCAGATATCGGTCGATGCCGGGTACGGAGGACCCGAGCCCGTACCCGGCCAGCACGACCCCGACGGTCCACACCGCACCGCCGGCCACCTGCCAGAGGGTGAACGAGCGGACGGGCACTTCGAGCACGCCGCAGAGCGGATTCAGCACCGTTCGGACCACCGGGATGAACCGGGCCAGGACGATCGCCTTGCCGTGCCCGTACCGGGCCAGCAGCCGCTCGGCCCGTTCGACGCCGTCCAGCAGGCTCTTCCGGCGGGTGCGGCGCAGCAGGGCCCGGCCGCCGCGCCGGCCGACCAGGTAGCCGACCTGGGCGCCGACCAGCGCTCCGGCCAGGGCGGCCGGCAGTACCTGCCACAGGTGCAGCTGCGGGCCCTTGACGGCGCCGGGCACGCAGAGCAGGCCGGCGGTGAACAGCAGCGAGTCGCCGGGCAGGAAGAAACCGACCAGCAGGCCGGTCTCGGCGAACAGCACCACGGCGATGCCGAGCGCGCCGAAGGCGGCGAGGAGCGAGGACGCGTCCAACGGGTTCACCGCCAGGTGAACCGCGTCGACGGGGAACTGGAGCAAGGCCGGCGAACCTCCCGTACGTTGGAGGGCGGTTCGCAGCCGGACCCGCCCCGACCGTCTACAGTAACGTAGACGGTCTACATGACTGTAGACGATCGCTGGAGGAAGCGCCGCCATGTCCGACCTACCGTCCGCCCGCCGGCCCGCCGGGGAGCTGGAGGCCGAGGTGCTGGCCGCCCTCTGGTCGGCCCGGCAGCCGATGACGCCGCAGGACGTCCAGACGGCGCTCGGCGGGGACCTCGCCCGCACCACCATCGCGACGATCCTGGCCCGGCTGCACGACAAGGGGACGGTCGAGCGCACCCGCGCCGGCCGCGCCTACGCCTACACCCCGACCGTCCAGGACACCGCGGGCCTCGCCGCCCGCCGGATGCACACCGAGCTCGGCCGCGAGGCCGACCGCTCCACCGTGCTCGCCCGCTTCGTGTCCGACCTCTCCGCCGAGGACGAGCGACTGCTGCGCGAACTGCTCGGCGACGGCGCCGGCGGGTCCGTGGACGGCCAGGAGGCCGGCACGCCGTGATCCTCGCCGTCTGGGCCCCGCTGCTGCTGCCCTTCCTGACCGTTCCGCTGGCCCGCCGCCTCGCCGACGCGCTGGCGCCCCGGACGGCCTCCTGGCTGCTGGCCGGCACCGCCGCCGTCCTGGCCGGGGGCACCCTGTGCTCGCTCGGCCTGCTCGCCGCCGCCGGGCTGCTCCACCTGCCGCCGGTCGCCGCCCTCGGCCACCTCTCGCTGCCCTGGCTCACCGCCGTCGCGCCGGACGCCCCGCTGGTGGCCGCCGCGGCCGGCCTGGCGCTCGGCGCGCTCACCGCGCTGGCAGTACGCACCGCCCGGCGCCGCCGGCTGGACCTCCGGACCGCCCGGGCCGCCCTGCCCGCCGATCCGGCCCCCTCCGACTCCGCCTCCGCCTCCGCCGCCCACGCCGACGCCGACGCCAACGCCCACGCCGCCGCCCACGCCGCCGCCGACGCCAACGCCCACGCCCACGCCGCCGCCGACACCGACGCCCACGCCCACGCCCAGCATCCGGACACGCGCCCCCGGCGCGCCCCCGTGCGCCGGGGACGCGCCGCGCGCTGGCCGCTGCCCGGCCGCCGCAACCCGCTCACCGCCCTGCTGCACGGGCCCGGCGACCACCCGCTCACCGTGCTGGACGACGAGAGCGCCGACGCCTTCGCCCTGCCCGGCCGTCTGCGCCGCCCGGGCCGACCGACCGAGCCCGGCCGCATCGTGGTCACCTCCGGCATGCTGCGCGCCCTCGACGGACCGGAGCGCGCCGCCCTGCTCGCCCACGAGCGCGCCCACCTGGCCGCCCGCCACCACGTCTTCCTCGCCCTCGCCGAGCACGCCGCCGCCGTCCACCCGGCGCTCCGCCCGCTGCGCGCGCCCCTCGGGTACCACCTGGAGCGCTGGGCCGACGAGGTGGCAGCGGCCCGGGTCGGCGACCGCACCGTGACCGCCCGCGCGGTCGGCCGGGCCGCCCTCGCCGCGAACCGGTCCCCCTGGCCGGCCCGGCCCCGGCTGGTCGCCGCCGCCCACGCCGGGCCCGTCCCGCGCCGGGTCGCCGCGCTGCTGCGACCCGGACCGGCCACCGCCCACGGCACCCGGTCGCGGGCCGTCGCCCTGGCCCTGGCCGCCTGCCTGGCGCTGACCACCGGCGCCGCCCTGGAGGCCACCGCCGACCTGCACCACACCGTCGAGGCCGCCCAGCACGAACCCGGCGTGCGGCGCTGAACCGCCCCGGGCGGTTTTCGTACCGACCGGTATGCCGAGTTGGCATACCCCATGCCCACCGGCCCATCGCACCCGTACGCTTTCGTCAGCGCGTCGGCCCCGGCGCGTCCTCGAACGGCGGCGAGGAGCAACGCGAGTGCGGCAGACCGGACGGCAGTCCCGACGACCAGAGCGCCGCACCCCGCCGACCGCGGCGGAACTGGCCAGGGTCCACGAACGCGCCCTCGCCGACGCCGCCGCCCGCGAGCTCCCCTTCCGCGAGGTGGGCGGGCCCGGCCCGATCGGCCCCCGCCCCGAGATCGGCGACTCCTGGGCCCGGCTGCAACGCCTCGGCCTCGACCCCGACGCCGGCGCGGCCACCGTGCTGCTCGGGCCGGCCGAGCTGGAGCAGCGCCGCCGCGCCAGCGGGCTGGGCACCGTCATGCCGCTGCTGCGCGAGACCCTGCTCGGATCGGCCGAGCCGGCCCCGCTGATCCTCGCCGTCGCCGACGCCGAGGGCCACGTGCTGTGGCAGGACGGCGAGCGCGGGCTGCGCCGCAGCGCCGACCGGATCGGCTTCGTCACCGGCGCCCGCTGGACCGAGGAGAGCGTCGGCACCAACGGCATCGCCGTCGCGCTGCGCACCCAGCGCCCGATGCACGTCCACTCGGCCGAGCACTACCTGCGCAGCCACCACACCTGGACCTGCGTGGCCGCGCCCGTGCACGACCCGGCCACCGGACGGCTGGTCGGCGCGATCAACCTCAGCGGCCCGGCCCACAACGTCCGCCCGTTCCTGCTCCAGCTCACCGCGACGGCCGCCCGGCTCGCCGAGACCGAGCTGCGCGCCCACCGGCTGGAGGCGCTGAACCAGCTGCGCAGCCTGGCCGCCCCGCTGCTCGCACGGGTCGGCGGCCCGGCCCTGGTGGTGGACGCGGCCGGCTGGACCGCCGCCGCGGCCGGGCTGCCGCCGCCCAGCCGGGTGCGGGTGCCCAGCGAGGGCTGGGCGCCGGCGGCCGTGCAGTGGGTGCCCGGGCTCGGCGAGTGCGTGCTGGAGCCGCTCGCGGGCGGTTGGCTGGTGCGTCCCGTCCGCCCGCCCGAGGAGGACGGCTCCGGCACCGTCGGCGCCGAACAGGCCGAGGGCGCCCGGCTCCGGCTCGACCTGCGCCGCCCGGACCGCGCCGAACTGTCCGTACGGGGCGCGGCCGACAGCTGGTCGCACCCGGTGAGCCCGCGCCACGCCGAACTGCTGCTCCTGCTGGCCACCTCGCGCGAGGGCAGCACGGCCGCCCAGCTCGCCGAGGCGCTGTTCGGCGACGCGCGGCGGACGGTGACGGTCCGGGCCGAACTGTCCCGGCTGCGCCGCTACCTGGGCGGGCTGCTGGCCCACCGGCCGTACCGGTTCGCCGACTCGGTGCTGGTCACCGTGGACGGTCCGGAGGACCCGTACGACCTGTTGCCCTCCTCCACCGCCCCGGCGGTGCGCCGACTGCGCGCCGAGCTCGCGGCGGGCACCGTCCGGCTGCCGGGAGCCCCGGCGCCGCTGCCCTCCCAGCGCTCCGCTGGGCGCGGTGCGGTCGGCGCTCAGCCGCCCGCGAGCAGTGCGGCCAGCTGGTCGTCGGTGGGGCCGCACTCCCGCTCCTGATCGGCGGAGACCAGTGCGTAGGTGCGGTCCAGCCAGTCCTGGACGCGGGGCTTGGAGGCCTCCAACAGGGCGCTGCCGTGCGGGGATTCGAGCGCGAGGTGCAACGTCGAGCCGTGGCACGGGCAGTAGGCCGGCCACAGCTTGACGTCGCCCTGGCCGCTGAGCGAGCGCAGGCCGTCGCGCAGCAGGTCGCGGGAGAACACCCAGTCCGCCTCGTCCGGCCGCCCCTGGTGGAAGGTCAGCAGCACCTCGTACGGGCGCGAGGCGTCGAAGCGGAACCGGGTGTGCACCTCGCCGACCACTTCCTCGCCCAGGGAGATCCGCAGCACCAGCACCTCCTCCACCGCCGCCGGAGCGGCGGTGGAGCCGCCCCCATCGCCGCCCGTGGGGGTGGCGGCGAGGGGGGCACTGGAGGCTGCGGACAGCGGGTCGGGCGGCATGACGGACTCTCCGGGAACGGCGCGGGATGCCATCAGCCTGCGCCACCGGCGACCGGACGGGCAAGGGTTGCAAGGGGGTTGCAATAACCCCCGTCCGCACCGCTCACCCCTTACCTGACCTTGTCAGACGGACCGTCAACTTCCGTCTGTCGAACGGGTGTCCACGAAGTGGATGGATCCTGTCCGCAGTGCGGCCGCCCGCTGGTACGCTCTCCCCCTCCCGACGCGGGGCGGCGGCGGAACCGGTGCGAACCGGTCGGATCCGGGCCCGGCGGCACGTGCGTGGGAGAATACGGCCGACGCGACGGCGACTTCGGGGAGGGAGGGGTCCGGTTGGCTGCGCGCGAGGACACCGCGCGGGACGTGCGGCACGAGCCCGGACGGCACGGACGGCACGGACGGCCGCGCCCGTTCGGCGGCCGGTTCCGGTTGCCCACCCTGCGCTTCTCCGGCGCCGCGATGGCGATGTCCACCGTCGTGGGCATCAGCATCGCCACCACCCTCCTGCTCAACGAACAGCAGGGCATCGGCCGGCGGGCCGGCGTGGCCCGGGTCGGCACCACCCCGCCGCCCACCCCCGGCACCACCGACCAGGCCGAGGCGGCCGCCGAACGGACACCGGCCAGCCCCGCGCCCTCCGACCGCGCGCCCGGCACCAGGCCCACCGGGCGCCCCTCGGCGCACCCGTCCGCTCCCGCGAACGCCGCCGCCACCGGGACCTCCGCCAAGCCTCCGGCGGGCGCCTCTGCCCGGGTCGAGCCCTCGACCGGCGGGCAGGCCTCCGCCGACGGGCAGGCCTCGGCCGGGCGCGAGCCCCGGTCCTCCGCCGACGTCCCCGCCGCGAACACCGGGGCGGGCGCGGACACTCCGGCCGGCCCCTCGCCCTCGGCGCAGCCGCCGACGGCCCCGTACGGCCCGGCGGGCGGCGCGCCGGCGGACGGCGGCCAGGCGGGCGGCGCCCAGACCGGCGGTGCGCCGGCGGGCGGCGCCCAGGTGGGAACCGCGCAGGCGCCGCACCTGCCCGGGCTGCGGCCGGTCACCCCCGGCCCGTCCGCCCAGCCCGCTCCCGGCAGCCCGCTGCCGCCGCCGTCCGCCCTGGTCCCGGGCGACCTCGGAGGCGTGGGGGCCGCCCTCGGGGGCGCCCACGACGGCACCTCCCCGGGCCCCGGCGCCACACCCACCGGCGGCGCCCCCGCCCCCGGCGCCACCCCCGCCCCCGGCAGCACCCCCACCGGCAGCACCCCCGCCCCCGCCGACCCCACCGACACGGAGGCGGACCAGGCCCTGACCGGCACCGGCCGGGTCACCCCGCTCGGGCGCGACGGCCTCCGGCACGCGCTGGAGCTCTCGGTGACCGAACGGGTCACCGCCCTGCAAGCTGAACTCCGGCTCGCTCCGGGCGAGTTGTCCCCCGGCAGCGGCACCGCCTGGACCGACCTGCCGGGCGCCGTGGTGACCGTCCAGCAGGAGCGCGGCACCCTGGTCTACCGCTTCACCACCCCACCGGGGACGGACGTCCAGCCCGGCCGCTACGGCTTCGCCGTCCACGGCGCGCGCCCGGCCGGCCCGGTCGGCCAGGTGCGCACGTCGGCCCCGCCGCAGGGCTGGAACGCCGCCGCCTTCGGCATCGACCACCCCCGGGCGGTCGCCGCGCTTGGCGGCTTCGGCCCACTGCTGCCGCAGCCCGCCCAGCCGCCGGCCCACGCGCCCCGCTGACCGACCGCCGGCCCACGCGCCCCGCTGACCGGCCGGCGGCCGCCGGCCGCCGTCCACAGCTCACCGCCCGACGGGCCGATCGGGCCACAGCGCGGGCCAGCTGACCCGCCGTCGGCACACCGGACCTCCGGCGACCGGACAGCTCGGCTCCCGTCGGGCGCATCCCCGCACCCTCGTTCGTTACTGTGTGCAGCACCCGGACCGGAGGCCCCACCGGCCCCCGGCCCCGGCCGTCGTTCCGCACCCGAGGAGGAGTCCGTGTCCACCGTCCTGACCCAAGGCGGCAACGCACCGCTGACCGCCGCGCGGGTGACCGTCGAGGTCACCGCGCCCAAGGCGCTGGACGTCTCCGGCCTGCTGCTGACCGACGCCGGCAAGGTCCGCTCGGACGCCGACTTCGTCTTCTTCAACGCCCCGAACGGCCCCGGCGTCACCCTCCGCCCGGCGGCCGCCGGAGCGCCGGACGCGATCACCGTCGACACCCCGGCCGTCCCCGCCGACATCAGCAAGATCGTGGTCACCGCGAGCCCGGCCGACCAGACCTCCACCTTCGCCGGGATCGAGCCCACCGCGACCGTCCGGGACGCCGACACGGGCACCGTCCTGGTCACCTTCACCCCGCCCCGGCTGGGCCGGGAGACCGCCCTGATCGTGGTGGAGGTCTACCGGCGCGGCGGGGCCTGGAAGGTGCGCGCCGTCGGCCAGGGGTACGCCGACGGCCTGGCGGGCATCGCCACCGACTTCGGCGTCAGCGTGGACGACTCACCCGCCCCCGCGCCCCACACCCCGGCGCCGGCTCCGGCCCCCGCCCCGGCCCCCACCTCGGCCCCGCCGAGCGCGCCGAACCAGGCTCCCGTCCCGCCGAGCGCGCCGTACCCGCCGAGCGCCCCGACCGTTCAGTTCAACCCCCCGGCCGAGCCGCCGCTCCCGCCCGTCCCGGCCGCCCCGCCCGCGGCCCCGGTCCCGCCGGTCGACCCGCGGATCGCCCTGGTCGGCGCCCCGCCCGCCCCGCCGGCCCCGCCCGCGGCACCCGCCGCCCCGCCGACCCCGGCCGACCGCCCCAAGATCACCCTGGACAAGGGCCGGGTCAACCTGGTCAAGGGCAGCTCCGTCTCCCTGGTGAAGAACGGCCGCCCCTTCCTGTCCTCCGTCCGGATGGCCCTCGGCTGGAAGTCCGCCGCCCGCGGTCGCGACATCGACCTGGACGCCTCGTGCCTGGCCTTCGACGCCCAGCGCAAGCGGCTGGAGACGGCCTGGTTCATGAAGCTGAACATCTTCGACGGCGCGGTCGCCCACTCCGGCGACAACCTGGTCGGCGGCGAGGGCGGCGACGACGAGGCGATCACCGTCCACCTGGAGGGGCTCCCGGCCGAGGTCCACGCGCTGGTCTTCGTGGTCAACTCCTTCTCCGGCCAGAAGTTCACCGAGGTGCGGGACGCCTACTGCCGCCTGGTGGACGCCCGGAGCGACGAGGAACTGGTCCGCTTCGACCTCACCCACTCCGAGCCCCGCACCGGCGTGGTGATGTGCAAGCTGGTCCGCCGCGCCTCCGGCGAGTGGGAGATGACGGCGCTCGGCGAGTACGTCGACGGCAAGACCGCCCGGGCGATGATCGAGCCCTCCGCCGCGCTGATCTGACCGGCAACGCCCCGGCACCGAACCTGGATTCACCCCTCCGAGGCATCAAGTCGTCCACGAATCGACTCGATTGATTCTCAGGGGGGTGAACCTCACTCTCCCCCGCACCCGCTGAGGAGAGACCGTGCCACGCTTCCTGTCCCGCCTCGCCGTCGCCGGCACCGCCCTCGCACTCGCGGCCGGCCTGACCACCCCCACCGCCTCCCTGGCCGCCGCCTCCCAAGCCGTCGGCGGCCCGGCATCCCGCTCCGGCACCCTCACCTGGGCCGCCCTCGGCGACTCCTACACCGCGGGGGTGATCGAGGCCACCGGTGAGCTGACCGCGCCCGCGGACGGCTGCGGCCGCACCACCGGGTCCTACCCCGAGGTGCTCCGGCGCGACCTCGGCTCCCGGGTCAGCCTGCGCAACGTCAGTTGCAGCGGCGCCACCGTCCTGGACGTGTCCGCGAACAAGCAGAGCCCGTCCGGCCGCCCGCTCCCGCCGCTCGGCACCGACCCCGACGCCCCCTACCCGGCCGTCCCGCCCCAGGCCGACGCGGTCGGCCCGGACACCGACGTGATCACCGTCGGGGTCGGCGGCAACGACCTCGGCTTCGCCGGGATCCTGAAGGACTGCATCATGCTGGGCGCCACCAGCCTCAACCGGGGCACGCCCTGCAAGGACGAGTACGACCCCCGGCTGCCGGGCCTGCTCGCGGAGCTGCGCACCCACTACTCGGCCATGCTCGGCACGCTGCGGACGAAGGCGCCGGCCGCCCGCATCGTCTCCGTCGGCTACCCCCACCTCGTCCCCGAGAACGCCGCCCTCTGCACCTACGGCGACCTCCTGCAGTTCTCCACCGTCACCACCGGCGACCTCGCCTGGGCCCGCGCCGCCGTCCTGGAGCCGCTCAACGCCCTCATCGCCCAGGAGACCACCGCCCGGGGCGGCACCTTCGTGGACCTCTACGCCGATTCCGCCGGACACAGCGTCTGCGACGCCGACCACTGGCTGGACGGCGTGTTGACCAGCATCATCCCGCTCAGGTACGCCCTGGTGCATCCCAACGCCCGGGGCCAGGCCTTCGCCGCCGCCCGGGTCAGGACCGCCGTCCTCGGCGGCTGAGCGGTGGCGGGCCGACCGCTGACCGGCGGCGGCCCGGCAGCGGGCCGGGCGCCCCGAAGCCGCCGCACGGGGCCCGGCCGAGGGCGGAAAACCGGTGGCCCGCCCACCCCTTCCGCGATCATCCTGGACGGATGCTCCTTCGCGAAGCCACTCCCGAGGACTGGCCGGCCATCTGGCCGTTCTTCCGCTCCGTCGTCGCCGCCGGCGAGACCTTCCCGTACCCCCTCGACAGGGACTCGGAGACGGGCCGGCAGTGGTGGATGCACTCCGCCCCCGACCGCACGGTCGTCGCGGTGGACGCCGAGGGGCGGGTCGTCGGCACCGCCACCATGAACCGCAACCGCCCCGGCAACGGCTCGCACGTGGCCAGCGCCAGCTACCTGGTCGATCCGGCTCACCACGGCCGGGGCATCGGGCGGGCCCTGGTCGAGGACAGCCTCGACTGGGCCCGCCGGGCCGGCTTCCGCGCCATGCAGTTCAACGCGGTCGTGGCCACCAACCACCACGCCGTGAACCTCTACCGCTCCCTCGGCTTCGAGATCGTCGGGACCGTCCCGGAGGCCTTCCACCACCCGGTCGAGGGCTACGTCGGCCTGCACGTCATGTACCGGCCGCTGTAGGGGCGGCTCACTCCTCGATCGCCCCGCCGACCCGCCGCAGGTGCTGCCGGAAGCTGTACGCCGGGTCGGCGGCGCGCCGCTCCAGGTAGTCATCGAAGGCGGTCTGCCGGCGCAGCGTGTCCCCGGCCGTGATCCGTTCGGCCTGGGCCCGCTCGGTCCGGGCGATGCCCTCGGCCGCCTCCAGCACCTCCCCGACCCGGTCGGCCGGTACGAACACCACGCCGTCCCCGTCCGCGAACACCACGTCCTCGGTGCCCACCAGGTGCGGCCCGACCCGCGCCGACACCAGCGCCTCCGGCTCCCGCCCGTCCAGGCGCATCGGCCCCAGCGGCAGCGCGCCGTAGCTGAACACCGGCAGCCCGATCTCCAGCAACTCCCGGGTGTCCCGGTGCAGCCCCCACACCACGATCCCGGCCACCCCGGCGGCCCGCGCCTCCAGCACGGCGAGGTCCCCGATGCAGGCCTCGTCCGTCCGCCCGCCGTTGTCGATCACCAGCACGTCCCCGTCCCGCGCCGCCCCGTACGCCTCCAGGAACACGTCCACGCTCCCGTAGTGCCGCACCGGCAGCACCCGCCCCGCCACCCGCGCCCCGGGCACCACCGCACCGACCCCCACCGGCGCCGCCCGCAACGCCACCCCGACCCGCACACACGCGTCCGCCACCACCGCCGTGGACAGCCCCGCGAACTCCTTGAGCATCCCAACTCCTCCTGTCGAAACCCCAGTTGACCAGCGCCGGAATCCTAACCGAGCCCTGGACTCACACCACCGAGTGAAACTCCACCGTGCGCTGCACGATCCGACCCGGCGACGAACAGCGTGCCGCCCGTGTGAAGAGAGGGGCATCGTGAGTGCTGCAGCGCATGGCCGACCGATCGCGGACCCGCCGTCGCAGGCCGACATCCTGCTGGAGGGCCATCCCCGCCCCGTTCGCGTGCGACTCGGACACGAAGGACTTCCTGTAGGAAGCACGAAACGGCCCGCACCCCCTCCCACACAGGGGGTGCGAGCCGTTCGGCATGCGGGGCGCGCTAGTTGCGGGTGGCCATGGCGCGCAGGAAGAAGGTGAGGTTGGCCGGGCGCTCGGCGAGGCGGCGCATGAAGTAGCCGTACCACTCCTGGCCGTACGGGAGGTAGACCCGCATGGTGTTGCCCTCGCCGGCGAGGCGCAGCTGCTCCTCGGGGCGGATGCCGTACAGCATCTGGTACTCGAAGGAGTCCCGGGTGCGGTTGTTCCACTCGGCCAGCTGGCCGGCGATCTTGATCATGTTGGGGTCGTGCGAGGCGATCATCGGGTAGCCCTCGCCGGCCATCAGGATCTTGAGCGCGCGGACGTACGCGAGGTCGACCTCCTGCTTGCCCTGGAAGGCGACCGACTCGGGCTCCTTGTAGGCGCCCTTGCACAGTCGCACGCGCGAGCCGGCGCCGGAGAACTCCCGGCAGTCGGCCTCGGTGCGGCGCAGGTAGGCCTGGAGCACGATGCCCAGCCAGGGGAAGTCCGCCCGCAGCTCGCGCGCGATGGCGAGGGTGGAGTCGGTGGTGGTGTGGTCCTCCATGTCGAGGGTCACCGTGGTGCCGGCGTCGGCGGCGGCCTCGCAGATGCGGCGGGCGTTCTCCAGCGCGATCTTCTCGCCGTCCACCGGGAGGAACTGGCCGACGGCCGACAGCTTGACGGACACCTCGGCGCCGGCCGCGAGGCCGGTCTCCTTGAGGGCCTTGAGCAGGTGCTCGTAGGCCTCCGCGGTGCCGGCTGCCTGGGCGGCGTCCCGGGTGTCCTCGCCGAGGTGGTCCAGGGTGACCTTGCGGCCGGTGGCGACCAGGTCGTCGCAGGCGGTGACGGCGTCGTCGAGGGCCTCACCGGCGACGAAGCGCTCGACTATGGCGTGGGTCGGGGGGAACTTCTCGACCACGGTGCGGACCTGCGGGGACCGTGAGGCCGCGAGAAGGACGGAACGGAGCATCGTGACTCCTGGAGCTGGTGTTTCCAAGGGTGGCAGAAAGAGGGCCGGGGCGGCGGTACGGGGGTGGAACCGCCGCCCCGGCGGGGGCGACACCCGGCTGCGGGACCGGGCGTCGCGGGTGACCGGCGGCTACGGGCGAACCGGTTGGCGGGCAGCAGGGCTGGTCGACCCGCGTGCGGGTAGCGGGTCAGCCCATGCGCAGGGCTGGTCAGCCCATGTGCGGGTAGCGGTAGTCCGTCGGAGGCACGAAGGTCTCCTTGATGGAGCGGGTCGACGTCCAGCGCGCCAGGTTCTGCTTGGCACCGGCCTTGTCGTTGGTGCCGGAGGCCCGGCCGCCGCCGAAGGGCTGCTGGCCGACGACGGCACCGGTGGGCTTGTCGTTGATGTAGAAGTTGCCGGCCGCGAAGCGCAGCTTCTCCATCGCGTGCTCGACGGCCGCGCGGTCCTGGGCGATGATCGAGCCGGTCAGGCCGTACGCCGAGACCGACTCCATCTGGGCCAGCATCTCGTCGTACTTCTCGTCCTCGTAGACGTACACGGCCAGGATCGGGCCGAAGTACTCGTCCTTGAAGTACTCGCTCGCCGGGTCCTGGCAGACCAGGACGGTCGGGCGGACGAAGTAGCCGACGGAGTCGTCGTAGGTGCCGCCGGCCAGGACCTCGACCTGCGGGTCCGCCTGGGCGCGGTCGATGGCGGCCTTGTTCTTGGCGAAGGCGCGCTCGTCGATGACCGCGGACATGAAGTTGGACAGGTCGGTGACGTCGCCCATGGTGAGGCCGTCGACCTCGGCGGCGAACTCGTCCTTCAGACCGGCCCACAGCGACGCCGGCACGTAGGCCCGCGACAGCGCCGAGCACTTCTGGCCCTGGAACTCGAAGGCGCCGCGGGTCATCGCGGTCTTCAGGACCTTCGGGTCGGCCGACGGGTGGGCGACCAGGAAGTCCTTGCCGCCGGTCTCGCCGACGATCCGCGGGTAGGTGCGGTACTGCGAGATGTTGTTGCCGACCTCGCGCCACAGGTGCTGGAAGGTGGCGGTGGAGCCGGTGAAGTGGATGCCGGCCAGCGCCGGGTGCTTGAGCGCCACGGCGGAGACGTCCAGGCCGTCGCCGGTGACCATGTTGATGACGCCCTTGGGCAGGCCGGCCTCCTCCAGCAGCTGCATCAGCAGGTGCGCGGAGAACTGCTGGGTCGGGGACGGCTTCCACAGCACGACGTTGCCCATCAGCGCGGGCGCGGTCGGCAGGTTGCCGGCGATCGCGGTGAAGTTGAACGGCGTGATCGCGTAGACGAAGCCCTCCAGCGGGCGGTGGTCGCTGCGGTTCCACACGCCGTCCGAGGAGATCGGCTGCTCGGCCATGATCTGGCGGGCGAAGTGCACGTTGAAGCGCAGGAAGTCGACCAGCTCGCAGGGGGTGTCGATCTCGGCCTGCTGGGCGGTCTTGGACTGGCCGAGCATGGTGGCGGCGGCCAGGGTCTCGCGCCAGGGGCCGGCCAGCAGGTCGGCGGCCTTGAGGAAGATCGCGGCGCGGGAGTCGAAGGAGAGCGCCTGCCAGGCCGGGGCCGCGGCCAGGGCAGCGTCGATGGCGTCCTGCGCGTCGGCCTGGGTGGCGTTGCGCAGGGTCCCGAGTCGAGCCGCGTGGTTGTGCGGCTGGACGACGTGGATCTCGGTGCCGCCGCCCATCCGGCGCTCACCGTTGATCGTCATGGTCAGCTGGACCGGCTCCTGGCCGCCCAGCTCCTTCAGCTTGGCCTCCAGACGGGCCCGTTCCGGGCTGCCGGGGGCGTAGCTGTGGACCGGCTCGTTCACCGGCGCGGGGACCTGGGTCACAGCGTCCATAGAGCGCACGCTCTCCTTCGTTCAGTGCGGGGGGATTGCCGGCGCGGGTCGCACACCGGCCACAGCACGAACGCTATTCCTGCCCGCCCGGCCACATGATTGGCCGGGCGGCTAAATTCCCCCGTACGGCGTTGTCCGCGCCGACGAAACCGGTCACGTCGCGGTCACGACCGCCTCGCCTGGGAACCCCTGACGAAGGATCGACCGCGCACCCGGCTCAGGCGGGCCGCCCGTGCCGCCCCGCCCCGGTCCCCGGCACCCGCACCGGCGCCACCCGCTGCTCCCAGTCGATCCGGTAGCCGTGCACCGGCCGGAGCATCTTCTCCGGGCTCATGAAGATCCGCATGGCGATCGGCGCGAGCAGCCGGAAGACCATCCGCCCGACCGCCCCGGAGGCCTTCTGGCTGTTGGTGCGCGCCGCGTCGGCGGCGATCTTCTCGACCCGCGGCCGGCGCAGCGCCTCGTACGCGGCGAAGGCGGCGGTGTGGTCGGGCAGGTCGCGCAGGCAGCGGGCGAGTTCGACGGCGCTCTCGACGGCCAGCGAGACGCCCTGGCCGGAGCTGTTGGAGGGGGCGTGCACCGAGTCACCGACCAGGACCATCCGGCCGCGGTACCAGTGCGGCACGGAGGGCATGATCTCCAGCTTCGGGAAGATCTCGACGGTCGCCGGGTCGGCCGCCCGGAGCACGTCGCGGGCGGGCAGGTCCTCGGCATGCAGCTCCCGGCAGCGCCGCAGCCACTCCGCCGCTCCGACGGCACGGGCCGCCTCCGGGGAGAGCTGCTGGGGCTGCGGGATGTTGCTGAACCAGGCGGTCCCGCTGCCGTCGGCCAGGCCCCAGTAGCCGAAAAAGGCACGGGAGCCGTTGGCGAAGTGCACGGACTCGCCCCGGCCGGCCCGGCCGGGCAGCCGGTGGGAGCTGTACCCGCCGATGCCGAGCAGTCCGGTGTACTGGGCGGCGGGTGCGGCCGGGTCGATCAGGGTGCGGACGGTGGAGCCGGTGCCGTCGGCGCCGATCAGCAGGTCGCCCGCGGCGCTGCTGCCGTCGGCGAACCGGGCGGTGATGCCGTCGGGGCCCTCCTCGACGCCGACCAGCCGCTTGCCGTGGTGGATCGCGATGCCGGTCTCGGCGAGCCGCCGTTGCAGCACCTCGTACAGTTCGGCGCGGCGCATCAGCCGGCCGCGCGGCAGGTCAGCGAGGCCGGCGAACTCGGCCAGCACGCCGCCCTTGCCGTCCTCGATGACCATCGGGCCGACGGGCTGCCCGATCCGGCCGACCTCCGCCTCGAGGCCGAGGAGGGCGAGCGCCCCGAGCCCGTTGGGGGCGATCATGAACGTGCCGCCGATGCCCTCGGCGGAGGTCCGGTAGGCCTCGAAGACCTCGGCCTCGATGCCGGCCTTGCGCAGGGCGAGCGCCGTCACCGGGCCGGCGATGCCGCCACCGATGACCAGCGCCTTCTTGGACGTACGCGGTGCACTCACTGCAGACTCCCGAACTCTTCGTACCAGGAGCGGACGAAGTCCGGCTCCCGGAGCTGTGGGACGAGGCGCTCGACGAAGGCGATCTCGGCCTCCAGTCCGCCGACCCGGTACTCCTCCTCGATCAGGAAGATCCAGCCGACGCCCTCCTCGGTGGCCTTGCGCAGCGTCGCCCTGGTGGCCGCCACCTGGGCGGTCAGCGCGGCCCGCCGCTGCTCCAGGAGTTCCACGGCCTCGGCCGGCGGGAGCACCATGAGCAGCGACAGCGAGACCCCGAACGCGGGGTACTCGTGCTGCGGTTCGGCGACCAGTTCGCGCATCCAGTCGTAGAGCTCCGCCTTTCCTTCCGCCGTGATGGCGTAGACGGTGCGCTCGGGCCGCTGGGTGTCGCGGAGGGTCTCCTGCTCGGCGACGAACCCGGCCTTCCGCAGCTGCTCCACGACCATGTACAGCGAGCTGCGGTTGTACTTGATGTCGCGGTCCTTGCCGTGCTCCTTGAGTCGGCGCCCCATCTCGTACGGGTGCAGCGGCTCGGCCAGGAGTTCGGCCAGGACTGCCAGGGCCAGCGGGTTCGACACCTTGCGTCGCTTCGCCACGAGACGTCCTCATCTCTTGGTCAGTATCGACTATCCATCCCTGAATAGTCAGAGTCAACTATTTGCGAGTAACGGACCACAGCTCTGTCCGCCCGGCTAAAATCAACCACACGGCGTTGTCCGAGCGGATGAAGGAGGGCCCGGAGTGACCACCCCCGGTCTCCCGCTCCGCGGACTGCTGATGTCGCTGGGCGAACCGCTCGTCGAACTCCAGGCCGCACCACAGGGCTTGGACGTGCCCGTCCGCGACGTCGCGATCCTGGACCCGGAGGACCCGCCCACCGCCGCCCCCGGTGAACTCGTCCTCGCGATCGGCGCCCGGGGTCGCGCCGCCCTCCCCGCCCTGCGCGCCGCCGGCCGGGCCGGTGCGGCGGCCGTCGCCGTCAAGCTGGACGGCCCCGGCCAGGCCGACGCCCTGCGCGAGGCCGCCACCGACGCGGGCGTCGCCCTGCTGTCGGTGCGCCGGGAGACGCGCTGGGAGCACCTGGACTCGCTGGCCCGCGCGATCATCGCCGGCCCGGACGCCCCGGACGCGCCCGGCGCCCCCGAGCCCAACGCCGGCGACCTCTTCTCCCTCGCCCAGACCGTCGCCGTGCTCACCAACGGCATCGTCTCGATCGAGGACACCTCCAGCCGGGTGCTCGCCTACTCCCGCTCCTCCGACTCCGACGAGGTCGACGACCTGCGGCGGCTGTCCATCCTCGGCTGGCAGGGCCCGGAGCCGTACCTGTCCAAGCTGCGCGAGTGGGGCATCTTCCAGCACCTGCGCACCTCGGACGCCCCGATCGCGGTCGAGCCGCACCCCGAGCTCGGGCTGCGCCGCCGGCTCGCGATCGGCATCCGGGCCGGCTCCCAGCCGCTGGGCACCATCTGGGTGCAGGAGGGCGCCCAGCCGCTGGCTCCGCACGCGGAGCAGGCCCTGGTCGGCGCCGCCCGGGTGGCCGCGGCCCAACTGGTGCGCCGCCGCCGCGAGTTGTCGGCCGACGTCCGGCTCACCCAGACTCTGCTGACCGGCCTGCTGGAGGGCTCCACCGGCCCCCAGTCGCTGGCCACCCACCTGGGCCTGGACCTGCGCCGCCCGGCCACCGTGCTGGCGTACGGCGCGCACACCACCGAGGCACTGCACCGCTCCGACGTCACCGGCCTGATCTCGGTGCACACCGCGGCCCGGCACCGCACCGCCCTGCTCGCCCCGATCGAGTCCCGGGTCTACGTGCTGCTGCCCGAGCTCCCGCCCGGCCTGGCGATGGCCACCGTGCGGGACTGGGCGGCCGAGGTGGTCGCGGCCGCCCGGGAACACCTCGGCGTCCCGCTGCGCGCCGCGATCGGCGCGACCGTCGACGGCCTGTCCCACGTGCCCGACTCCCGCGCCCAGGCGGACCGCATCCTGGACGCGATGGGCCGCGGCGGGGTGGACCTCGACGTCGCGGCCCTGATCGACGTCCAGGCCGAGGTGCTGGTCAGCGAGATGCTGGCACTGCTCCAGGACCGCACCGGCCTGCGCGACCCGCGGCTGACCGCGCTCACCGCGTACGACCGCCGGCACGGCACCCGGCTCGCCGAGTCCGTGCTCGCCTGGCTGGACGCGCTCGGCGAGGTGCGGGTCGCCGCCGACGCCCTGCACATCCACCCCAACACCCTGCGCTACCGGGTGCGCCGCGCCGAGCAGCTCACCGGCATCGACCTCGCCCAGCCGCAGCAGCGGCTGCTGGCGATGCTGCAACTGAGGCTGCCCGCGGACGAGTAGTCCACGGGCAGCCTGACGGACGGACGGACCGGGACTGACGGACGGACCGGGACTGACGGACGGTCCGGGGCTCAACGGTCCGGGGACGCCGGTCGCCTCACGCGCCGTAGCCCTGGCCGCGCCTGTGCTCGTTCAGCCGGCGCCACGGTCCGGTGATCGCCAGCTGGATGCCCGGCGTCTGGATGTTGGCGAACAGCGTCCGGCCGTCGTCCGAGAAGGTCACCCCGGTGAACTCGCTGAACTCCGGCTTCTCGGTGGTGCCGATGTTCAGCTCGTTGCGGGCGATCGGGTAGACCAGCCCGTCCTCGGTGGCGCCGAACAGGTGCGAGACGCCCTCGCCGTCCTCGGCGATCACGATGCCGCCGTACGGCGAGACGGTGATGTTGTCCGGGCCGTCGAAGTTGTCGTGGTCGCCCCACACGTCGGAGTTGACGCCCAGCAGCACCTTCAGGGTGATGGTGCGGCGGGCCGGGTGGTAGAGCCAGACCTGGCCGTCGTGCTGCCGGGGGCTCTCCGAACGGGCGTAGCTGGAGACGAAGTAGAAGCCGCCGTCACCCCACCACATGCCCTCCAGCTTGCGGGCCCGGGTCACCTCGCCGTCCTTGAACTGCTTGCGCACCGAGACGGTCCGGGCGTCGCGGTCCTGGACCTTGACCCAGTCCACGCCGTACACGGTGCCGACCTCGGTGGCCCGGGAGAGGTCGTCGACGAGCTTGCCGTGCGAGTCGAAGACCTTGAAGGCCTCCAGCGTCCCGGCGTCCGGGGCGAGCCGCCGCAGCTGGTGGCGGCCGTGCCGGAAGCCGGCCGGCGGGGTCCAGCGGAACAGCAGGCCGTTGGGGTTGGAGGCGTCCTCGGTCAGGTACACGTGGCCGCGCTTCGGGTCCACCACCACGGCCTCGTGGGCGTAGCGGCCGAAGGCCTTCACCGGCTGCGGGTCGCGGTTGTAGTCGTCGTCGAAGGGGTCGACCTCGAAGACGTAGCCGTGGTCCTTGGTGAAGCCGTTCTTGCCCGCCCTGTCCTCGGTCTCCTCGCCGGACAGCCAGGTGCCCCACGGGGTGACGCCGCCCGCGCAGTTGGTGGCGGTGCCGGCGATGCCGACCCACTGCTCGACCGAGCCGTCCCGCTTGGCGTGCACGATGGTGCAGCCGCCGGCCGCGCCCGGGTCGTAGACGTGCCCCTCGGTCAGGGGCACCGGGTACGGCCAGTTGGCCCGGGCGCCGGACAGCTCGTGGTTGACCACCATCAGGTTGCCGCCGTGCTCGTCCTCGAAGGCGGAGGTGCCGTCGTGGTTGCTCGGGGTGAACTCGCCGGTGCGCAGCCGGGTCCGACCGGCGCGGTTGAGCACCCGGTACGAGAAGCCCTTCGGCAGCGACAGCAACCCGGCAGGGTCCGGCACCAGCGCGCCGTAGCCGATCGCGGCGCCGCCCGCCGCGTTGGTCCCGGCTGCACCGGCGGCACCGGCGGCCGGCAGCTCGCCGCCGACCGGGGCGGCGATCGCGCCGGGGGCACTGGCCAGCACCTCGGCACTGCCGGCGATCAGCACGCCGGCCCCGACGAGGGTGGAACGGTTGACGAAGTCCCGGCGGGACAGCGACATGGCAGCAACTCCTGAGGGGTGGACGGGCGTCGAGGCGGGTCGTCGACGCCCAGCAGACTCCGCCGCAGGGGTGAACCCGGCGTGACGCCCACGTCGCGCACAGGCGGCCATTTGCCAACCGATGACCTACGCATGACCAGCGCTTTACTCCGACCGGTGTCGGCTCGCGCGCCGGGCCCGCCCGTCAGCCCCGGCCCGGCCGACCCGGTCAGCCTTGACCCACAGGTCAGCGTTGACCCACCGATCGACCTTGACCCAGCGGTCGGCCCCGACCCGCCCGGCCGGCCCCCGTCCGTCAGCCCCGAGCCGCCCGCCACTGCTCCCAGGCCGACAGCCACAGCTGCTCGGCCAGCCGGTGCTCCTCCCAGACCCCGGCCCCGCCGCCGCCCGGCCGCTCCCGCCACAGCTGCTCCCAGGCCCGCTGCGCCGGCAGGCTCGCCACGGCGCTGGCGAACACCGTGTACCGCACGACCTCCTCCACGGCCGCCTCCCCGGCCGGCGTGCCGATCAGCCAGTGCGTCTGCTGGGAGAGCCGGTTGAGGTGGTTGACCATCGAGGTCACCGCCGCCGCCGCCTCCTCCCGCGTCTCGGTGGCGAGCCGCATCTGCTGGCGCACCGCCGCCTCCCAGCGCACCGCGCAGGCCTCCCCGCGCAGCCCGCGCGGCAGCCTCGGCGTCCGCCCGGCCCGCACCTGCGCCTCGATCGCGGCGGTCTCCGCGATGCTCTGCGCGATCAGCTCCCGGTGCGCCTCCAGCCCGATCACCGCGGGCAGTTCGCGCTCCTCGACCGGCACGGACCGGGCCCGCCGGGCGGCGAGGTCACGCAGCAGGTCGGTGCGCCCGACCAGGTAGCGCTCGAAGTCGGCGATCACGCCGAGCTCCACACCGCCCGGGTCCACCCCGCGCCCGCACACCGTGACGGTCAGCCCGCCGACCCTCAGCCGCCCGGCCCACACCGGCCGGGCCGGTTCCGTTCCCACCGGCGCCACCGGCCGGTCCTCGTGCACCTCCACCGCGCAGGGCTCGCCGTCCACGGTGATCCACTCGCGCAACGCCCGTACCCGGCCCGGGCCGTCGCCCTCGTCGACGCCCAACTGCTCGTAGACCCGGTCGCGCTCGTCCTCGACCACATCCTCCAGCTCGGGCAGCGGCTCCCCCTGCTCGGCCCCGGGGCGGTAGGTGCGCACGGTCACGTACGGGCCGGCGACGGAGCTCCAGTCGCCGCACTGCACCTCGACCCAGCGCAGGTCGCCACCGCAGGTCTCGAAGGCGGCCAGCGCCTCGCCGCAGCGGGCCGGCCCGGCGGTCACGCCGTAGACGGGGAAGTCGAGCGCGGCCAGGGTCCGGCGGGAGAACTCCTCCTGGTCGGCGAAACGATCCTGCCCGCCCAGCCGGGTCCGGCCGGACCTGCCACCGTTGCACTCCTGGGGCCTTCCGCCGCTCTCCCGCACCATCCTCTGCCGCACCCCCGAGTCCTCGCGCCCGCACCGCTGACGCCACCTTACGTGCCGGGAGCTGCCGGGTCATCAGCTCGGCCACCATGCCGGGGCGGTGGCCGACCGGCCGTCGGGCGGGTGGCCGGCATGGCAGGCGAGCGGGAGGCCGGCCCGGCAGGCGAGCGGGGGGCCGGGCGCCGGTGGCCGGGCGGGCGGCCGTGTCAGACGCCCGGGTTGTCAGCCGCCCTCCCTACGCTGGCCGCATGACCGAACAGAGCACACCGGAACAGAGCAGCCCGGGACAGCCCGGCTTCCCCGCCCGGATCAGCATCGTCACCCTCGGGGTGTCCGACCTCGACCGCAGCGCCCGCTTCTACGAGAGCCTCGGCTGGAAGCGCAGTGCCGCCTCCAGCCCGGAGATCGTCTGGTTCCGCACCGCCGACTCCGTGCTGGGCCTCTTCCCCACCGAGGAGCTGGCCGCCGACGCGGGCGTGCCCGCCACCGGCGAGCCCTCCTTCCGCGGCGTCACCCTCGCGGTGAACCTGGAGTCCCCCGCGCTGGTGGACGCCGCGCTGCGGACGGCGGTCGAAGCCGGCGCCGTCGTGGTCAAGCCGCCGGTCCCGACCAGCTGGGGCGGCTACTCCGGCTACTTCGAGGACCCGGACGGGCACCTGTGGGAGCTGGCCCACAACCCGTTCTTCCCCTTCACCGAGGACGGCTCGCTGGACCTCCCGTAGCAGCCCCGGGCCTTCCCCGGGCTTCCCGACCACGGACCCTCCGGCCCTCCCGGGCGGTCCGCCCCGGTCCGCTACCCCCGGGACCGAGCCTTGAAGGCCGCCTTGCGCGCCTCCTTGGCCAGCGCCCGGTCCGGGTGCAGCTCGCCGATCGCCTCCAGGACGTCCGCCGTGTACGGGTGGTCGACCCGCCACAACTCGCCGAACCACTCCACCGGATCGCCGTTCACCGGCAGGTCGGTGATCAGTTCGCGCAGCAGCTCGGCGTCGCCGCCGTTGTCCAGCAGCTGGGCGGCGAAGGTGTCGACCACCGTCCACAGCGCCATCGCCCGCGAGGGCGCCGGCACGTCCGAGGCGCCCTGCGTGGACAGCCAGGCCCGCGCCGAACCGCCCAGCTCCGGGTCGTCCAGCACCTCCCGGACGGCGGGCTCGGCGCTCGGCCCCAGCAGGTTGAGCGCCGAGACGCACAGCATCCGGCGCAGCGGCCCGTACCCGTCGTCGCCGCGCGCCGCCGCCAGCAGCTCGCGGGCCGCCCCGACCGGCTCCCGGCCGGCCACCCAGACCCTCAGCTCCTCCTCCGGCAGCACGTTGGCCGACTCGCACACCCCGCGCAGCAGCTCCGCCGCGTCGCCCTGGGCCAGCTCACCGACCAGCGGCGCGTCGTAGCCGTCCTCCAGCAGCCACTGCCGGATCCCGTACTGGCCGAGCGGGGTGAGCCGGACCAGCCCGAAGCGGGCCGACTCCTCCTCGTCCAGCGGCTCCTCACCGACGACGGCGGGCTCCTCGCCCTCCTCCTCGTCGAACAGCTCCGGGTCGATCGGGCGGTACTCCAGCAGGCCCAGCTCGGCGAGGTCGCCGAGCATCGGGTCCAGCGCCACCATCACGTCGGTGATGTCGCCGAGCAGTTCCTCGCTCGGTTCCTCGCCCTCGGGCACCACCAGCAGCGCGGCCAGCACACCCAGCGGCACCGTCTCGTTGCCGGGCTCGGCGAAGGCCGTGGTCTCGTACAGCACCTGCAACGCCTCGTCGAGCAGTTCGGCGGCGGCGTCGCGGGCCTCCTCGACCTCGTTCAGGCCGTCCTCGTCCTCGTCCTCCTCCGGGACCGCCTCCGACGGGGCCCTCCCGCTCGCCGCCCGCCCCGGCTCCTCGGCCTCCCGGGGCTCTCCGGGCCCTTCGGATCCCTCGGGCCCCTCGGGCCCCTCGGGCCCCTCGGGCAGCGAGTCCGCCTCCACGGCCAGCTCCCGAACGATCCCGGCGGCGGTCAGCCACAGCTCCAGGACGGTGTCAGGGTCCCCCTGCTCGGCGGGCTCCAGGTCAGGCCCGGGGACGGCGACGTGCTCCCTGGCCGCGGTCGTCCCCAGCTCCACCAGGTCCAGGTCGCAGGCCAGCGACCAGGCCCGCAGCGCCTCGACCTCGGCCTCCTCCGGCACCTCGCCCTCGGCCGGGGCCAGCCCCAGCAGCCGCGCCGCGGGGGCGCGGTCCTCCTCGACCAGGTCGCCGAACTCGTCCACCGTGCGGTGCGGGGCGGCCCAGCGCGCCAGCGCCAGCGCGTAGCCGAACATCGGGACGGCCTTCGCCTGCGCGGCCAGCTCCTCCTCGGCGGGCAGCTTGACCGGCGGCACCAGGACGGCCGCGTCGTCGAGGTCCTCGTCGTCCAGACCGTGCGCGGCGAACGCCCCGTAGAGATCCTGGAGCTCCATGTCGGCGGGCAGCACGGCCTCGGCCGTACCCTCTGCCGCCGAAGCCCCGGCGTTCTTCCGACGTCGTCCGGCCATCGTCGTGTGCTCTCCCTCAGCCAGCGGTCAGCTAGAACAGCTCCGCGTACCGATCTACCTCCTCAGCGTATAGGCCGGGCACCCCCGGTGCCCGGCCTCCGGGGGCGTGCACGGGGGCGCGCGGCGTTTCCGTGCGCCTACGCCTTATCCTTCGCTTTGGCACCGTGCACAACCCCGCGCGGGCCGTGGGGCAACGAAGCCCCCGTTCCTCAGCTCACCCGCTCCACCAGGGAGCCCGCACCGCGGCCACCACCACAGCGCCTCCGGACGGGCGCGCCGGCACACCCCGCCGACCCCGGGTGGTGCCCTGCCACAGGAGACCCCTCAATGGCGGACCTCTCCCCCGCCGGCTCCGGCCTGCGCACCGCGCAGCTCGACGGACGCCGACTGTCGGAGGCCCTGCTTCCCCTGGAGCTCGCGCCGCGTGCCCAGCTCCAGCTCGCCGCGATCAGCCGCTGGAACGCGATGCGCGGAGTCCGCGTCGGCCTGGTCTCGGCCGCCCTGCTGCTGATGCTGATCGGCGCCAACCTGGCGACGCCGATCTACCCGATGATCCAGCAGCGCCTCGGCCTGACCGCGCTCGACACCACGATCCTCTTCACGGTCTACGTGTTCGCGCTCGTCCCGGTGCTGGCCGTGGTCGGCCACTGGTCCGACCACCTCGGCCGGCGCGCCCTGATCCTGCCCGCCGTGGCCCTGGCCGCCGCCGGCGACGTCGTGTTCGCCACCGCCGGCAGCTTCTGGCAGCTCGCCCTCGGTCGAGCCGTCCAGGGCATAGCCGTCGGCCTGTCCACCGGTGCCGCCGGAGCCGCCCTCGGCGACCTGCTGCCGGACCACCCGACGCTCGCCGCCAAGCTCACCCTGGCCTGCTCGGCGGGCGGCGTCGCGCTCGGCCCCGTCGTCGGCGCCCTGCTGGCCGGCGGCTCCGACCCCCTGCTGACGCCCTTCCTCCTGCACGCCATCGCCCTGCTCGCGCTCTGCGTCCCGCTGGCCGTCGTCCACCCCCGGATGCCCGGCCGCAGCCGCCCGCCGGCGTCGCCGCCCCGCATCACCACCCCGGCCCACCTGCGCCCGCAGCGCCTGCGGCTGCCGCGCACCGGCCGCCGCGAGTTCCTGCTCGCCGCCTCCGCCGGCTTCGTCTCCTACGCGGTGTTCGGCGTCTACCTCAGCCTGGCCCCGGCGTTCTCCGCCAAGCTGCTGCACACCCCCTCGCACCTGACCGGTGCGATCGTGGCCGCCCTGCTGCTCGGCTCCTCGGCCGCCGCCCAGCTGATCGTCCCGCCCACCGCGGACCGCCTGGTGATAGCCCTCGGCATGACCGGCCTGGCCGCCGGCCTGGGCCTGGTGGTCGCCGCCGGGTACACCGGTACGCCCGCCCTGCTGTTCATCGGCAGCGTCCTCGGCGGCGCCTGCCAGGGCGTGGCCTTCCGCTCCCTCTTCACCAGCGCCGTCGCCGCCATGAACCCGGAACGCCGGGGCTCCGAGCTGAGCGCCCTGTGGGTGATCGTCTACCTCGGCAGCTCCCTCCCCATCGTCATCGTCGGCGCCCTGGTCAAGAGCTACGGCCTCCTCCCCGCCATCAGCGGCTTCGCCACCGTCGCCGCCGCCCTCTGCGCCGCCCTGGCCCTCGCCGTCGCCCGCAAGCCCAAGCGCGCGGCCTGACCCCGTACGGCATACGCCGCTGCCCGCGACTTCCCTTCGGAAGTCCCGGGCAGCGGCACTTCCACCACCGGGTGAACACCCGCGCGTCATCTGCTTCGTCGAGCAGATGACGCGCCGTTCCCCACCATCCACCCCCCACCCGCCTCCCGGCGGGTGCCCGCCCCCGGCCTCGCCGCGTGCTGCTGTGACGGCTGGCTCTACGGACGGCCCTCAGGGTGCCGCCCGTAGAGCCAGCCGGTCAGGAACTCAGCACGATGTCCAAGTACGCCTGCACCGGCTCGAAGAGCCCGTACGGCACGTACTCGGGAATCTCGGCGAGAGCCACCCACGCCAGGGCATCCAGCTCGTCCGTGTCCACCACCTCGGCGGCACCGCTGACGACTTCGCAGGCCGTGTACGACATCAACCGACGAGTCTTCGGATGCATCCGCTCGCCCAGCAGCTTGACCGCGGCCACGACCAGCCCGGTCTCCTCCGCCGTCTCGCGGACAGCCGCCTCCTCGGGCGACTCGCCCGCCTCGACCTCGCCCGCCGGAAACTGCCAGGAGAGCTGGCCCTCACTGACCCGTCGCCGCACCATCAGAACGCGGCCCTCCTGGACCACGATCGCGGCGGCAATGCCCGGGCGTTCCTCCGCAGCCTGCTGTGTCACTGTGCTCCTCCAGGGGGCAAGACAGCTGGAATGCACGGTGTGGCATGGCCCTACATACGGGTCGCTCCGTGCTCCAGGTAAACGGTCTCGGACTGAGTCCTGGCCACGCAGGCGGCGTGGACGCGGCGCGCGAGGCGCGGGATGAGCAGTTCGTCGAGCTGGTCCGTGGTGTGGAAGGCGTACTCGCCGGTCTCCACCTGGTCGACGGTGATGTTGTCCAGCTCGCTGCCGGGAAGGACGCCGCCGTCGAAGACGAACAGGAGCTTGTCGCCCTCGGTGGGGTGGGGTGCCCAGTCGGCGACGAGCAGGCGGCCGATCGGCGGAGTGATACCGAGCTCCTCCTTGACTTCCCGGGCCGCGCCCTCGCTGGGGGTCTCGCCGGCGTGGAGGTAGCCGCCGGGGATCTCCCAGCCATGCTTGTAGGTCGGCTTCACGAGGAGGACGCGGCCATCCTCGTCGAAGAAGAGCACGCCGGCGGCGGTGCGGGGTTGAGCCACGACTTCGTGGACCTGGGAGTCACTCACGGCGACGACTGTAGCCACCCACCCGCGTCACGCTCTCGCTACCGTTGTCCCATGACAGATCTGCGCCGGGTCCCGGTCGACGAGGTGCTGGAGCGGGTCGAGGCCGCATTGGCGACCCGGTTCGATCGTGCGACGGTGGTCCGCAAGCGCCGGTCCGTAGGCGCCCGCACCGACCGTGGCACGTGGGTGCGGATCGAGCGGCGCGGGTTGGACCGGATCGGTGTGCAGGGCGGGGATGGGACGCCCGCAGCCGAGGCGCTGAACGGCATCGCGAAACCCGTGTGGCTGGCCGGCATCGCGTGGTGGGACGAGGCCGAGCCGGTGATGTGGCAAGCCGACGAAACGGGGCTCCTGCCTGCCGAACCGGTGGGGTCCGCGGTCGTGGCGGACGAATCCGAGCTAGCTCCCGGCTGGTGGGCAGTTGAACGCCTCGCTCGATGCGCTCGCGCGGCAGCGGACGAACCGGATCGCCACACCCGAGGCGGAGACCATCACCCAGGAACTGGTGAACCGGACGATCCACCGGGTGTTCCCGGCCGTGGAGGCGACGGTGGACGCATGGTGTCCGGCGCACGCCGATCTGAACTGGGCGAACGTGACGGCACCGGAGTTCTGCGTCTTCGACTGGGAGGACTGGGGGATGGCTCCGCGCGGCTTGGACGCGGCCACGCTGTGGGGTGCGTCGCTCGCCGCGCCGACCCTGGCCGATCGCGTCCGCATCGAGCGGAGCGCCGACTTCGCGAGCCGGGACGGCAAGCTGATGACGCTGTTCGTCGCGGCGAAGATCCTCGGGCCCCACGCGTGTCCCGAGGACCCTCGCCTTGGGCCTGCCCGCGCCATGGCCGAGCAGGTGATGAAGGAACTTCAGGCGGACTGACGTAAAAGCCGCCGGTAGGCCCGGAGGACATTGGTGTCGATCTCGCGCCTCAAGCCGCCGCACAGTTCTCGCAGGTGCTCGGCGTCATCGCTGCCGACCGCCACCGCCTCCGCTTCCGGCAGCGCGAAGGCGACGCGAAACGCCGCTTGCACCGGTGTGGCGTCGGATGACCGCAGGAACATCGTCGGGTCGATCTTCTGCCACACGGAGCCGGTGGCGCTGCCGCCGAAGGGGCTCATCCCCCGCACCTGGTTCGGCTTCCACGCGGTCACCAGCGAGACCACCGCACCCCTGATCGGGCAACGGGTAAGCGAGCACCTGGGCGGCTTCCTGCTCGTCAAGTGCTTCTTCTTCCTCGCCCTCATGCGACCCACCGACCCCACGCGGCACGACAAGCACATCAAGTGGCAATACCGCCGCACCCTCTTCAGGATGGGACTTGATCAGTACGAGTCGAGCTGCACGATCGACACCGGCACCTTCCCGACCCTGGAACGGTTCATCGACGAACACCGACAGGCCGGTTCCATCAGAAAACCGGCAGAGACTGACCATCCATCAGGCGAGCTTTCCTGAAAGGAGCTTGCCCCTTCGGCCGTTGTGGTACGTTCCGTGCTCAAACAGAAAAATAGGCGACCCCGGCGGTGCTACCAACACCCCGGGGTCCGGCAACAGGAGCTGACACTCCCGATGCGAGTCCATCGTAGCGCCCACGTGCGCAACTTCACCGTGCTTCCCAACGCCGTTCTTCAGTACCGGCGGCTGAGCTATACCGCCCGGGGCCTGCTCGCGGACCTCCTCTCCCGCCCCGACGGCTGGCGCGAGGACGGCCGGCACATGGCCGACACCAGCCCTCAGGGCCGAGGCGCGATCCGCAAGGCGTTGAAGGAGCTGACCGAGGCCGGGTACTACCGAGTGGAGAAGATCCGCATGCCCGACGGCACGATCCGCTCCGAGACCCACGTCTACGACACCCCGCACCTCATGGCGCCACCGGGTACCACCCGTCCGGCGCCCGGTGAAGCGGCAACCGGCCCTGCTGGCAGCCCTGTAGTAAAGGACCGGCAGCAAGAACCCTCCCTCCCCATCAGCCCGGCCGACGAAAGCGACCGGAGAGGAGGGGAGGAAGCACCCGAGATCCGCGAAGCGGTCGCCGCCCTGTTCCGCGTGATCCGCCCCGAGCCGCGACTGCGCCTGGGCGAGGCCGAAGCACGGGAACTGGCACCCTTGGTGGCGCAGTGGCTGGCACGCGGCTGCACCGCAGGCGACCTCGCCCAGGCCCTGCTGCCGGGCCTGCCCACCCCGATGCACTCGGCGGCCGCCGTGCTCCGCTACCGCCTGGAGCACAAAATGCCGCCTGCCCGGCCTGTTGCACGGCCACCGGCCCGGTACTCCGAGTGCGCGAAGTGCCACGACCCGGTGCCCCGACCGGGCATCTGCCGCCCGTGCGCGGGCCTGGCCACCCGAACCCCCACGGCACACAAGGGCACGGACGTGGCCACTGCAGGTGCCGCCAGAGTCCGAACCGCCCTGCGCTCCGCACTGACCGGCAGTCGGCCTGCACCCCATCGCCGCCTGACTCTCACTCCATCAGCGTCGCGTGCCTGCTGGCCGGGCGACGCACGGTGAAGGCCGGGGCGGGCACCCGCCGGCAGGCGGGTGGGGGGTGGACGGTGGGGAACGGCGGTGAACCGGCGCAGCAAAGCGGATCACGCACGGGTGTTCACCCCGGAAACGGCCGCTGCCGCGCGAACCCGAAGGTTCACGCGGCAGCGGAACGACGAACGATCGACCAGCGACCTCAGACGTTGAAGCCCAGCGCCCGCAGCTGCTCGCGCCCGTCGTCGGTGATCTTGTCCGGGCCCCACGGCGGCATCCAGACCCAGTTGATCCGCAGGTCCTGGACCAGGCCGTCGGTGGCGGTCTTGGCTTGGTCCTCGATGACGTCGGTCAGCGGGCAGGCCGCCGAGGTGAGCGTCATGTCGATGGTGGCCACGTCGGACTCGTCGATGTGGATGCCGTAGATCAGGCCCAGGTTGACGACGTCGATGCCCAGTTCGGGGTCGACGACGTCCATCAGGGCCTCGGTCAGGTCCTCGACCGAGACGGTGCCGGCGGTGGTGCCGACGATGAGGCCGTTCGGCTGCTCCTCCGCGGCGGAGGGGGTTTCGTCACTCATGGTTCTGTCCTCCTCTGCGGGTCAGTCGTTCACGGCGGGGTTGGCGAGGGCCTGCGCGGTGGCGTCCTTCCAGGCCATCCAGCTGAGCAGGGCGCACTTGACCCGGGCCGGGTACTTGGAGACGCCGGCGAACGCGACCGCGTCCTCCAGCACCTCCTCGTCGCCCTCGGCCTGGCCCTTGCTCTGCATCAGCTCCAGGAAGGCCTCCTGGACCGCCTGCGCCTCGCCGACGGTCTTGCCGACCACCAGGTCGTTGAGCACCGAGGCGCTCGCCTGGCTGATCGAACAGCCCTGCGACTCGTACGAGACGTCGGCGACCGTCGAGCCGTCGAGCTTCACCCGCAGGGTGATCTCGTCGCCGCACGTCGGGTTGACGTGGTGCACCTCGGCGTCACCGTCCCGCAGCCCCTTGCCGTGGGGGTTGCGGTAGTGGTCCAGGATGATCTCCTGGTACATCGAGTCGAGCTTCATGATCGTCCTGCCCCGTCCGTCAGCCGAAGAAGTTCCGGACGTGGTGCAGGCCGTCGATCAGCGCGTCGACCTCGCCCGGCGTCGAGTACAGATAGAACGACGCCCGCGTGGTCGCCGGAATTCCGTACCGGAGGCAGACCGGCCGCGCGCAGTGGTGGCCGACGCGCACGGCGATGCCCTGCTCGTCCAGCACCTGGCCCACGTCGTGCGGGTGGATGTCACCGAGCGTGAAGGAGATCGCCGCGCCGCGGTCGACGGCCGAACGGGGGCCGATGATCCGCAGGTCGGGGACCTCCAGCAGCCGCTCGACGGCGTACTCGGTGATCGCGTGCTCGTGCGCCGCGATCCGGTCCATCCCGATGCCCTGGAGGTAGTCGATGGCCGCGCCGAGCCCGACCGCCTGGGCGATCGGCGGGGTGCCGGCCTCGAACTTGTGCGGCGCCGGGGCGTAGGTGGACGAGCCCATGGTGACGGTCTCGATCATCTCGCCGCCGCCGAGGAACGGCGGGAGGTCCTCCAGCAGCTCCTGGCGGCCCCAGAGCACGCCGATGCCGGTCGGGCCGAGCATCTTGTGGCCGGTGAAGGCGACGAAGTCGGCCTCCAGCGCCTGCACGTCCAGCACCATGTGCGGCGCGGCCTGCGAGGCGTCGATGACGACCAGCGCGCCGACCGACTGGGCCTTGCGGACGATCGTCTCGACCGGGTTGATCGTGCCGAGCAGGTTGGAGACCAGGGTGAAGGAGACCACCTTGGTCTTCTCGGTGATCAGCTCGTCGATGTCCGAGAGGTCGAGCCGGCCCTCGTCGGTCAGCCCGAACCACTTCAGCTTCGCACCGGTGCGCTGCGACAGCAGCTGCCACGGGACGATGTTGGAGTGGTGCTCCATCTCCGTGATCACGATCTCGGAGTCGGCGTCGACCCGGTACGGCTCGTCGGCCCAACCGAGCATGTTGGCCACGAGGTTGAGCGACTCCGAGGCGTTCTTGGTGAAGATCACCTCGTCGCGGCTGGGCGCGTTGACGAAGGCCGCGACCTTGTCCCGGGCGCCCTCGTACAGCGCCGTGGCCTCCTCGGCGAGCACGTGCACGCCGCGGTGGACGTTGGCGTTGTGCCGCTCGTAGTAGGCGTTCAGCGCCTCGAGCACCTGGCGCGGCTTCTGCGAGGTCGCCGCGTTGTCCAGGTAGACCAGCGGCTTGTCGTCGTGCAGCAGCCGCTGGAGGACCGGGAAGTCCTTGCGGATCGCGTCGGTGTCGAGCAGACCCGCCAGGCCCGAACGCTCATGGGCATGCGTCACTCGGATGCGCCCCCCTTCACATAGGCCTCGTAGCCCTCGTTCTCCAGCTTGTCGGCCAGCTCGGCGCCGCCGGACTCGACGATGCGGCCGCCCGCGAAGACGTGGACGTAGTCGGGCTTGATGTACCGCAGGATGCGGGTGTAGTGGGTCACCAGCAGGGTGCCGACCTCGCCGGTCGAGCGGACCCGGTTGATGCCCTCGGAGACGATCCGCAGCGCGTCGACGTCCAGGCCGGAGTCGGTCTCGTCGAGGATCGCGATCTTCGGCTTGAGCAGCTCCAGCTGGAGGATCTCGTGGCGCTTCTTCTCGCCGCCGGAGAAGCCCTCGTTGACGTTGCGCTCGGCGAAGGCCGGGTCCATCTGGAGGGCGGCCATCGCCTCCTTGACCTCCTTCACCCACAGCCGCAGCTTCGGGGCCTCGCCGCGGACGGCGGTGGCGGCGGTGCGCAGGAAGTTGGAGACCGAGACGCCGGGGACCTCGACCGGGTACTGCATGGCCAGGAACACGCCGGCCTTGGCACGCTCGTCGACGGACATCTCCAGCACGTCCTCGCCGTCCAGCAGCACGGAGCCGCCGGTGACGGTGTACTTGGGGTGGCCGGCCAGCGAGTAGGCCAGGGTGGACTTGCCGGAGCCGTTCGGACCCATGATGGCGTGGGTCTCGCCCTGCTTCACGGTCAGGTCGACGCCCTTCAGGATCTCGCGCGGGCCGTTCTCGGCCTCGACGGAGACGTGCAGGTCGCGGATTTCAAGGGTTGCCATGTGTACTCAGGACTCCTGGTTGACGGAGACGAGCACATCGTCCCCTTCGATCTTTACGGGGTAGACAGCGACCGGCTTGGTGGCGGGCAGGCCGGAGGGCTTGCCGGTGCGCAGGTCGAAGCTGGAGCCGTGCAGCCAGCACTCGATCATGCAGTCCTCGACCTCGCCCTCGGAGAGCGAGACGTTCGCGTGCGAGCAGATGTCGTTGATCGCGAACACCCCCTCGTCGGTGCGGACGACCGAGACCGGCACGCCGTTGAGGTCCACGCGCTTGGGCACGTCCTCCTGGAGGTCGCTCAGCGCGCAGGCACGCAGGAAGGTCATCTGGTCAGACCGCCGCTTCCAGCTCGGCCTCGATCTTCTCCATGAGCTGCTCCTGCACCTCGGCGACGCCGATCTGCTGCAGCAGCTCGGCGAAGAAGCCGCGGACGACCAGGCGGCGGGCCTCGTCGGCCGGGATGCCGCGGGCCATCAGGTAGAACAGCTGCTCGTCGTCGAAGCGACCGGTCGCGGAGGCGTGGCCGGCGCCGACGATCTCGCCGGTCTCGATCTCCAGGTTCGGGATCGAGTCGACCCGGGCGCCGTCGGTGAGCACCAGGTTCCGGTTGAGCTCGTAGGTGTCGGTGCCGAGCGCGGCGGCGCGGATCAGCACGTCACCGACCCACACGGCGTGCGCGTCCTGGCCCTGCAGCGCGCCCTTGTACGCCACGTTCGACCGGCAGTGCGGCGTGTCGTGGTCGATGACCAGGCGGTGCTCCAGGTGCTGGCCGGCGTCGGCGAAGTACAGGCCGAACAGCTCGGCCTCGCCGCCGGGGCCGGTGTAGTTGACCCGGGGGTGCAGGCGGACGAGGTCGCCGCCGAAGGTGACGACCACCGACTTGAAGGAGGCGTCCCGGCCGACCAGCGCGTTGTGCTGGGCGGCGTGCACGGCGTCGCGGTCCCAGTCCTGGACGGAGACGAAGGTGAGCTTGGCACCGTCGCCGACCAGCAGCTCGACGTTGGCGGCCCGGGTGCCGGTGCCGGCGTGGTTGAGCACGACCACGGCCTCGGCGAACGGCTTGACGTCGATCACCACGTGGGCGAAGCGGACCCCGCCCTCGGCGCGCACGTCGATCTTGACCGGCTCGGTCAGCACCGCGTCCTTGGGGACGGTCACCACGAGGGCCTGCTCGAAGGCGCTGAAGGCCTGCGCGGCGACCCGGTCGACCGGCGTGCCGGCCTTGCCCAGGCGGGCGTCGTCCCGGCCGACGGTCTCGGCGGTGACGCCGTCGGGCAGGGTGAACTCGACCTTGTCCTCGCCCCGCTCGGCCTCGGCGGCCGTCCCGTCGTGCAGCCCGCCGAGGCGGTGCAGCGGGGTGAACCGCCAGTCCTCCTCGCGGCCGTGCGGCACCGGGAAGTCGTTCACGTCGAAGGACGGCTTGACGGCGACGCGCGCGTCGATCGGCTGCTGGACCGCGGTCCGGCCGGTGCCGGGGCCGGCGAGCTGCGCGCCCGCGCCGGCGGTCCCGACCTCGATCGAACCGGCGGTGGTGGAGCCGGTGGTGTTCTGCTCAGCCATGGCTGTTCGTTGTGCTCTCTTCCTCGAAATCAGTGGACGGCGGGTGGTCGGCCGGGCGTCAGCCGACCGCACCCTCCATCTGCAGCTCGATCAGCCGGTTGAGCTCCAGCGCGTACTCCATCGGCAGCTCGCGCGCGATCGGCTCGACGAAGCCGCGCACGATCATCGCCATCGCCTCGGTCTCGGTCAGGCCGCGGCTCATCAGGTAGAACAGCTGGTCCTCGCTGACCTTGGAGACGGTCGCCTCGTGGCCCATGGACACGTCGTCCTCGCGGACGTCCACGTAGGGGTAGGTGTCCGAGCGGGAGATGGTGTCGACCAGCAGCGCGTCGCACAGCACGTTGGACTTGGCGCCGTGCGAGCCCTCGCCGATCTCGATCAGACCGCGGTAGGAGGTCCGGCCGCCGCCGCGCGCCACCGACTTGGAGACGATGTGCGAGGAGGTGTTCGGCGCCATGTGCACCATCTTGGCGCCGGCGTCCTGGTGCTGGCCCTCGCCCGCGAAGGCGATCGACAGGGTCTCGCCCTTGGCGTGCTCGCCCATCAGGTAGACGGCCGGGTACTTCATGGTGACCTTGGAGCCGATGTTGCCGTCGACCCACTCCATGGTCGCGCCCTCGTACGCCACGGCGCGCTTGGTGACCAGGTTGTAGACGTTGTTCGACCAGTTCTGGATGGTCGTGTAGCGGCAGCGGCCGCCCTTCTTGACGATGATCTCCACGACCGCCGAGTGCAGCGAGTCGGAGGAGTAGATCGGCGCGGTGCAGCCCTCGACGTAGTGGACGTAGGCGTCCTCGTCGACGATGATCAGCGTCCGCTCGAACTGGCCCATGTTCTCGGTGTTGATCCGGAAGTAGGCCTGCAGCGGGATGTCGACGTGCACGCCCTTCGGCACGTAGATGAAGGAGCCGCCGGACCACACGGCCGTGTTCAGCGCGGCGAACTTGTTGTCGCCGGCCGGGATGACGGTGCCGAAGTACTCCTTGAACAGCTCCGGGTGCTCGCGCAGCGCGGTGTCGGTGTCCAGGAAGATGACGCCCTGCTCCTCCAGGTCCTCGCGGATCTGGTGGTAGACGACCTCGGACTCGTACTGGGCGGCGACGCCGGCGACCAGGCGCTGCTTCTCCGCCTCCGGGATGCCCAGCTTGTCGTAGGTCGCCTTGATGTCCGCCGGCAGGTCCTCCCAGGACTCGGCCTGCTTCTCGGTGGAGCGGACGAAGTACTTGATGTTGTCGAAGTCGATGCCGGAGAGGTCGGAGCCCCAGGTCGGCATGGGCTTCTTGCCGAACAGCTTCAGGCCCTTGAGCCGCAGGTTCAGCATCCACTCGGACTCGTTCTTCTTCGCGGAGATGTCGCGGACGACCTCCTCGCTGAGCCCGCGCTTGGCCGCGGCACCGGCGGTGTCCGGGTCGGCCCAGCCGTACTCGTAATTGCCCAGGCCCTCGAGCTCGGGGTGCGAAACGGTGTCAGTCATGCGAGCTTCCTAACGCGCGGACGCAGAATCTTCGGACGCAGAATCTTCGGTGGACGTACCGGCAGTCGGCACTGCATCGGAGCCGCGGGCCGCGGGGGGCCGGGCGGGCGACGATGCGGCACCGGGTGCCGGCACATAGGTGGTGCAGACCCCGTCGCCGTGGGCGATGGTGGCCAGTCGTTGCACATGGGTGCCCAGGAGCTGGGAGAAGACCTCGGTCTCCGCCTCGCAGAGCTGCGGGAACTGCTCGGCGATGTGCGCGACCGGGCAGTGGTGCTGGCAGAGCTGGGCGCCCGCCGGGGCCTTGGCCCCGGCCGACGGCACGCGCCGCACCGTGGCAGCGTACCCGTCGGCGCTGAGCGCCTGGGCGAGGGCCTCCGGGCGCTCCTGGGCGTCGGCCTGCCGCAGGCTGTTCCGGTACTTCTCGCCCTGCTTGCCGAACCGCGCGCGGGCGAAGGCGGCGACCGCCTCCTCCCCCGCCTTCCCGCCGCCCACCGAGTCCGAGATCCAGCGCAGCGCGTCGGCGGCGAGCTGGTCGTACGCCTGGTAGAAGGCGTCCCGGCCGGCGTCGGTCAGCGCGAAGACCTTGGCCGGACGGCCCCGGCCCCGGCTGCCGTAGACCCGCTGTTCGCGGGACTCGACCAGTCCGGCGGCGGCGAGCCCGTCCAGGTGGCGGCGGACGGCGGCGGCGGTGAGGCCGAGCCGGTTCGCCAGGTCGGCGGCGGAGGAGGGGCCGTGGTCCAGGATGGAACGGGCGACCCGGTCGCGGGTGGCGCGGTGGCCCTCCAGCAGCACCTCGGCCGCCGTCACGGGCACGTCGCAGTCGGAGGCCGGCTCGGCCTCCTGCTGCTGGGCGTGCTCGCGCATGTTTTTCACAACACCAGTGTTGCGTAATTGCTTCCGTCGGGACAAGCCGTGATCCAGGCCTCACTGGTGTCATCTGTCACGCAGGTAAGGCTTACCTGACCTGCACGGACCGTCGCTCGGGCCGCCGTCCGGCCGGTCCGTCGGGTCCTCTTACACTCGCCCGTATGCACTCCGAACCCGCGGTCAAGATCGCCGGGCTGGTCAAGCGCTACGGCGACAAGGCGGCCGTGGACGGCCTCGACCTCACCATCCCGGCCGGCGCGATCACCGCCGTCCTCGGCCCCAACGGCGCCGGCAAGACCACCACCATCGAGACCTGCGAGGGCTACCGCCGCCCCGACGCCGGCACCGTCCGCGTCCTCGGCCTCGACCCGGTCACCCAGAGCGGCGCCCTGCGCCCCCGGATCGGCGTGATGCTCCAGTCCGGAGGCGTGTACGCGGGCGCGCGCGCCGTCGAGATGCTGCGGCACACCGCCAAGCTGCACGCCGACCCCCTGGACGTGGACGCCCTGGTCGAGCGCCTCGGCCTCGGCTCCTGCGGCCGCACCACCTACCGCCGGCTGTCCGGCGGCCAGCAGCAGCGGCTCGCCCTGGCAATGGCCGTGGTCGGCCGCCCCGAGCTGGTCTTCCTGGACGAGCCCACCGCCGGCCTCGACCCCCAGGCCCGCCGCGCCACCTGGGAGCTGGTCCGCGACCTGCGCCGGGACGGCGTCACCGTGGTGGTCACCACCCACCACATGGAGGAGGCCGAGCAGCTCGCCGACCGCGTCGCCGTCGTCGACCGCGGCAGGGTGATCGCCGACGGCACCACCGAGGAGCTGTGCCGCGGCGGCGCCGAGAACGCCCTGCGCTTCGACGGACCGCCCGGGCTCGACCTCGGCCCGCTGCTCGCGGAGCTGCCCGCCGGGGCCACCGCCGCGGAGACCGCCCCCGGCAGCTACCGCGTCGAGGCGCCGGTGGACCCGCAGCTGGTCGCCACCGTCACCGGCTGGTGCGCGGCCTCCGGCATCCTGCCCGAGCGGCTGTCCGTACAGCGTCGGAGCCTCGAAGACGTCTTCCTCGACCTGACCGGACGGGAGCTGCGCTCGTGACCTCTGTGGACTACGCCCCGAAGCCGGGAGCGGCCCCGGTCGGCCGGATGCTGCTGGCCCAGACGGCCTTCGAGACCCGGATGCTGCTGCGCAACGGCGAGCAGCTGCTGCTCACTGTGGTCATCCCGACCGTGCTGCTGGTGCTGTTCTCCGCCGTCGACATCGTCGCGGTGGAGGGGCCCGGCAAGCGGGTCGACTTCCTGGCGCCCGGGCTGCTGGCGCTCGCCGTGATGTCCACGGCCTTCACCGGCCAGGCCATCGCCACCGGCTTCGAACGCCGGTACGGCGTGCTGAAGCGGCTCGGTGCCAGCCCGCTGCCCCGCTGGACGCTGCTGACCGCCAAGACCGGCTGCGTGCTGGTCACCGAGGCGCTCCAGGTCGCCCTGCTGTCGGTGATCGCACTGGCGCTCGGCTGGTCCCCGCACGGCAACCCCCTCGCCGTGGTCGCGCTGCTGGTGCTCGGCACCGCCGCGTTCTCGGGGCTCGGCCTGCTGATGGCCGGCACCCTGAAGGCCGAGGCCACGCTGGCCGCCGCGAACCTGGTGTTCATCCTGCTGCTGCTGGCCGGCGGGGTGATCGTGCCGCTGAGCAGGTTCCCGGAGGCCGTGCGCTCGGTGCTGGAGCTGCTGCCGATCTCGGCTCTCTCGGACGGCCTGCGGTCGGTGCTGCAGCACGGCGCCGGGGTGCCCTGGTCGGACCTCGGCGTGCTGGCCGGCTGGTCGGTGCTCGGGCTGGCCGCGGCCGCCCGGTTCTTCCGCTGGGAGTAGCCCGCGCCGGTTCCCCGGGCCGCGCCCCCGCACCGCACGGCGGCGGCGCCCGCACCACCGGTGCGACGACGCCCCCCGGCCTCGAGTGGCCGGGGGGCGTCGCTGCTGTGCGGTGCGTCCGGGCGTTCGGCTGTTCGGGTGATCGGCCGACGGGCGCGATCAGCCCCGGCTGCCGCGCCGGGCGGGGATCAGCCCCGGCTGCCGCGCCGCTTGCGGGCCAGCAGCACCAGCGCGCCGCCGACCAGCAGCACGCCGCCACCGGCCGCCGCGATCATCGGGGTGGCGTCGCTGCTACCGGTCTGGGCGAGCGCCGGGGCACTGGTGGCGGGCGCCGGGGCGACCGGGCTCCTGGTCGGGACGGGCGTCGCCGACGGCGTCGGGGTGGCCGAGGGGGCGGGGGTGCCCGGCGGGGTGGTGCTCGGCGTGGGGGTGGGGGTCGGGGTCGCCGTCCGGGTGGGCGTCGGGGTGGGGGTCGGAGTCGGGGTCTTGGTGGGGGTCGGGGTCGGAGTCGGCGTGTGGCACGGCTCGATGGTCTTGGTCTCGTTGATGTTCCAGCCCTTCTCGGCCGGGTTCTCCGTGGTGCTGACCACCAGGTTGGCCTTGATCGGGGCGTCGTGGTCCTTCACCGGAAAGGTGCCGTGGAACTCCGCGGGGAAGGTCTTGGCGTCCAGGACCTTCTCGCCGTCGATGGTGAGGCTGACGGTGTTCTTCACGTCAGGCTTCGGGCTGTAGTTGATCAGGTTGACCACGACCTTGTCGCAGGTCACCGACCAGGTCGGGACGTGCGCCGAGGCACCGGTGGCCAGGGCAAGGGGCAGGAGAAAACCGGCCGCCGCCGTACCGGCGAGCGCCGTCGCGCCGATCCGAATGTGCCGCTGCTGTCGCGCCATTACGCTGTTCCCCTCCGAACGGTCTTGCGCAGCAGGCGCGTTGAAGTGGATCGCGGTAGCCCGCTACGACTGTCCGGGGGACTCTACCGGCACCCCCGCACCTCGCCACACCCCGCCGCACGACCGGATTTCGTCTGTCGGGCCGTTCCCGGATGTGCTTGACCAGCCCATCACAGCCGTCACCTCGTAGAACGCGGATCGGGCGAACTTGAATGAACTTGGTCACCTCAGGAGAACAACGGCGCCAACCGGCGATCAGGTTCGGTCTGCGGAGGACGTTCGGCAGTCAGTCGACAAACCATCCGGCCGCAGTCGCCACCCCGGGCCGTGCCCCGGCCCAAGATCGCCTGTAAGGGCACCTACGATTGACGGCGTGCGTACCCCCTTCTCCCTGCTCGCCGAGCGCTGGCAGCCCTCCGCCGCGATGGTCCGGCGCGCCGCGTTCGCCGCGCTGGTGATGAGCGTGGTGATCGTCGTCACCGGCGGCGCCGTCCGGCTCACCGCCTCCGGCCTCGGCTGCACGACCTGGCCCCGCTGCACCGACGAGAGCCTGACGCCCACCGCCGAGATGGGCTTCCACGGCGTCGTCGAGTTCACCAACCGGATGCTCACCTACGTGCTCAGCGCGGCGGTCGGCTGGGCGATCCTGGCCGCCCGCTGCCACCGGCCGTGGCGGCGCGGGCTGACCCGGCTCGGCTGGGCGCAGTTCTGGCTGGTGATGAGCAACGCCGTGCTCGGCGGCATCACCGTGCTGACCGGCCTCAACCCGTACACCGTGGCGCTGCACATGATCGCCGCGATGGGCCTGGTCTGGGTCGCGCTGCTGATGTGGGAGCGCAGCAAGGAGGGCGACGGCCCGGCGAAGCTGTCGGTGGCCCGCCCGATCCACCAGCTCTCGTACGTGCTGGTGGCGGTGGTCGGCCTGCTGGTCGCGGCCGGCACCCTGGTCACCGGAGCCGGTCATCACCCCGGTACGCCCCAGGACAACAAGATCGTCCCGCGCATCCCGATCGACTACGACCGGCTGGCCCAGTTCCACGCCGACTTCGCGTTCGTCTCGGTGGGACTGACCATCGCGATGATCTTCGTCTTTGCGGCGGTGAAGGCCCCGCGGGCGGCCAAGGCCCGTACGAAGGAACTCCTCGCGGTGCTGCTGCTGCAGGGCGTCCTGGGTTTCATCCAGTACTTCACGGACGCCCCCGAACTCATGGTCGGCCTCCACATGCTCGGCGCAAGCCTCACCTGGATCGCCGCCCTGCGGATCCCCCTCGCCCTGCGCGTGAGGGAGCAGGAGGAGGCCCCCGCACAGCTACCCACCCAGGCCCCGCAGGCTGCCACCGTGTGACCACCGTCGAAGGCCCCCATCGGCTGGGGGCCTTCGACGTGTCACAGCATTCGAGGACGCCACCCGGAGGCTCCCAGGCCCCGTTGTCGGCCCGCCGAATCGCGAGCATTCGGCGTCCTCACCTGCCACCATTCCCGCGACGGACACCGAGTGGAACGGTGTTGCCGCCCCGGCGCTGTCACTCATGCACGGAAGAACCGAGATACACCTTCTGCCACTCGAGCGAGGTCATCGTGAGAGCTGCCTCCGCGAGTTCCCGGGCAGAGTCGGTCTTCAGGCTGCCGAGGCTGCTGTCGATCCAGGGCTGGACGTTCTGATAGCCCTGCTCCCGGTACTCGACCGCTTGAAGCAGGCATTCGAGCTTGTCGGCATCGTGTGCGACAACCACCTCCAAGCTCTCACCGTTCTCGTATTCCGCGACGACCGCGGTGATCCCGGCGACAACGGCGGGGTGGGCGGCACTGACCTGGTCCGCAGTTACCCGCTCATTGGAGGCGGCGGTGAGGTACCGCCGCCCGATGTGCGGGATGTCGCCGACGCGGGTCTCCTGGGTGTCGTGGAAGAGGGCGAGCAGGGCGACCTTCGCGGGGTCGGCGCCCTCCATCATCGCGAGGACTGCACCGACGACACCGGCACGGAAGGAATGTTCAGCGATCGTTTCGGGATCCTTTACCCCGGCGATCCACCAGCCGGACCGCTTCGCCCGCTTGAGCATCCCCGCTTCGAACAGGTACCCCGCTGTGCCCTTCGCCTGCCCGTTCTCTGCCATGGCCGCCTTCTCTCAAACGCCGAAACCGCCTGTCCGGAGACCGTAGTACACACACTCAAGCTTGCGCCGCGACTCGGAAGACAGAGTTCCGTCATCGAGTAGAACAGCAACTCTTCCAGCCAGTTCCCGCGCCACGTGCGGGTCGGCATCGAGCAGGTTCCGCCGGGAGAGGGCAAGGGCCCAGATGGAATGGACGTAGAGATCGGTGTACTCAACGGCCCGGTCGAGCCGAACGGCTAGTTCCCTCAGGAGCGCCGAGGCGTCCCAGGCTGGTCGGTCGCGTTCGGCCATGAAGCAGTCGTCCGTCTGAGGGCGGCGGTCGAGTCCGAGCCAGTGTGCCCAGTAGTTCAGGTTTGCCGTCTCGGCCTGGTCATGGTCAGCGATGGACCTGTTGATGAAGTCCCTCAGCAAACTTGGGTCGCCCTGACGAGCCAACGCCGCTGCCACCGATCTCGCTTCGGCCCACTGTGGCGACCAACCATCGACCCTCGCAATCAGTGTGCCCCTGCGGCGCAATCCGTCGAACCAATTCGCAGCATCCCATTGGCGGTCGTACGAGGCGAGGTACCAGGCTTGTCGACGCAGTAGAGCCGCGTCCGATCCGGCCCGCTCTGCCACATCCGAGGCAGTCCGAACCTTCTGGAAGAACCGTTCTCGCAGTCCGGGATCGAGGAGAGGCGACGACGAAACCGGCCCACGTCGCGCGGCCGGGATCGTCGAGTGCATGGCGACCACCCCAGGCAGGATTCCGCTGACCGCCCAGCCGATCATGTGAGTGGTGTCTCGCGTCAGGACCCATCCCGCAAGCGGGTGTTCGTGAAGCCGAGCCCTGACCGGCTCTGCTCTGAGGATCTCGCCCAGCAGAAGGTCAGCATCCATCGCGGTGGAAAGCATGTCCACCAAGCCCGGCGGAGCACCGAGGATGACCAGCTTGCGGCGCATAGCCACCAGGTTGCCTGCTCTGGTGGACGACAGCGGACGCCGCCCGGACTCCCATCCCTGGAGAGTGCTCTTGTCCACGCCCAGGTCGGACGCCAACTCCTCTTGAGTCCGCGGGATCTGCTCGCGAATGACCTTGAAGAGATAGCCGGCGATGGCACCTTCCGGCTCCCGCTCAGGTGAAGGCGGACTCCCGGTCAGTGTTGGGTCTCGCGTCGGGGGCGGTTGAGCAGCCATCGGGACTCCCCTTGGCCTTGATCGGCCGGGTAACTCGTACTGGCGGTCCGTCGGATCGTTGTGTCACGCGGCGTAGCGTCGTAGGCACGAAGCGAGGCCGTGATGTGGCTCGGAAATCGTAGTTCCGATGAAGCGGCATGCGGCCTTGAATGCCCGGATCCTCAGTCGAATCAGGTACTCGACCAGCTGCCGGGCACGCCGGTCCTCACTTGGAGTTGCCATGTCGCATGCCTTGCTGGAGGCTCATGTGCCTCCGTGCGCCAGCTCGGCGCCGGTCGCCAGCCTGGTGCTTCCCTACGAGCCCGAATCGGCGGGCCAGGCTCGCCGATTCGTCCGCGAGACTCTGGCGGCCTGGGGATTGGCGCAACTGGTTGACGCGGCCGAATTGATCACAAGCGAGCTGGCTACCAATGCCGTGAAGACCGGGTGCCAGCGAAGGATGACGGTGGGTGTTCAGCTGATCTCCCCGGCGAATGTGCGTATTACGGTGCGCGACGGGTCGTGTGCCGCGCCGGTGCTGATCCAGGCTTCTCCTGATGAGGAGTGCCACCGTGGCCTCGCCCTGGTGAACCTCCTGACCGGTGGCCGATGGGGCGTCAACCTCGAACCTCTCGGCAAGGTCGTCTACGCCGACCTTGCCGTGCCGGCGCCGGTCCCCCGGTGAACTCGGAGCCACCGGAGGCCAGTTACCCCTCCGCCGATGCGCAGCCGCCGTCCGTGCCCGACCCCACCCGCGTCTTGGCCGCCTGCGGGGTGTCCGCCGCTGCCGGCCTGCACCTCCTCATCGCGGCCCTGGTGCTGATCAACCGCTCCCACTGAACTCCCGTCCGCGCTGCCGGCCCGGCGGCGCGGACGGGACGACCAACTCACTTCCCTTTCTCCCCCCGAAAAGGAGCACGGCCATGTCCCGGCCCGAGCCGAAACCGCCCCCGCCGAAGCCGCAAAGTCCGCCGACGCCCCGGCCTCCGGACCGGTAGCGCCCCACCGGAACGCACGACCACCACAACGACAACGCACGAGGAGGCCCCCATGGGTTGGGGAACCGACAAGCCCAGCGGCGGCAAGCACGGCGGCAAGAAGGACCCCGGCACGAGCAAGCCGTCCCCCGACGGAACGCGGCCGGCGCCCGAACCGAAGCACAAGAAGGACGAGAGCGAGAAGTGACGGACCACGCGCATCGACCGGAGCAGGCCGCCGTTCGCGGCCTGCTCCGGGCCGTCGGCGAAGCGCTCGGCGGCCCCGTCCCCCGCGAGTGGAAGGAGGCGATCACGGCAGCCCCGCGCCACCGCTTCCTCCCCGAGCGGATCTGGCTGGAGGACGACCGGGGCGGCTACGAGCCCTGCGACCTGTCCACCGACCACCAGCGGTGGTTCGAGGCGGCCTACGCGGATCTGCCCGTCGTCACCCAGGTCAATGACGGCCAGGTACCGGCCGACCCGGGCGAAGCCTGGCCGTCCTCCTCGGCCTCCGCCCCCTCCATCGTCGTCCGCATGCTCCGCGACCTCGACGTCCGGCCCGGTATGAACGTCCTGGAGATCGGTACCGGCACCGGTTGGAACGCGGCCCTCCTCGCCCACCGCCTCGGCCCCGGACGCGTCACCTCGATCGAGATCGACCACGCGGTCTCCGAGCAGGCGTGGGCGTCCCTGAACGCAGCCGGCACGAACGTGGACCTGATCTGCGGAGACGGCTCCCTGGGCTGGCAGCACCGTCAGCCGTACGACCGGATCATCTCCACCTGTGCGGTCCGCCGGGTGCCTCGGGCATGGATCGACCAGACCCGCCCGGGCGGCCTCGTCCTCACCCCCTGGGACAGCCCGATGCTGTGCTGGGGGCTGCTCAGGCTCACCGTCGAGCGTGACCGGGCCCAGGGCCGCTTCAGCCCGCACTCCGCGTTCATGCTGATGCGCAACCAGCGGCAGGACCTGCGGATCTTCCGCGATGTCGTCCGAGACGAACACGTTCCGGAGGAGTCCGAAACCGTACTGCCCCCGTGGGAGGTCACGGGCGACCGCTGGGAGGCCCGGTTCGCCCTCGGCCTGCGACTGGGCGACGTGTGGACCGTCTGGGAGGAGGAGCCGGGGGGGGGGGGGGGGGGCGCCCCGGCCCGGGGGGGGGCCCCCCCCCCCCCCCCCCCCGGGGGGCGCGCCCCCGCCCCCCCCCCCCCCCCCCCCCCCCCCCACCCGCACACCA